>JAGORJ010000024.1 GCA_018062885.1 Patescibacteria group bacterium | reverse complement strand
GCTGGAGCAATACCTGACAAAGTAAAACGACCTAAAGTTTTGTTATCAACGGCCATCTCTCTTTCACCTTGCAAAACATGAATTTCTACACTTGGCTGACTATCAGCGGCGGTGGAAAAAATCTGACTCTTTGAGGTAGGAATAGTGGTATTTCTATCAATCAAAGGCGTACGGACACCACCCATAGTTTCAATGCCCAAAGTAAGTGGAGTCACATCAAGCAAAAGCACATCTTTGACATCACCTTGCAAAACACCAGCTTGCACGGCTGCACCCATGGCTACTACTTCATCAGGATTGACTGAAATGTTTGGTTTTTTACCAAAAAATTCTTCTACCTTTTTTTGCACCAGTGGCATACGAGTCATACCACCGACTAGAATAACTTCTTCAATCGCTGATTTATCAAGTTTAGCGTCAGCTAAAGCTTTTCGGCATGGTTCCAAAGTTTTTTCCACTAAATCACCAACTAACTCTTCTAATTTGGCACGAGTCAATTTCATCACCAAATGTTTTGGACCACTTTCATCGGTCGTAATAAATGGCTGATTGATTTCGGTTTCCAAAGAAGAAGAAAGTTCAATTTTGGCTTTTTCAGCTGACTCTTTGAGTCTTTGTAGAGCCAAATTGTCTTTGCCTAAATCAATACCATCTTGTCTTTTGTATTCATCAATAATCCAATTGATCAAAACTTGATCAAAGTCATCACCACCCAAATGAGTATCACCGTTAGTTGATTTGACTTCGACAGTGTCAGCTGCCACTTCTAGCACTGAGACATCAAAGGTACCACCGCCCAAATCATAAACAACTACTTGTTGATCTTTTTTCTTATCAAAACCATAAGCAAGTGCCGCGGCCGTTGGCTCATTGATAATACGTTTGACTTCAAGGCCTGCAATTTTACCAGCATCTTTGGTAGCTTGACGCTGTGAGTCATCAAAATAAGCTGGCACAGTGATCACGGCTTCAGTGATAGTTTCGCCCAATCTACTTTCGGCATCGGCTTTGATCTTTTGCAAAATCATCGCAGACACTTCTTGTGGACTGTAGTCTTTGTCGCCCATAGTCACTTTCACACCTTCGCCACCTTTGACGATTTTGTAAGGCATGATATTTAGATCTTTTTGTACTTCATCGTCTTCAAAACGACGACCAATTAATCTTTTGACAGAAAAAATGGTATTAGAGGCATTGGTAACTGCTTGTCTTTTAGCTGGTAAACCAACCAATCTTTCACCACTTTTGCCAATAGCGACAATTGACGGGGTAGTACGAGCACCCTCTTTGTTTTCCAAAATTTTTGGTTGACCACCTTCTATAATCGCAAAAGCTGAGTTGGTGGTACCTAAATCGATTCCTAATATTTTACTCATAAAATTATTTTGTCCTTTCCGCTTTATTATCAAAGCTCTTGAGACGAAACTGATTAATTAATTTTTTATTATAAAGATTAAACTGCATTTGTAAGACCTCATCAGCCGTCAAATCATCACCGCCGGCAAAATTGATCACTTCAATAGCCTTTAAATCGGTCAAAATGGCCTGACCCACTAAACCTTGAGAAAGTGTAGAGATTTTGGTCAACAAATTTGATCCACAAGTTTGACAAGTGATATAAGTCAAAAGACCATATTCACTCTCCTCTAAAACTTGGATTTTATTTTGGTTGTACTCACTAGCACAAACCGGGCAACGGCGAACTATTTTGAGATTTGAAGGATTGTTATTTAAATGTAACATTGATTATTTTTTAATTTGAATCTGAATATTTTTTGATTTTGCTCTTTCTTCTTTTGGCAAAATGATTTTAAGCAAACCGTTTTCAAAATGTGCCTCAGCTAGATCTGCTTGCACGGAAGCTGGCAACATCACTGAACGATGAAAAGAGCCAGTACGAACTTCTTTGCGATAATAATTTTTCTCTTCCACCTCTGAGGTTTCGCGTCTTGAACCTTCCAAAGAAAAAATATCATCTTTTACAGAAATATTGACATCTTCTGGCTTAATGCCAGCCAAACTTGCCTCAATCACCACGCTATCTTTGTTTTCATAAACATCAATAGCGGGAATAAAATTGGCATTTTCCAAATTGTCAAAAGTGTCCAAAAATGGGTTCCATTGTATTAATGACATATTTTTTTCTCCTTTCTTAAATTATTTTATTCTAAATTATTAATTATAACTTTTGCTGGGCGAATAACTTGCTCCTGAATCTGATAGCCAGTTTGTTTCACTTCTACTATTTGCTGATCAGCTAGATTTTTATCTGCCACTTGAGCAAGTGCCTCATGGATATTGGGATCAAATATTTTGCCTTGAGCACTAATTTCTTCTACATTGTGTTCTTGCAAAAAACTTTCCCAGAGTTTTAAGATGTGCTCTAGCCCAACTGCCCAAGCAGATTGCTTCTCTGTTTCCGGAATATGTTGGACAGCAGTTTTATAGTTATCAAAAATCGGAAAAAGATCAAAAAGAATATTGGTCAACATCATTTTTTTTAAATCAACAATTTTATTGTCTGATTCTTTTTGTAAATTTTGATAATCTGCTAAAGCTTTTTTCCAACCAGCTAAATTGTCCGCCACTTCTTGCTCAAGCTCTTGTTCTCTGCTGGAAATTTTTGCTTCGTCTTTTTTTATATTTTTGTCTGTCATACTTTTGTTATTTTAACTACAGAAGCCAGTAGTGCTAAGATTTTATTATAGTCCATTCTCACTGGCCCCAAAATAGCCAATAATTCTCTATCTTTTGTTTCTAAAGGCGTGATGGCAACCGAACAATACTCAGAAAAAGGATTGTTTGGGCCCAATAAAACTTTTGGTTCACTGATTTGATGATAAACGCCATTTAAAGCTTTTTCCAAACTATCTACCACCTGACTCATGGACAAAACCATTTTATAATCTTCAAACTCTGGCTGAGAAAAAAGATTGAACAAGCCTGTAAAATAAAAGTCTGATGGCGCAAAAGCAATGATGCTGGCTAGCTGAGTCTTATCTACCAAATATTTAGCCAAATCTCTGACTCCATTTTGATAAACTTTTTTTAGCTCTCTTTCTTCTTCTTCTGATAAATTTTGCACTGACAATAAATTGTCCAAATAATACTGATAGCCCTTGATGGTAGGCACACGACCAGAAGAAGTGTGTGGCTGATAAATAAAACCATCTGTTTCTAGCGTGGACATTTCATTGCGAATAGTCGCCGTCGATAAATCAAACTTAGCTTCTTCAACCAAAGTTTTTGAGCCTACTGCATTAGCACTATCAATATGCAATTCTACGATTGCTTTCAATAATAAGTCTTGCCTGCTATTCATAAAAATATTATAAAGCATTTAGCACTCCAAGTCAAGGAGTGCTAAGTCTAAATAAATATCAGCTAATATTAGCCAAAAAATATACAATAATTTTTTCTATTCTTTTCTCAAAGCATGTATCGGTTCAAGTAAGGCCGCTTTTTTGGCAGGAAACAAACCGAAGACCAAACCCAAAATCACCGCAAAACTCAAAGAAGTAATCAAGGCAGACAAGGGCAAGCTTAATTCCCAAGTAAAGCCTTTGGATGAGGCTAAAATAAAGATCAAATAATTAAGCATAATACCAAGCGCAACGCCGACTATGCCCCCCAAAAAAGTGACAGCCACTGCCTCGGTCAAAAATTGTTGCATGATATCTTTGTATTTAGCGCCTAGAGCTTTACGCAGACCAATCTCAAAAGTTCTCTCAGACACCGAAACATACATAATATTCATAATGCCCACACCACCAACCACCAAAGAAATACCAGCCAAGGCAATCAACAACAACTGCACGCCACCAAAAACGGTATTTAATAATTCTTTAGCGTCATCCATAGAAGCCACCGCAAAATCATCTTTAACCGGGTCTGAAATATCATGACGCTCTCTCAATAAATTTGTAATATCTGAAACAGTTTCTTTATCTTTCTCAGGGTCAATCATTTGTGAAGCAATAAAGTTGACATAATCAATGCCCCACAATAATTTTTGCGCTGTTTGTATCGGCACATACACCATCTGATCACGATCAAAAAATAAAGAGCCGCCAGCTGACTTAGTGACACCAATGACTTTGAAATTAATTTTACGAATCTTAATGTTTTGGCCAATAGCATCGCTTTGACCAAATAATTTTTCCTTGGTCTTACTGCCCAAAACTACCACTCTAGCCAAAGAATCATCTTCTTCGGTGCTAAAAAATCTACCTTGATCAACATCTAAAGCATCAATTTCTAGCATCTCAGAAGAAGCTGCCATCACCATGGAGCTTTTTACTTTAGCATCCCAAGTCAAAACTTCTTGCCCGATAAAAGCGGCGTAGTTTTTTGCGATGTTTGGTAATTTTAAGATCGCTTCTTTGTCTGACAATTTCAAAGTAGTAACGGTCACACCTTGAGTCATAGAAATAGCATTTTCTGAGGAAGCATGTTTGGTGCTAGGCACCTTAGTTTCAGTTTGCACTAAGTCACTACCGAAGCTATCCATCTCAGCATAAATAAACTTTTCAATGCTGTTTCCCGCTGACATCACCACCAAAACAGCCGCAATACCAATCACAATACCCAAAATCGTCAACATGGATCTACCTTTGTTGGCTTTCAAAGCTCTGACGGCTATTTTAACTGCTTCTCTGTATTGCATAATTATTCGTACCTTAAAGCTTCCACAGGATTGAGGCCAGCTGCCTTGACCGATGGATACCAGCCAAAAGCCAAACCAACCACAGCGATAAAACCCACGGCTAAAATAATAGAAAAGGCGGAAATCACAAAATCCCAGTCATAACCAAGACCCTGAGCCACTAAACTAACTAGCCAAGAAAAACTTATCCCAAAAAGAATTCCAATCAAACCACCAAAAGAAGTGAGTAATAAAGCCTCAGCTAAAAACTGTCGACTAATATCTCTAGGCTTTGCGCCAACGGCTTTGCGTAAGCCAATTTCTCGAGTACGCTCTGACACTGCCACAAACATGATATTCATCACACCAACGCCACCAACCAGCAGAGAAATAGCTGCCACCGCTGCTAAAAAATAATTTAAAGCGTCTGTGATACTTTTGAGACTACTAATCGCCTCTTCTGAAGTGCCGACTGTAAAATCATCTTCCTCAGCATTTTCAATATCATGCCTATCTCTCAATAAGGCGCTAACTGCGGCGGCGGCCACTTCTGTGTCTACTCCGTCAGCAATTTTGGCTCGAGCAAAACCCAGATGGTTTACGCCCAAAAGTAATTTTTGCGCGGTTTCGATAGGGATAAAAACCTGATCATCTTGATTTTGAAAACCAGCCGAACCTCTTTCTTCCATCACACCGACTATTCTAAAAGTTTCTTTATTTATTTTAATAGTTTCATTCAAAGGATCAATGTCACCAAATAAATCTTCTTTGACTTGCCAACCCAAGATAACATTTTTGATCACACCAAAATCCTCTTCGGGCAACAAAAAACGGCCAACCACTACTTCAGCCTCCTCTACTTTTGGATAGCTACTGGTCACACCGACAAAATTAGTATCCGTTGTCCTGTTTTGCCAAGTCACTGTGCCAACGCCACGAGAATATCCAGTAGAAAATGAGACTTCAGGCAATTTGGCCATGGCTTGTACATCCTCATAAGTCAAAGTTGTCACCGAGACACCCAAAGTAGCCGAGGGTCTACCACTTTCATCAGTGCCACCAGGTAAAATACCCAATAGATCAGAGCCAATACCTTTGATTTGATTGAGGATCAAACTTTGAGCACCCGCGCCCACGGAAATGATGATGATCACCGAGGCAATACCAATGATAATTCCTAAAGAAGTCAAAAAAGTACGAGTTTTATTTCGCCACAAAATTTGCACTGGATTAAAAGAATTTTTTAATTTTTTTACATCCATCATGACAAATTTATTTTAGATCAGTTAAATTGTCAGCTAACTTGCGTTCAAACTTATCAGTATCTTCAATAATTTTACCATCTTTAATTTTTATAATTCTTTTAGCATGCTCAGCGGTATAAGTTTCGTGAGTAACTAAAATAATAGTTTTGCCTTCTTTGTTTAAATTTTGCAAAATAGACATAACTTGCAAGCCAGATTTTGAGTCTAAATTTCCTGTTGGCTCATCAGCAAAAATAATGTCTGGAGAATTCACCAAAGCTCTAGCAATAGCTACGCGTTGTTTTTCACCGCCAGAAAGCTGATTGGAAAAATAATCACGACGATGTTCAAGACCGACACTTTTGATCATTTGATCCACTATCGCATAGTCACTCTTTTTTTCTGTATACAATAAAGGCAGACGGACATTTTCCCAGACAGTAGTTTTGGGTAAAAGATTAAAGTTTTGAAAGACAAAACCTACACTTTTGTTACGCAAAACTGCCAGCTCATCCTCAGAAAGTTTACTGACATCTTTATCAAAAAATAAATATTGACCAGAGCTTACAGTGTCCAAAAAACCTAAGATATGCATCAAAGTTGATTTGCCAGAACCAGAAGGTCCCATGATAGACACAAACTCACCTTTTTCAATCCCAAAATTTATATCTTGCAAAACACTAGTAACCTCTTCACCATTTTCAAATTCTTTAAAAACATTTTTTAATTCTATCATTTTTATTTTATTTATTCTTTGACCAAGGTGATAATATCTTCACCTTCAGAAACTCCAGAAATAATTTCGGTCACACCATCATCACTTTTTAAGCCAGCCGTCACTTGTCTTTCTACCAAAGTTTCTCCTTGTAAAATTTGCACATATTGAACGCCATCACGAATAACTATAGAACGACTAGGTACAACCAAAACTCCAGTTTTTTCATCCGTAAAAATAGTAAGATCAGCTGTCATGCCTGATTTAATTTTATCTTGAGGTTCATTAAAATCTACTTTAACATTGTAATAAGTCACACCATTGATAATAGTAGAAGCTGGATCAATAAAAGTAACTACACCGAAAAACTTTTCCAAGCTTGAAAAAGCATCTAAAATAATTTCTACATTATCTGCTACAGCAATCTTGGTAATATCTGACTCCGGCACATTGACTTCAATTTGTAATTTGCTTTCACCGATCATAGAGATGACTGGCTGAGAAGCTGAACTATTTTCACCGGCATTAAAATTTACTTTGGTGATCGTACCGTCAACTGGGGCTTTGATCACAGTCTCTGAAAAATCACTCAAATATCTATTTAAAGTAGCTTGAGCACGACGAACATTAGCCTCAGCTGAAGCAATCTCAAAATCTCTTGGTGGCGCTTCTTTGGAAGCAAGTTTGGCTTTACTTAAATTCAAACTAGACAATGCAGAGGCAATGCTGTTGTTGGCGGCATTAAGCTGAGTTTGATAATAAATTTCTTTACTACGCAAATTATTACTGGCTGTTTGAATACTAGTAATCGCTGTACTTAAAGTTGTATTTTGGGTATTAAAACTAGTTTTATAACCAGCAATCACCGTAGCTGTATAAGTACTATTTTCAATGGTCACTAGCATAGTGTCAAAGGCAGCGTTAACGCTAATCAAAGCATCATTTAAGACATCTGCTAAAGAGTCTAAAGAATTTAATAAGACTGCTTTATCAGCATTAGCGGCCGGATCAAAAGTAGCCAAAAAATTATCTAAACTATCTTTGGCTGTATGATATTTGATGCGAGCATCCAAAAAAGTGGACTGATTCAAGACATACAAATAATACTCGGCATCGCTACTAATAATAGCCTCTTCTACTATATCCAAAGCATAATGAGCTATAGATGGTTTATCATTTAAAATATTATTGCCGCTAGCTATCAAATTTGCCATTTCTTGGTCTCTGGTGTCTTCCAAGTCAACCAAAGCGTCTTGAGTTGTCTGATAAGCTACCTCCGCCGCATCCACCTCTTCTCGCAAAACTACCAAATCTTCAGTACTTAAACCAGCTAAAAGCTCCTTAAGATTGCTCTCAGCAATTGCCACAGAAGCTCTGGCGTCTGCAACTTGCGAAGCCGCATCACCTGCGCGCAAAGAAGCTAATACTTGCCCAGCTTTTACTTTTTGACCAACACTAGTATTAACATTGGCAATAATGCCGGAACGCAAAAAATTGAGATCAATATCATCCGCCGACTCTACCTGACCAGTCACTTCTACTGTTTGTTTGATATCTTGTACCACAGCTTTAGCTGTCACATAAGGAGATTCCTTGCCTCCTTTGTTAAAAAACATCGAAATAACAACAATAACGACCACAATCAGAGTCAAAATAAACCATTTTTTCTTGAACATAAGCATATAAATAAAATTTAACTTGCCTTAATTATAACGAATATTTGATAAAAAAACCACCCCCATACTAAAGCATGGAGGTGGCTAAAAGTCAATCTAATAGACTATCTTTGCACCACAAT
>JAGORJ010000023.1 GCA_018062885.1 Patescibacteria group bacterium | reverse complement strand
ACACTTACTTGGGCACAAATTACAATTCCTATATTGATGACACTAACAACATTGCTTATGTCCAATACTTGGGTGACATCTCTAGCAACGTGCAAATGCAAATGGGAAATGCTTTAGCAAGCTCCGCACCAAGTGATCCAAGTGCTGTAAGTGCTGCTTATAATTCTGACACTCAAATCACCGTCACTTGGACAGACAATGCCAGTGACGAAGATAATTTTGTCATCCAACGTCGTGATGACATAGGTGCGGGCTGGGGATCATATGCAGAGATCGGGACAGTAGCGGCTAATACCACTAGCTTTGTAGATAACAGCACAAATAATGCTGGTAATCCCCCAAGTACTAATGAACGCTATCAATATAAAGTAATAGCGCAAAATATTGCGGGTAATTCTACTGAAGTTGCTACTGCCTCTGCAACAGACACCAAACCAAGCGCACCAACAATTGGTACGCCAACAGTTGACTCCTCCACTGCTATTACTTGGACTTGGACAGACAATGCCAATTTTGAAGATTCATATCGTCTTGACTATGAAAGCATTGCTGGTACTGACGTCGATGATTTAGCGGCTGATAGCGAGTCTTATCAAGCGACTGGTCTCACGCCAAACACTGCTTATAGTGTCAGTGTCAAAGCCTATCATAATAGCCGAGGCGAAAGCACAAGCTCTGCTAGTTCTGCCACTGTCTATACTTTGGCCAATGCAGCAACTAGCCTGACAAGTGCCAGCCAAACTAATACTTCTATCACCGCTTCTTGGAATGCCAACAGCAACCCAAATGGCACAGAATATTATATCGAAAATATGACAGCCAGCACTAACTCTGGCTGGACCACTGACAGCTCTTGGTCATCCGCATCTTTGACTTGCGGTACAGAGTATACTTTTAGAGTCAAAGCACGTAATGGTAGCACCATATCAACAGCTTGGACGGACAACGTGACTATTGCCACCGGTGCTTGCACCGCAAATACCAATGGTGGCGGTGGCGGTGTAGTTGCTCTGCCTCCTGCCACAGGCTTTGGCCAGGTCAGTGCCAATATTGCTATGGGACAAAACTCTAATATCGGAGATATTAACAACACCGGAACAAATGTGTTAGCGTATATCAATTCCAGTGCTAGCTTTCAAGCGACGGTGAGTAATCATGATAATGAAACTACTCAAGAACATCATTTTAAAATAATTGATTTAGATTTGTTAAACAATATTATCACCCTACAAATTAATTCCGCACCACAAATCGTAAAATTAAACTTAGCCGAAAGCAAAACAATAGACTTAGATAATGATGGTATGAAAGATTTGGAAATAAAATTTGCTAATCTTTATGTCAATCGAGCCGAATTAACCATGAGTTCTATACTAAACGAACCAACAATTTCTAAGTTAATCAAATACAGCAACTCTCCAAAAGTTTATTTACTAGAAAATAACAAAAAAAGATGGATTGTAGATGGCGAAATTTTTAATACTCTAGGCTATAAATGGAATGACATTCAAATAATTTCTGACGAAACTATATATACTGACGGAGAAAATTTATCCAGTTCCACAAATAAATATATTTTCAAAAATTTTCTTAAGCTTGGTAGCCTAGGTGAAGAAATCAGACAACTACAAACAAAATTAAAATCTTTAGGGTATTTTAATTACCCTCAGATCACCGGTTACTTCGGTACCGTCACAGAAGTCGCGATTAAAGCTTTTCAAAAAGCTAACAACATAGACCAATTTGGCTATGTAGGTCCAGCTACTCGCGCTGCTTTGAATAAATAAAACTAAAAAACTTCATAGCAACAAAAAAACCGCCCCCGTCTCAGCGCGGAGCAGTTTTGTGTCGTACAGAGTATCGTCAGTGCTCATCTGGATCGAAAATTGGTTTTTGATTTGCTGGCGCCGGTAGATACTCTCGCCACCACCAAATCAACCAACTTATACAGATCCAACAAAGAGTAAAGAAAAAGCCACCTAGACCTAGTAAAGACCTGCGAAAACGATTGAGTTTGTCTACAGCAATACACAAAAAAACCCAAGCACAAGCTTTGATCGTGCACATGATCATCTGCCCTCCATCTAATTGTTTGGAAGAACTTCTTATCAAGATTAAGCCTAGCAATTTTTTTGACTTTATGTCAATCTAAATCTACGCTATAATAAAAACATGTTAGCAAACAGTCTCAAAACTATCCCTCAAAATCCGGGTATTTATTTTTTCCTCAATAAAACAGGAAAGATTATTTATATTGGCAAAGCTAAAAACCTGTTTAAACGGGTAAATTCTTATTGGCTACGCAGTCAGGATTTGACAGAAGCTAAGCAACAAATGCTTCAAGAAATTAGCAAAATTCAATACACTATTGTAGACAATGAATTAGAAAGCTTGTTACTAGAAGCATCTCAAATCAAAAAACATCAACCAAAATATAATATTGTTTTAAAAGATGATAAAAATTGGGGCTACATTGTGATCACGGCTGAAGCTTTTCCGCGCATCATTGTCACTCACGGCAATCAGATAGCCAAAGGCAAACACTTTGGTCCATACACCTCCACTATGACGGCCAAAAATATCGTTCATTTGTTGCACAGAATATTGCCTCTAAGAACTTGCAAACGAGACTTGAGTGTTTTGCCTAAAGGAAAAGTTTGTTTGCAGTACCACTTGGGCTTGTGTGACGGACCTTGTGAAAAATTTATCAACTCTGATGCTTACCAAAAAATTGTCACTGAAGCAGAGCTGATCATCAAAGGCAACAGCCAAAGCTTAAAAGAAAAACTATTAAAAGAAATCAAAGTTGCCAGTGAACAAAAACAATTTGAGCTAGCCGTCAAAAAAAGAAACCAACTGCAAGCCTTACAACGTCTCCAAGAAAAACAAAAAATTGTTGATCAAAAAAATAAAAATCAAGACTTGATTAACTGCGCGAGCTTTGGCAAGCAAGTAGCGGTGGTGATCATGAAAATACGTAACGGTATTTTAGGTGACCAGTTTAATTTTATCGTAGAAAATAAACTGGCTAACACGGAGGCAGAAATCTTTGAAAGTATTTTGCAACAATTTTATAGTCAACAAAAAGATTTACCCAAAGAGATCATCAGTCCAGTGGCACTTGAGATAAAAAATATTAGCCAAGAAGCTATCAAAAACATTGTCCCTCGCCAAGCCAAAAATAAAAAATTGCTGGAACTACTCAAAAAAAATGCAGAAAACTTTTTTGAAAAAAATCAGCAAAAATCAAAATACAAAATATTAGTTGAGCTACAAAAACTTTTACAGCTACCAAAACTACCAAGACGAATAGAAGTTTATGATATTTCCAATATTCAAGGTAATTTTTCTTATGGCTCCATGATTGTTTTTGTGGATGGACAAATCGCAGCTGGCCAATATCGTCTTTTCAAAATCAAAGGCATTGAGGGTCCAAATGACTTTGCTTCTCTCAAACAAGTTTTAGAAAGACGCCAAAAGCATCTAGAGTGGCCTGAGCCAGATCTAGTCATCTTAGATGGCGGTAAAGCACAGCTAAGCACCGTTTATCCAAGTCTTTCCAAAACCTGGCAAGCCAAAACTGTTTCTTTAGCCAAAAAGGAAGAAGAAATTTTTCAGCCTGGTCAAAAAAACTCTATAAAATTGTCAAAAATAGACCCAATCTCGCTATTTGTCCAAAATATGCGTAATCAAGCTCATAAATTTGGCATCAAAAACTACCGCTTAGCGCATCGTAAAAACTTTAAAAATAGTTGACAAGTTAAGCTTTTTTTGTTAGTATACAAAGAGTTTCAGCTTTTAAAATAATTCAAACACTAACTGATTATGCAAAATACTCTCAATATTTTTCAAATTATTATTGCCATTTTATTGATCATTTTGATCCTCTTACAGCAAAAGGGTGCTGGTTTAGGCGCTGCCTTTGGTAGCGACTCCACCATTTATCGCACTAAGCGTGGCGCAGAAAAAATCATTTTTACAGCCACTATTGTTCTAAGTGTTCTCTTTTGTTTATCTGCTCTAGCTAGTCTTTTTATTAGCTAAGTTATTTTCATTATTAAAACAAAAAAACTATCAAGCAGCCTAATTTCAATTTAAATTGGTTATTTAAGGCACAAAAAATAAGCAAAAAATTCTCTATTGTTGCTTATAAAGCCTCTAAAAATATCTTAGCTAAAATTCAACCACTTTTGCTAGACAAAACTGAAAAAGATATTAACCACAAATTACTCACTCAATTGAACAGTAAAAAAATTCCCAACTGGTCTCAGTGGAAACAATTGCCAAAAATTCTCAGCAAAAAAGAAAAAATTCACTTGAGCGCTACTTTAGTTATTTTATTTTTGGCAGTTTTTGCCCTAGGCACTCGCGTCTGGTGGCAAAACTCTGTTTTGAGTCCTGATTTTGGCGGTACTTATACCGAAGGCCTCATCGGTTCACCAAATTTGATCAACCCCCTACTAGCCAGCTCTGACGTAGACAGAGACTTGGTCCGTTTACTTTTTTCGGGTTTGATGAAATTTGATGAACAAGGAAATGTCATACCAGACTTAGCAGCCAGCTTCACCATTGACCCTGAAGCGAAAGTTTATACTTTCACTTTACGAGACAATTTGTATTGGCATGATGGCACACCAATACTAGCTGACGACATTGTTTTTACTGTCAATAAAATAAAAAATCCAGATTTCAAGAGTCCTTTAAAAAATAGCTTCAATGGTGTCAATGTTAGCCGTTTAAATGACAACACGGTGCAGTTTGTTTTAAATGAAGCCTTTCCACCATTTTTATCAATTTTGACAGTCGGCATTATCCCTGAACATCTTTGGTATAGCATCCCAAATTTTGGTGCTCAACTAGCAGAATTAAATAAAAAACCGATCGGTTCTGGTCCATACAAATTCAAATCTTTGACCAAAGAGGCCAATGGTAATATCAAAAATTATGTTTTGGAGTCATATGATCAATATCATTTAGGACAAGCTTATATAGAAGAATTGACTCTAAAGTTTTACCCTGACTTTGAAGTAGCAGCCGCTGCTTTGCAAAACAAAAATGTTGATGGTCTTATTTATCTACCAAAAAGCTACAAAGATAGTATCAAAAACAAAGAAGTGTCTTTCAAAAAATTACACTCCCCTCAATACACAGCTGTCTTTTTTAACCCCGAGAAAAAAGCTCTTTTGAGTGACTTGAAATTTCGCAGGGCTTTGAGCTTGGCTGTTGATAAAAATAAAATTTTAAGCGAAGCGATTAACAACGATGGACAAATAATTCACTCACCTATTTTACCAGACTCATTTGGCTATGACAGCACTGTCAACGGTGAAAACTTTGACCCTAGTCAAGCACAAGTATTATTGGATGAACTTGGCTGGCTAAAAACAGATGGGGAGAAATTTCGTAAAAAAGGCGAAGAAACTTTGAGCTTAAAATTAAGCACAGTTGATCAAGCAGAAAATGTCAAAACCGCCAACATCATCAAAGAGACCTGGGAAAATATTGGCATTCAAACCGAGCTAGATATCGTCGCCAAAAGCCAAATACGCACCGATGTTTTGGAGCCTAGAAATTACGAAGTTTTGATTTTTGGTGAAACCATCAACATAAACTCTGGCCCGTATTCCTTTTGGCATTCCTCTCAAGTCAAGCACCCAGGACTCAATTTAAGTAACTTGAGCAACAAAGAACTTGATCAAACTATCGAGGCTATTCGTGAAAGCCAAGACTTAGCCACTAAAGAAAAATTATACAAAGATTTTCAAAGCAAACTAAGCGCCTTGCGTTTTGCAATCTTCTTATATAATCCTACTTATACATATCCTATCAGCCGACAATTAAAAGGTTTGGACAATTTAAACTTTGTTAACTTGCCAGCTGATCGTTTCTCAAATATTAACACTTGGCACATCAAAACCAAGAGAACAGTCGCCCCTCAAAGTGGGCTTAATAATTAAAAAATAATTTAAACTAAAAAACAGTTATGAAAAAAATACAAGACACAACAGATAGTCTGTTGTCTGGTGGTTCTATTTCTAATCAAATACAGAAACCACGTCGCAACTATCGTCCGCAAAAAAATAATCCGCCAGCTGGCGAAAAAAAAGTTTCGCCTAGCAATACAGTAGCATCAGGTACTACTAAAAAACCAGAATTCAAAAAGAATCCTAGTCATAAAAAATGGCCTGTCCGCATCAAAAATTCCGGAGCAAACAAACTTCGCATCATACCATTGGGTGGTTGTGAAGAAGTTGGCCGCAATATGACCGTCTTTGAGTATGGTCAAGACATTTTGATTCTAGATATGGGTCTAGAGTTTCCGGGCGAGGACATGCATGGCATTGATTATATCATCCCTAACACTAGCTACCTCAAAGGTAAAGAAAAAAATATCCGCGCCGTTATTTTTTCTCATGGTCACTTAGATCATATCGGCGCTTCACCTATTTTACTTGAGCAACTAGGCAACCCAACTATCGTAGGCAGGCCACTGACTTTGGCCATGGTGAAACACAAAGTAGAAGACTACAAAAAAAATACTTCTCAAAATCTAAAAACTATCATGATCAAGAGTATCAGTGACCAATTTCAATTTGGCCAACTGACAGTCAAGTTTTTTCAAATGGAACACTCTATCATGGACGCTGTCGGCGTCATCATTGAGACCCCACAAGGCTCAGTCATTCACCCCGGCGATTGGACTTTGGAAAGAGATCAAAACAATGTGCCTATTTTGGACTATTCACACTTAAGCAAAATCAAACGACCAAGTTTGTTGATGCTAGAAAGTTTGGGTGCTATCGATGTCAGGCCATCAGCCTCACACCAAATCATGAAAGACAACCTCAATAAGCTGATCTCTCAAGCTCCAGGCCGAATCATTGTCGGTACCTTTGCTTCTCAGATAGAAAGGATTGGCTGGATCATTGCTCAAGCAGAAGCTTTGGGTAAACGCGTAGCTTTAGATGGCTATAGCATGAAAATGAACATTGAAATAGCTCAAGAACTAGGCTATATCAAAACCAAAAAAGAAACTATCATCAAAGTTGACCAAATCAACAGCTACCCAGATAACAAATTGGTTATCATCGCTACTGGAGCTCAAGGCGAAGGCAACGCTGTTTTGTCTCGTATCATCTCAGGTGCTCATCGTCAAATCAAACTGAAAAAAATGGACACCGTGATTTTATCATCCTCCATCATCCCTGGTAATGAAAACACTATTCAAAAACTAAAAGACGGTCTATACAGACAATGTAACAATGTCGTTCACGGTGAACTGATGGACATTCATGTTTCTGGTCATGGCAATCGTAATGATATTATGCACATGCTAAAAACCATTAAGCCCGACTACTTTATACCTGTCTATGCCTATCACTATATGCTCAAGGAGTCTGGTAATATTGCCAAAAATTTGGGCTGGCAAGAAAAACAAATAGTAGTCCCTGATAATGGCTCAGTGATTGAGTTTGATCAAAACGGTCTCACAGTCGCTAAGCAAAAAGTCCAGGTTGATTATGTTTTTGTGGATGGACTCGGCATCGGTGATGTCTCCAATATCGTCTTAAGAGATCGCCAAATGATGGCTGAAGATGGTATGTTGGTACTCATTGCTACTATCTCTCGTAAAAATGGTAAGCTAGTGAGCTCACCAGATATTATCTCTCGTGGTTTTATTTATATGAAAGAAAATAAAGAAATCGTCGAAGAGATCAGGACTAAAGTCAAAAAAGTAGTCAATGAATGCAACACCACCAAAACCAGTCCTGAAGATACTTTTTTAAGAGACAAACTCAGAAATGATGTCGGACAATTTGTCTTCCAAAAGACCAAGCGCCGACCAATGATTTTACCAGTAGTCATTTCTGTCTAAATCAAAAATTTATAAAATCTCCGCCTGAATGGCGGAGATTTTTTATACAAATATTTCTGGATTGACCAAAAACTACGCTTGCATTACAATAACTATACTAAATATCAAAATATATGAAAAAAGTAATACTCACAGGTGATAGGCCGACCGGACAATTACACATTGGGCATTTTTGTGGTGCCCTCAAAAATAGAGTCGCCTTACAAGACACCTATAATACTTATGTGATGATAGCTGATGTGCAAGCTCTTACAGATAATTTTAACAACCCTCAAAAAGTAAGAAAAAACGTCTATGAAGTAGCGATGGACAATCTAGCTGTAGGAATTGATCCTAAAAAATCCACCTTATTTATCCAATCACTTATTCCAGAAATTGCTGAGCTCACAATATTTTTTTCAAACCTAGTTACAATTGCTCGCCTAAAACGCAATCCCACAGTCAAAGAAGAAATCCAACAAAAAAAAGATTTATTTAAAGATGATGTAACTTTTGGATTTTTAGGCTATCCAGTTAGTCAAACAGCTGACATCACTGCATTTCAAGCTGATTTAGTACCAGTAGGCGCAGATCAACTGCCCATGATTGAACAAGCTAGAGAAATTGTACGTAAATTTAATAGCATTTATGGCAATGTGCTGAAAGAACCGGAAGCAAAAATTG
>JAGORJ010000007.1:3106-35459 GCA_018062885.1 Patescibacteria group bacterium | reverse complement strand
AGTCCGCCTATCCCCTACAGCTCAAAATCTGGCTAACAGAAAATCATCTCAAAGGACAAATACTTTCTCCTCAGCCTATCGCAGAAAAATTTCATGTCTTTGAAAAAAATCATTTTTTTATCAAACGAGCTAAAAAATATTTCAGATACAACGAAATCTACAAAGAAACCAAAATAAATGGCAAAGTAGAAAAAATTGAAAAAATTACCACCAACTTTGCTCCCGTACTTTACCCTGTCACCAGAGAATATCTGAAAAAAAATCATTTTAAAGTTTTAGATTTTACCAATAAAAGATTAAAATAAATAATCAATAATTTTTCATGCTTAAAGTTCAAACTTTTTCCCAAGGCAAAACAGCAGAAAGAAATGAAGATTATTTTGACTATAATAAAAAAAATTTTGTCATTGCCGATGGCTCTACAGATAAAAGCGGCCGTAAATACCAAGGAAAAACTGGCGGAGAAATTGCTGCACAATTAGTAGTAAAGTCTGCCCTCTCTTCTGACTTAAATGGCGTGGAGCTAATAAAATTTTTAAATAAAAAATTAGCAAATCTTTACAAAAAACTCGGTATTAACAAAGACATAGCCCAAGCACAATATAGATTTACTTGCGCTTGTATTGTAGTCAGGCTTATTAAAGAGGAAATAATCATTACTTATTTAGGTAATTTAGGTTTTCGAATAAACGCTAAAAATACTTACCAAGAAAAAATCCCCATAGACCTTGCAAATGCCAAACTAAGGGCTAAATATATCAAAAAAACTTCCGATATCAAAGGCAGCAGGGATCATATCATGCCACTATTATTCAAAGAACTTGAATATCAAAATCACCCTACACACCATTTAGGCTATGGCTTTATCGATGGTACTAATACACCAGCAAAATTTATTAAAGTATTTAAATATCCAAGTGACGACGTGAACTTAATTGAACTATTCACCGATGGTTATTTTATCACACCCACTGGCACGACAATTGATGACTGGGAAAAAGGAGCAGCAAAAGTAGAAAAAGAAGATCCGGACAAGTGGAAAAAATATAAGTCCACCAAATCAAAAGATGATAGGACAGTAGCAATTATTCAACTAAAAAATTAAAAGTTATATGAAAACAAATAACTCTATTGACGGATACATCGCTCAATTTCCCAAAGAGACTCAAGTTTTACTCAATGCTTTACGTCAAAGCATTGCTCAGGCGGCACCAAAAGCCACCGAAAGTATCAGCTATGGACTAGCCACTTTCAAACTAAATGGCAATTTAGTTCATTTCGGCGCTTTCAAAAAGCATATTGGTTTTTATCCGACACCTAGTGGAATCAAAGCTTTTGAAAAAGAATTGGCAAAATATAAAGGCGCTAAAGGCTCAGTGCAATTTGCTCTTGATCAAAAACTTCCTCTGGCCTTGATCAAAAAAATAGTAAAATTTAGAGTCAAAGAAAATTTAAAATAATATTATAAAAGCCCCTTCGCGTTGGACACGGAGGGGCTTTCTTCATCATCACACACACCTGATCCTGGATCATGCTGAAGACTAGATGAGGATGCGAATCAAGAGAGGTACGCAGAAATAGCCGCTACACCAGACCAGGAAATAGAAAAGTTGAAAGCTAAGACCTGGACAAAAAATCGCAGTCATCCCTGTGAAACAAATACCCAGAAAAATACCGACTAGCACCCAGCCAAGTTTCGTTGCTGCCTCCTGGAGCAGGGATAAGACGATTATCGTGGTAATCGCTGACATGATAAGCATAGCCACCGCCATGTATTTGTTGATAGTCGCGTAGATATAGGCGTAGTATCGGGAATCAAAGTAGCATGACCCCTGATTATAGACCACCCATATCGGCGCAAACATGAGAAAGGTCACCCAAACTTTGCGCAACATGTCTGTTTCCTCCCGATTGTTTCCTGCCAATGAACTTTTTTAGTTCCTAACTATAGACAAAATTAAAGCTTTTGTCAATTGCCTCGCTATGCAGCAAATGATATAATAAGTTCATGATTACAAATATAATTAGTTTTATTTTACATCTAGATAGCCATTTGGCTGCTCTAGTTGCCAGCTACGGCCTTTGGGTTTATGGCTTTTTATTTTTGATTGTTTTTCTAGAAACCGGCCTAGTGGTCACTCCGTTTTTACCGGGCGATTCACTGCTTTTTGTGGCTGGAGCCATGGCTGCGGTCGGAGATTTTAATATCTGGATTCTATTTTTTATTTTGTCCTTAGCTGCCATTTTAGGCGACACCGTCAACTACGCCATGGGCAAATACTTTGGTGAAAATGTTTTTAGTAAATTCATCAAAAAAGAACATCTAGCCAAAACTCAAAACTTTTTTGATAAGTACGGCAAAAAAACTATCATCCTCGCTCGCTTTGTACCCATCGTCCGTACCTTTGCTCCTTTTGTAGCCGGTGTAGGCAAAATGCACTACTTAACTTTTTTGAGTTTCAATATTATTGGCGCTTTAGTCTGGGTAAGCTTATTTACTTTGAGTGGCTTCTTTTTTGGCAATCTGCCTATAGTCAAAGAAAACTTGGGCTTTATCATCTTAGGCATTATCTTGGTCTCGCTCCTGCCTATTTTATTTGAATATCTAAAACACAAAAAAACAAACAAATGAAAAATAAAAAAACCGTCTATGTAGACGATGACTATGAGTCCATCAAAACAATTTTTCTTTTACGAGCACCCTCTTTGATGGTTGGACTTTTCTTGGGTATCGCTATTTCTTTTATTATTTCCAATTTTGAAAAAGTACTAGCTGCTAATGTCCATGTAGCTTTTTTTATACCTTTTATTGTCTACATTTCAGCGGCCATCGGTAGTCAAACCGGCTCTATTTATGCTCGTGACCTCAAAAGTGGACACGCCAAATTTTATACCTATTTACACAAAGAATTTTTATTAGGCATCATCTTTGGTGTACTTTTTGGTATATTTTCTGGCCTGATAGTTTTGTGGTGGCTACAAGACATTCCTTTGGCTCTCAGTATCACTCTTTCCACTTTTATTGCCATCAGCACTGCCCCAGTGATTGCTTTGCTGGTGACCCAAAGCTTTCAAAGCAACCACAAAGATCCCGCCGCAAGCTCTGGGCCCATTGCTACTGTCATCCAAGATATGATCAGTGTCATTATTTATGGCATTGTCACTAGCCTAATAATGTTATAAGTTTTTTATGGAAAATGAAGTGCAAAAAAATCCCAAAATGTTAGAAAAACTAGAGCCCTGGCTAAACTACTTACAGTCTAACAAATTTAGAACTAACATACACTGGCTGATCTATGTTTTTGTCCCACTAGCTTTATTTATCTTACTCGTCGTCTTGCAACAACATACACTCGCCGGCCAGCTAGGAGAATGGGCTTGGCAAATTTTGATCCTCGTTTTGTTTATCAAACCAATTGTCAAAATCATTGCCCGCCGTGAGCTAATGTGGCTTTTGACTTATCGCCGTGAGCTTGGTATTTTATGTTTTTATCTAGCTTTTAGCCATTTAGCCACTATCATTTTCCTGCTCAAAGGCTACCAAGTGAAAAATTATCTAGGACTAAATAACTTCATGCTCTACGGAGCAATTGCTGGCATTATTTTGATATTTTTATACCTCAGCTCAAATAATTTTGCCATGCGTGTTTTGAAAAAAAATTGGAAACGACTCCAATCTTTTAGTTATCTGCTTTTGCCGCTGATAAGTATCCACCAAATTCTAGTAGAGATTGAGCTGGAAGATACTTTCGGCTTGATAGCCTTAAATATTATTTTTATAGTTTTAAAAATTTTGGAATATAAAAAAATAACTTTAAAATTTAAACAAATATGATAAAAAAAGTAAGAGTAGTCAATGAATTTAGAGAATTTTTAAAAGAGTACAAAGTAGTCTCAGTCGCCGTTGCCTTTGTCATGGGCCAAGCTGTCAATGATTTGGTCAAATCTTTTGTGACCAACATTTTTATGCCTCTCTTAAGCCCCCTACTACCTGCTGGTGGTTGGCAAGAAGCTACTTGGACTTGGGGTAAAATAAATTTAGCCTGGGGTTCATTTTTGGCTACTGCTATTCATTTTATTATCTTGGCTTTTATTATCTTTATTGTAGTCAAAAAATTACTGTCTGAAGCTGAAGATAAAAAATAAACTCTAAGACTTTGGTTTTTTAAACTCCAAGTATAAAAACCAAACTACTCCGAAACTAATATAGACATCGCTCAAATTAAAAACCGGGAAATTCCAAAAACTAATAAAATCCACTACCCCGCCATACAATAAGCGATCCAAAATATTTGAAACCGCGCCGATGATTATCAAAGTCAGTGGCCAGACAGTCAATTGTTTAGCCTGATAAGCCTGATAACAAAAAAACAATAAAATACTCAAAACCAAAACTAATAAGGGCCACAAAATAAAATTTGGGGCTGGTAAAGAAAAAGCTAAATTTTGATTTAAATACAAAGCAAAAAAATCGTCCTGCACAGACTCGACTAAATTCGAGACTAGGGACGATTTTTGTAAAATATAAACTTTAGGCAAACGATCAACAATAAAGAAAGAAAAAATTGTTAACCAATAGAATAACATTAGAGAGATTTTTTCTTACATTCCATACAAGTTGAGGCCGAAGGAAAAGCTTCTAGACGTTTTGGGTTGATGGGCGCACCACATTTTTCACAAATACCATAATTTCCTTCCTCTATTTTCTCTAGAGCTTTATTTACATTAAACAAGGAAACTTCCAAGGTTTTTTCCATCGATAGATTCTTTTCAAAGGCCACTACCTCAGCGGCATTTTCATCTTCTTTTTCGCCATAGTCTGGAAATTTAGCATCATAGTCGTCCCCAGCTACTTTGACAGCATCAATATTTAATTCCTTCAAAAGCTCACTTTTTCTCTGTTCTAAAGCAGTTTTCATCTCTTTAATAAAAGTAGCATCTAATTTCATATATTTACCCTTCTTAAATTGCTTAATTTAGATATAGTCTATATTAGCAGATTTTGCTCAAAAAATCAATGTATAGGGCGAAATTTTGGCAATCAAAAGAGGCGCACACTGGCGCTACTTAAAATCATGTTGATATTTTTTAGCGGGTGTGCGCCTACTGTCTCTATAAACCACTTGTTTCCAGTCTCGAAGACTAGAATGTTGGCAAGATTTTGGTTTACAAAAACATAGCGCTTATTCCTGACTCAAAGCATTAGCCACTTTACCATATTTTGGTATCGATCTCCGCCATTCTTTGTTGCGGCGAGGATGATCCGTTTTATATTTTTATTTTTGTTTTATGGGTGATAAGGGTCAGGGCCCTATCTGATATTGAAAACACAGTAAAATGGAAAGAACTGCTCACTAAATTTCTTTAACGAACAAGTCTTTATTTTTATCAAAGGGCCGCTTACTTATTAACAATATAAGTATAGCATATATTTTCACTTTGGTCAACGCTATAACTTAACTAATATTAGCAAAAAAAATAATCCGCCAGCTGGCGGAAAAACATATTTTGACAAACTTGTAAACTTATATTAAAACTTATCAACATTTTATCCACAGCATGTTTATTTCACTGCAAACAAATAAATTTTACCAACACAAACGTAAACCATGCTTAAATTGATCACTATAAGTCAAACTTTGAAATAAATCAGCCTCTTTAGGGATAAAATCTGCCAACTTCAAGCTAATCAAGCCTTGCTTGTCCAAGAAAAACCAATCAGCCAGCGATTCTGAGGGCTGTAAGCACTCAGCCGAGTCTGCAATAAGCGTCTGATTAGCTAAAGATTTTAATAATTGCTCTGCATTGCTCAGATAATAAAAACCCGCTTGCTCCAAAACAAACATATTAGCCACTTGCCAAGCTTTTTGTCCTGGCCAAGCCAGCTCTTGCCAAGCCAAGTCAGCCAAAACTAAGGCCTCGTAACTTGTGCCATCAGGCAAAAGCCTGGATTCAGGCTCAAGAGGCAGATTGTCTATAAACAAAGTCATGACATCAGTAAAATTTTGACGGCTAACCAGCAAATACTCCCCCGCTCTGTTTTCCCAAAATAAAATTTGCTGATCTTGAAGCTCCGGTCTATATAAAATACTCTCCGGCAAAGCAGTGAAAATGTCAGCTGACAATAATGCTTTCCACTGTGCTTTATTTTCTAATTTTTTTTCAGCAAATGCCAAAATTGTTTTCGCCTTGTCTGGCAAAACAAGTCCTTGCCAAGCTGAAACTTGCTCTTGTGACTGTGTTTGGTAGACATCAAACTTGTTGCTATCTAGGTGGACAAAAACATCGGCCTCTAAGCTAAAATCGAGCGTTAAAATTTTCCCCACTTTGACAAAATTTTCAAAATTTTTCGCCGCTAAATAAATATTGATCCCCTCGTGATGCAAACTCTGACTAAACTTGTCAGTCGCGTTAATTTGTAGACGCTCACCCAAGCTTTGATCTGGACTGATCAATAAAACATCTTTAGCTAGTAGCTTAAAATGCAGGTTTTGGTTTTGGGCGGCTAACAATTTTAGCTCGTCTTTGGTCAAGGTACCGGTCAGCTTCAATAAAAAATTATCCGTCTCTAAATTTGCTTGCTTAAACCAAATAATCTCTTCGCTTAACATAAAAGTCTCTTGCAAAATAGTCTGCAATGTAGCTAAAGAGGCTTGTGACTGACTAAAATCTAATAACTGAAAATCATCAAAATTACCGGAAATTGCAGACTTATCTGCCCACTGCCAATAAAAACTAGTGTCCTCAGGCAGATAAGCAAAAGCTTGTACACTGGGTTTCAAAGAAAACAAAACACTGCTCACAATCAATAACAAAATTAAAGCCACTAAATACTTAAGTGGCTGAAATTTTCTTTTTTCTTCTTTAGTATCTGAGTTTAACTCAGAAGACAATCTTTGTGATTTGATAGCTCTTAAAAAATCCACATTCTATTTATTAAATTTTTTAAAAAATGGTTTTTTATCTCTTGAATCTGTTCGAGGTGATTTGTCTGAAAAGTTATCAGCTGTTTTTAGAGTATCAGAAAAAGCCGGACGAGGCAATAAGGCTTTGATGGACAAAGAAGTACGATTTTTTTCTTTATCAATTTCCACCACTTTTACTTTGACGACATCACCAACATTTATCTTGTCAGTTACCTTGTTGATACGAGTGTGATCAACCTCAGAAATGTGCACCATACCATCCTTACCAGGCAAAAGTTCTACGATAGCACCGATCTCGCTGCCACGAATTTTATCTTTCACAATCTGAATGACTTTACCTTCATAAATTTCTCCCACCATCACTTCTCTGACAATATTTTCTACCCAAGCTTTCGCTTTGGCAGCACCTTCTTCGTCATGAGAAGTAATCATCACCGTACCGTCTTGTTCAATATCAATGGCGACGTTACATTTGTCGATAATCTCATTGATAATCTTTCCACCAGTACCAATCACATCTCTGATTTTATCTGGATCAATGTGTAAAGTAGTGATACGAGGAGCATAAGGAGATAGCTCTGTGCGTGGAGCGGAAATTGCCTGAGCCATCACTTCCAAAATATGCAAACGAGCGACACGAGCAGCTGCTAAGGTCTCCTCTACGATTTTATAGCTAATACCACCAAGCTTAATATCTAGCTGAATAGCGGTAATACCATCTTTGGTACCAGCCACTTTAAAGTCCATATGACCAGCGTGATCTTCAATACCTTGGATATCAGTCAATAACTGATATCTATCTGGATTTTGATCGTCTCTGACCAAACCCATGGCAATACCAGCCACCGGAGCAATGATAGGCACACCAGCGTCCATCAAAGACAAAGTAGAGCCGCAGATAGAAGCCTGTGAAGATGAGCCGTTTGAGCCCAAAACTTCAGACACCACGCGAATGGTATAAGGAAAAATTTCATTTTCTGGTAAAACAGGCACCAAAGCTTTTTCAGCCAGCGCACCGTGTCCAATTTCTCGTCTACCTGGACCACGCAAAGGTTTGACTTCACCGACAGAAAAGCCAGGGAAGTTATAGTGATGCATATATTTTTTGGTACCGGAGTCTTCCATGCCATCCAAAGTCTGTTCATCTCCTGGGGCACCCAAAGTGACGATAGACAAGACTTGAGTTTCACCACGAGTAAACAAACCAGAACCATGAGTACGACTCAACAAAGCCACTTCAGCGGCCAATGGTCTTACTTCGTCAAACTTTCTGCCGTCTGGACGTTGTTTTTTTTCTAAAACTAAATTTTTGAAAGCCAGCTCCAAAGCTTGGTCAATCATGCCCAAGCCCATGGCGCGCATATCTTTGGAAACTTCATTGTCAGCTTTTAAGATATCGTTTAATTCTTCTTCAATCGCTACAATAGCGGCTTTCATTTTGGATTTGTCAGCATCAAAGCAAGCGCTCAAATCTTTGGTGGCTAAAAATTCTGAAACTTTATTTTTGACTAAATTGCGAGCCGTCATTGTCTCCTCATCTAGCTTCACCACGTTCTTTTGTTTGCCAACTTCTTTGATAACAGAGTTAATAAACTCAACTAGTCTGGCTAAATGCTTGTTAGCAAACTGAATACCTTCAAACATCACGCTCTCTGGAACTTGTTTGGCGCCAGCCTCAATCATAATCACTTCTTTGGCTGAGCCTGACACAAACAATTCCAAATCACTTTTGGCTTTGGCTTCTACACTAGGGTTAATCACCCACTCACCACCAATATGCCCAATAGAAATACCAGCTAGCGGTCCATCCCAAACAATAGGTGAAATGCCCAAAGCAATTGAAGCTGCAATCACACTAGGAAAATCAGGGGCATTGATGCCATCATAAGACAAAACAGTGATAACTACTTGGACATCATTGCGTTCACTTTCTTTAAATAAAGGACGGATAGAACGATCAATCAGACGAGAGGTCAAAACCGCTTCGTCAGTAGCTCTACCTTCACGCTTGATAAAACGAGAGCCTTTGATTTTTCCGGCCGCATACAATCTCTCTTCGTAATCAACCATCAAAGGAAAGTAATCAATTCCTTCTCGGGGTGAAGATGAAGTAACAGCGGTAGCTAAAACTACTGTCTCACCATAAGTGACAGTACAAGAACCGTGAGCCTGTTGGGCTAATTTGCCAATTTCTACTTCTAGCTTTTGGCCACCGATTTCGGTGCTAAATTTTTGACTAGACATATAACAATTTCCTTTTAAGTAGCAAGAGAATTTGTTACAACAAGCATCAGATTGTTAGTAAAGCCCAAATGGCTTACTAATAAACTAGCGTTTGTTGTCCAAAAAATTCTTGGCTACCAATAATTATTTAATTCTTTTTTATTTAAACAGTCCTGCAACCAAAAAGGCTGCAGGACTGTAATTTTTATTCTTCGATTATTTCCTCTTCTTCTGTTGGTTCTTCTTTTTCCAAATACTCAGCCATATTTACTTGTTGTCTTTTTGGCATCTTAAGTTTTAAGGCCTTCAACAACTTGATAAAACGCTTTTCATCTTCACGCTCTAGGTAGCGTAATAGTTTGTGACGCAAAGCCACTTTGGCAAGTAAACCACGACGAGAAGAAAAGTCTTTCTTATGGGTTTTTAAGTGTGAAGTCAACTCTTTGATTTCTTCTGTCAAAATAGCGACTTGTACTTCAGTAGAGCCAGTATCGTTTTTGTGGGTACGAAACTTTTCTACCAACTTTAACTTTTTTCTTTTGTCTAACATAATGTTTCTTTCGCCTGCAACCGAGTCAATAAGCTAGTTTTTAGACTAAATACAGCTTAAACCAAGTTGAAGGTAATTAATAATAAGTAAAAACATACTACCATTTTTCAAAACAAAAGTCAACCCAGACTTTCAGCCTATACTTAATTTTTATTAGACAAAATTATATGCTAAAATATATTATATGACACAAAAAGAAAAAGATAGTTTGCTGGCTTACCAAAAATATTTGACCGGCAAAAAACTACAGCCCTCCAGCATCAAGACTTACCTGTGGCATGTGACAAAATTTTTAACTGACTTTCATGATAGGACGCTCAATGCTGTGCAACTCAAAAAATATCAAACAGAATTATTTAGTAAATATCATCGTGTCGCTAGTCTCAACCTACGCTTAGTGATTTTGAATGACTATTTGCATTATCAAAAAATAAACTGGCAATTTACTTTGCTGACCACTGAAAAACAAGCCATAGAAGTCTTGGATAAAAATCAGCTAAACAAACTTTTTTTAATGGCCAGCAAAAAAACCGATCTAAGCTCTTTACGAGACCAGGCTTTATTAGAATGCTTATACTTTAGTGGCCTAAAAGTCAGTGAAATTGTAAGCTTAAAAAAAGAAGACTTTCAAACTAAACAAAGTGCTCTAAATTGGCAAAACAAAAAAATCATTTTACCCCAACAAAGTAAAATGAACCTACTAAAATATTTAAACAAAAGAACTGACGACTCTAGCTATTTGTTTTTAAACTTTGATCGAGCGCAAAAAAACCTAAACAATGAACAGCAACTCTCTATTCGCTCTGTAGAAAGAATTTTGGAAAAATACGCTCATCAGTTTCAGCCCATCCTCCGCATCACTCCCCAAACATTGAGGCATACTTTAGCTTATCATCTAAAAAAAGATGGTGCCGATATAAATACTATCCAAAATGCTCTGCATTTTCAAAACAAACTAGCAGCAGAGAATTATTATAAAAAACTCTAATGGCTAATAAATACGAAAACTTAAATAAAATCCAGGCTGAATTTGATTTCCATAATTTAGGTGTTTTGACTCCTCAAGAAATTTATAGTTTAGCTGCTGATTTTATTCAAAATTCACAAAAAAATAATCCGCCAGCTGGCGGACAAAAAATAAGCTTCATAGTAGGTCAAGGTAAACACTCAAAAAACGGTCCCGTGATCAAGCCTTTATTAAAAAAATATTTAGAAAATCATCCTGATGTAGCCAAAGTATCTTTGGGTAAATTTGCCCAAGGTGGCGAAGGTGTTTTGGTAGTTGATTTGATTTAGCTTAAATAAAATCAGACTAAATTTTTGATGTTTTAGCACGCTAGTGCGTTAATAAAAAATTTAGTCTGATTTTAATTTTATACAAGTTAAAACCCGGTTTCTCTGCGAGAAACCGGGTCTGTTTGTGTGCATATCGACTCGTTACTTGAGCAACAACATTCTCTTCGTCACGGACCGATCATCAAAGATCAGCGTGTACAAGTAAATGCCACTGCTCAAGTTGCCGGCATGAAAATCAAGCTGATGTTCGCCGGCCGACATCTGCTCGTTGGCAAGCGTGGCCACCAGCTCACCCTTCAGGTCGTAGACCTTGAGGCTAATATGATTGGCCGACTGCAAGCTGAACTTGATCGTGGTGCTGGGGTTGAAGGGGTTGGGGTAGTTCTGCTTGAGCTCGAAAGCTTGGAGCAGATCATCCTCAACAATGGCGGTGCTGTTACCCATGGGGTTACAGCCGTCAAAAGCACTCTCGGGAATCTCCCAAGGCAAACCTGGAGCACAACCATCATAGAGCAACCACATGTCTGTCGGTTGCAAAGCAATGATCTGTTCAATGGGCTGCCCAAAAGTATCGTGGATATCCAAAGTGACCCAGACGCTATCAATGACCGAATACATCGGCGGTAACTCGTCAGTCAATTCCGGACACCAAACCCAATTGTGATACTCCGGAAAACCAGCTGGACCACTTTGAACTCCGAGGCAACACCAACCAGAACCACCATCACCATGCCACCAATGTATACGCATGGACAGAGGTTGACAACCAGCAGATCGCCAAACAACACTCAACACACTGATCTGCATAGCTTTAACTGGCAAGAGCAGACCACAGAGTAAGATCAATAGTGCGATGAAGTTGCACATGATTCGTCTCCCCATTGATGAGTTTTTCCATACAAAAGGCAATCACCTCTTGTGCTTTTTATTTTTATATATTTCAAATCGATATACAACTATTTTCAAGCAAGACTTGCCTAAAAATATTACTTTGACAAAGGACTGATTTAACTAAATACCATACTAAAAATAGCCCACTATGTCAATAAAAGCAAATAAAAAAGACCCGGTTCCTCCTAAGAGAAACCGGGCCTGCTTGTGTGCGTATCGATTCAAGTCTTCAACGGATCGAACTGCCGTCCGGCCCGTTGAAAGTGATTTCCACCCTTGCCTGGTAGAAAGCGGCGTTGGGCAGACCAGTCAGTGTGTTGTCCTGCCACTGAAAACCGCCCATGCCATTCCAGGGAACAGTGGCGATCAACTCGTAATTACCGTAGACCTCCGAACTACGGTAGATTTTCAAATTGTTGCAGGGCGCATGCTCCTGGAAAGTCAGCACCGGTCGACCAGCCACAATGCGCAGATCAAAGATCGGCGGAAGCAAGCTGGCGTTGTGAAGATGTCTGACTTGTCCTGTGTGTCCAGGGCCAAGCGGATCAGGCCAGCTAGGTTCATTGGTTGACAGGGAATTGCTGAAGCGCAAGACACCGTCTTCCCATTGACCGAAGTGAGCTTGAGCATTGATCATCAGTGGCACTGGAAACAGATCGGACGAACTCTTGTGAATCAGGGCTCCATCCGACCAGGGCTCAAAGCTTGTAGCTCCAAGTCCTCGCCAAGCCTCAAGGCCAAGACCTCTCTTTTGCGCCACCATGTCAGTCCGACCGTCGTCGTCCAGGTCATGCGCCAACATGTAGCGATGAGCGAGCTCAGCGTCCATGATCACTTCGATCTCGGACTCCCAGTTCTCCTGAGAAAAATCACAGACCACAATCATCGAGCTATCCGGCGAAGCATTGAGATGTGTCCGCCAGAAATTGAAAGCCACCCGTGTAGCTTCCGATGGAGAGTTGGAAACCAAAGGCACCATTGCTTCTGGCCCATTGCCAGTATAGCTGGTACGGAGATAGTCGATGTTGTAGACCCACTCTTGCTCTGCTTCCGACCAAGAGGCCATCAACAGAGCTTGGTAGGTACCCTCATCGGGCACCAAAGCCCCAACATCGATAATGGCCAACAGGTCGTAAAACCCGTTGTTCAGGAAATCTCCGACAAGCAGTTGCCTCACTTCGATGGGGTGGTTACCAAAAATCTCCCTGGTGATCCGCAAGCCCTCATTACCATCAGCATCGAGAGTCACGAGCAATGGGTCAGTGAGATCACCACCAGCGACGGCAAAATGCGGACCCAAGGCATCACCTCCCATGTAAGCCATTTGCCTGACCGGCAAAATTGTTGAGGGCAGGTGAATGCTCGTCCGACTTGGCCGCACTATGCCACCATCAGGTCGACGCAGTAAGAGGTACTGCTCGTCAACATAGGCCAAGACGCGACCTTCGTCGGAAAGCTCGGGATCATCGATGACCATGAGACGACGAACACTCTCACCGCTCACCGGCCAACCGGACAAGTCCGTCGGCACTACAATGCCGTTGAGTTGCCAGATGCGGATTTGATTGTGCGTCGAGACAATCAGCTCAGGAGTCTCGCTACCACAGAAATCCGTGAGAAGTATGTCCTGGATATCCGAAATGTTCCAGGTACTCACCAGACTGCTTCGGTAGTAAACGCGCACCTGACCAGCATCACTGATGGCCAGGTACTCACCATTGGAGGCCGACTGATAGTTCTCGCTGCAAGAAACAGCGAAGTCGCTCATCGGGGTTCCGATGATCGGATTGGCCTCCAGGTGTAAGTCTGCTCCAGTGGGCTGCAAGGGCTGCACGAACAAGTCGAGATTCCATTGCTCCCCCAGATAGGCTTGCTGACTGGGTAGGGACAATTGTTGACTGGGGATCAGGAAAGGCACTGTCTGGTTCTGTGACCAGTTGCCAGACAGCTGAGTAGCAAAGTCTACCCAGCCCTCCTCATCACCCACGAACATCTGTACCTGTTGCACCGGCAGTCCGACATTGTACATCGGAGCCAGGAGGTTACCCTGGTAGCCCAAGGGAACCTCCCTCTGCCACATACCATCCTGAGCAACAAGCGCTACCTGGTCAGCCGGAGCGTTATCCAGGTGCAACACGGTTTGCAGGTTCTCGTTGACACTGAAGCTGACTTGCCAGGAAAACGGTGTTCCTGTACTTGTCCACTCACTCATTGCCAACGATGAGTTATTGGCACTGGGAAAGGCTGCCTGAGTCTCATCCCAGGGCCAGAAATTGTCTCCATCCAGAGATATACTCTCCGAACGAATGATTTCCGGCACAGCTTCAAGCCCCTCCCACCAGACATGCTGGCCATTGTGAGAGGCAAAAGCGAGAGCCGAACCGAAGCTTTCTGCGTTCAGCGGAAAATTCCTCATTTGGCTACTCGGAGCCGTCGACCAGGAGTAGAAATGCAGCTCTTCATCGCTGGTTGGGTCCTCCAAGTAGAAGCTTTGGCCATCCAGGACATAAGTGCCAGCCTCTTCAAGCAAGACAGCGTTTTGCAGCCATCCTGCCTTGCGTCGATCAACTGGATTCCACAGAGCTGGTTCGTAGAGGTGACGCTCAAGTGAAGCCATCGACACGCGCGCATTGCGAGCATAGCCACAGTAGCCAAATCCCATCAGATCCCAACAGTCACTACCACCGTCATCAGCCGACATGTCGATGAAGGTGTCTTTGTAACCATGGAGATGCAAGAGCGCCCGCATGATCCACGCCGGTCCAGTCTGATCCACGGGCTCAAAATTCATCAGCTCCGCAGGACGAACCCAGGCGTTGATGAAAGAAAAACCTCCAGCTGGAGAGGAGTTAACATCGGTCAGAAAATGATTCCCGGAGAGCTCATAGATCACTGCATCGTAACGGTTGATGTTCTGCAGATTGACACCGCTTTCTTCAAGCATGGTAAACAATCTACTCACATCGATCATCATGTCCGCCATGTTGAAGCGGAACGGTGCATTGGTAGCCGGATCCAGAATCACACCCGGGCGATCACCGTACCAGGAGCAACGCTCCGTGTCCGGCAGGATCCGTGAGACCACCACGTCTTGATTGTTCTCCCAAATAGCTGGGAGGCTAAAGTCCATCTCTCGCCCCATGGGCGTTTGTGCACCAGCGGGCATCTCCGGAGCAAACCGAGAGTCATACCACAGATCAAAATCAATCGGCTGACCTGGTGCTTCGGGGTGAGTCCAAAAAGTCTCATCATCGAAGTAGACCACGCCATCGATTTCGCAATACAGCGTCAGCGGAACGAACGTGACACGCACATCCTCCACGATTGGCAGAGGAACGCCGCTGTTGAGGTTAAAAGCTTGGCGTTGTGCATCAACGAACTGGCGTAGCAAGCCTTCGGTTGCCGGCGGATTCGCCGAAGGGAAAATCATACCCGAAGGCACGAAGTCCCCTTCTGGCGACAAATTCAGGTAGACAAATTCTTCAACTTCGTGAAAGGGCACCGGACCGTTGGGGCCGAACTGCCAGTGTTGAAAATCGTTATTACTCCCCCAGACGGGCGCCAGCGGGCGCCCGTCGCTATCACAGATGCTCATTCCCCAGGCATTGGTCTGAGTCAGGATTTCCTGACCATTCCAAAGCTGGGTTCCCGGAATGGCTATTGCCCACTGCGCCGTCAGGCACAGCAGCAAAAGGGTCAAACAATTTTTCCGTGTCATGCGTCGTTCCCTTTCTGCGCTATTTGACCATGGTCAATTTCCGACAGAAGAGACTGTTATGAGTCTCCAGTACGACTATATAGACACCACTGCTTTGCTCAGAAAAATCCAACATCTGCTGATGCCGGCCAGCTGAGTAAAGTTGTGATGGAAAGCTTTGGACACGCTCTCCCAACATGTTGTACACAGCAATCGATAAACGCTGAGCTTGTGGCACAGTGAAATCAAAATTGCTTTGCGTGTTAAACGGATTGGGGTAGCAGTGCAAGTTGAACTCTTGCGGCATGTCAATTGGCTGCTTTATGGATACTTGATCCACAAGCAAACCCCAAGCAGTGGTCACCCAATGATTATTTACATAATCACAAGACATGCCCGAGTACGTTCCCTGAGTAGAGATAGTTACCTTGGCCTGCGAGTATGGCCGCGCTGCGTCGTTAGCCGCCATATAGCCCGGCAGAGAAAATTGATTGCTCCGCACAAAGGAGGAGCCGTCAAATTCAAACCACAGAGCTTTTTGGGCGGTCAAACTCGACTGATACCACAAGAGATGGTTGTCGAGCAAATCCACCGCGAGCACCACATCGTCAATGGCCAAAGTGTCCAAGATTTCACCTGCTTCGCTAAAAGCAAAAAGCAAGTGAGCAGTAGCTACTAGTAAAACATCATCTTGCCAAACAGGCACACCATACCAATGCACGCCGTGATAGAGCGTGTCTGCTCTCACCTGCTGACCCTCATAAAGATCGGTCACCGTGAGATGCAGGTAATCATTCCAGTGCGCATCGTTACCCACGATGCCAATGGAATAGAGCTGCTCTCCTCTGATACTCAAACGAGGTCGAGCATGAGGAAAGGCGTTCTCAGTCACCCAGACAAGCTCTCCATCAGCTGACAAGAAAGCCGTGTGCGCAGAGTTTTGCAAAACAAAACCATCAGCATACGCAATCATTGCCAACTCCGAGGAGAAGCTATCTCCGAAATAAGTCACGGGATCGTCCCGCAACAAATTACCAGTGCTCAGATCAAGCACCTGCACATAGTAGCTCGGCGCCTGCTGACCAAAATGGCCATCGGAGATTTGTTTGACGATCAAGAGACGATCTCCATTCAGTACCGGTTGAAAACCAGTGCCTGGATCAATCCCTAGACTATCCAAAGGGCCTTCACTGAGAGACCAATCGTGGACAAACTGTCCGGCCTGATAGTCTGGGTGAAAACGATGGTAATGCATGGTAGTGGTGTTAACCACAGTGAGGCTAAACTCCGTTTCCACCAAAACAAAACCACCGACTTGATCAGCTACTACCTCGCCATAAAAGGCTGGGTGATTCAGTAACAACTGATCACTGATCAAAGCCACCCCTTCTGGGCTGTAGATTGTAGCATAAGCATCAGCCCAGTAGGGAGCGTTTTGCCCAGCATACCACAGGCCCAACATGTTGTCGTCTGCCAATTTCTCGGCAAACAAGCTTGACGCATTCGGCGTCTGACTGTTGGCTCTGTCCACCCAAAAGTAGGTGGAGTCGATCGCGCTTTGGGCAAAAGCCATGCTGCAAAACAGCAATGCTAATCCCAAAAAAAGCAGGTTCTTCATCTCACACCTCGTGTGTTTATGTTGTGATCGTTTGTTTTTCAATCTTTCGAATCGATATGCAAATGCCTCTAAGCAATGTTTACCTAGAAACACTGGTTTGACAAAGAGCATAAATAACTAGATACCATACTAAAATTAACCTGCTTTGTCAATAAAAGCAAGCTAAAAAACACATTATTTTGCTATATAATGTGTTTTTGATTGTATTTTGACTAAAATTAGCCAAAAAACTAGATTTTTTTCTTAAAAGAGATAAAAATTATGACTGCCACGACTACTAAAGATAAAGCTAGGCCAGAAACTACTAAAAAAGCATGGGGCCACTCAGCCAAGGGCAATTTGATATTCATGCCATACATACTAGAGATTAACATCGGGATGGTAAATAAAGCTGTGATATAAGTCAAAAGTCTCATAGTTTGATTTAACTCAATCGACATGACAGTGGTATAAGCATCTCTAATATTTTTGACAGTTTTCAAATTGGTGATCGCCAGCTCCAAAACTTGCTCGCCATCAACTGACACATCATCAATCAAATCTTTGTCTTCTTTGTAAAGATGAATATAATTGTATTGCAATAATTTTTTGATAGTACTGATAGTTGGGGTCAAAGCAGCAATCACTTTATTTAAACTTTCTTCAATCTCCACAAGATCATAGACATCTTTTTTACTAATGCCATGAATTTGTGATTTTTCTTTTTGCACTTTGCGATTCAAGACTACAATGTATTTTTGATAATAATAAATCACACGCAAACAAACATTGATCAACAAATTAGAATGTTGGCTGGTAAAAAAATTTACTTTTTGATTCAGAAAATCATCAATGACAATATTCTTAACCGGACTGATGGTCACTAATAATTTTGGCCGAAAAATAATCGTCAAAGGATAAGTGGTATAAGAAGCTTTTTCTTCTACGATCGCTCGCAAAATAACCAAAATATTTTCTCCCTCTATCTCAATACGAGGTAATTCATATTTATCTAAACTGTCAGCTAAGATATCTTCTTCCAAATTTAAACTTTTACTTAGTTTTGCGATCTCCTCTTTGGTTGGCTCTACCACTGATAGCCAAGAGTGATCAGAGAATTCTGTTGCCTGACGCAATTTTTTTTGTTGAACTGAATTTTTATAACTTTTTATCATAAGCTAAATTTAAAAAATCTTTTCTACTACATTACCAACAACGAAACCAACCGCAGCTGCAATTGAAGCCAAAACAAACATTTGTAAGCCAGCTTTCCACCAAATGACCTTGGTAAACTGCGTACTAAAAACTCCCAAAATAAATAAACTAAACAAAGTGCTACCAATAGAAAAATAAATAGCTTGTGGTAAGTGCAAAAAAACGTAGCTTAACAAAGGTATAGTGCCACCGATGATATAAAAAGAAAACATAAACAAAGCACCAGTCATCGAATTGTCCTGCATTTTGGGTGGTAACAATAGCTCCCGATAAGCCATCTCCTCTAGCATCAATTTCTTATTTTTGGAAGCAGCCAAAACCATTTGACTAGCTAATTTTTTAGGCCAGCCGTTTTTTAAATAAATATTTAATAATTCTTTTTTTTCGGTTTGGGGAAAATGCTCTATCTCTAATTTCTCTTCGTATAATTTTCTTTTACTCAAGTCAATGACTGACTTATTAGACAAGTATGAGCCAATGCCCATAGAGATACTTTCTACCGCGATAATAACTAGGCCTGATAAGATAACTATTTTGCTATTAGCAGTTCCAGCTGCTATACCAGTGATGGCTCCTAAAGTAGAAACCATGCCATCTTCTGCGCCAAAAATGACTTCACGAATATTAGTTGATATTTTAGAGTCCTGATGATGTACGAAATTTTTGGTATTTATTTTTTTCATTTTTATTTTAGAGAAAATTTAACTAGCTTTAGTATAACAAAATTTAGCTAAGAAAAAAAGCTCACCTGATCCTCGCGTATGCAAGGAAGGGTGAGCTGAAATTCTTATGCACTAAGTGCTCTGCGCCATGCTCTCTTAGCGCGTCCCTCTTCTTCTTTTGAAAGGGGAAACATATGCGCACTAGGGCATGGCTTTTGATCACAAAGCAGGTAGTATGTTGTGGCGCCACGATGAGCAATCAATTTGCCTTTACAAAGTGGACAACCAGAGCCAACTCTACGAACCCTGCCTGGTATAGAGATTGACAGTGTCTTAACTTTTGACATTAGCAAATCCTCCTTTTGCTGCTTGTGATTCAACTGTCAATGATCTTTTTATTGCTTTCAATCTAGCTCAATAAACACAAGTTGTCAAAATTTTAAACAAAAAAAGAAGCACCGCCGTAACGGTGCTTCAAAAAAAGAAACTCTCCTAATGAGAGTAAGCGGGTGACGGGAGCCGAACCCGTGACCTCCCCCGGAATGAGGGCGCTCTACCACTTGGCCTTTCCCAAAAGCGCGAAAGAAAACTTAGGGAAACTTGCTGAACCAAAACTGAGCTACACCCGCAGAAATGAACAGACACAAAAGCTACCCTATACAATAACAAAAAATCTGTCAAGACAAAAAACGCATAATTTTAAAACAAGCCTGTTTTAGCTTGTTTTAAAATATAAAAAATTATTTAAATGATACTATCGCGCAATATCACCTAAATAAAAATTATCCAAATTTTGTCGGGCCATTTCTGAATGCGTCGTACCAGTCACCGGTTTTGAGTCAAACATTTCGGTAGCGTCTATTCCACAGCCAGCTAAAATAGCTTCCCCACCAGGATGAGAGCCAATCGCCTTAGTGATATCAAAAACTTGTCCATGAATAATAGTCCAGCAATCACTAGCTGTCTTGTGTTTAGCTACTTCTTCCGCAGAAATCCAATTAAAAGCTTCGGCCTCAAGTAGCCTACCATCTTCTTCTGGAGGAAGCTCCTCTCCTATTTCATCCAAAGCTTCAGCTACGGTTTCACCATTTTCTGTCTCTGGGTTAAACATAGGTTTTCCCAAATCTTTAGCCTGTCCACAAGCTGTCAAAATAAAAGCAAAGACGACGGCCAAAATCAAAAATTTTTGTTGCATATGATTTTACTTAATCAAAATTAAACTTTTATAAAGTAGCTATATAATATCATATTATAAAAATATTATAAATAGTTTGCTAAAATAAGAGAAAAAATGTAAAATATAGCTGTATCATCCGGCATCCGCCGGAGTAAACAAAAAATTAAAATCATGAAAAAACAAAAAACAACCACTCCAATAGACTACGGAAAACTCATGCAACAAACTGCTTATGGCAGGTCTCGCCCGGAAATCTCCGGACCTTACACCCAAATTTATTTGGTCAGACATTGCAAGCCAGATTATGCCCAACAACACTTAGTTGGCGACCACAATATGCCTCTAGATAAGATCGGCTTAAAACAAAGAAAACTGCTAAACAAAAAATTATTTTCTCTCAAAGAAATTCAAGTAGTTTATACCAGTGAATTATTACGTGCCCAACAAACAGCTGAAAATTTTTTGAAAAAACGCAAAATAGAACCATTGATTGACAAACGCTTTAATGAAGTTGATTGGACTGAGTGGTACAAGATCAAATACTTTAATATGTCGGAAAAATCTCGCGTCAAAAGAGTCAAGGCTTATAAAGAGATGGACAAGCGCCTCAATATTTTACAAGCTCGTTATCGTCGCATCTTAGCTGACGTGTGGAAAAACAATAAAGGTAAAAATGTGATGATTTTCTGTCACGGCAATGTCATTCGCTCCATACTTACCAGCATCCTCAACACTGACGTGATTGGTTTTCTATCTATCGAGCTCTATCAGTCCTCTATTTCTAAAATAGTAATAGACAAAAATGGCTATATTAAAATAAACTATATAAATAATATCGGTCACTTACCACATCATCCGGCTGAAGATTTATTTAGATTTGCTATCGAACAATAAAAAAATACCCCTTGGGGTATTTTTATTTTATAACTTTTTTAATTTTAATCTCAAAGAATTACTCACTACCGATACACTAGATAAGGCCATCGCAAGTCCCGCAAAGACTGGTGATAAAAGCCAGCCAAAAAAGGGAAAAAATATGCCGCTCGCCAAAGGAATGCCAATAATATTATAAATAAAAGCCCAAAATAAATTTTGCTTGATACCACGCATAGTAAGCTTAGACAGCCTAATAGCTTTGACTAGTTTAGAGATATCGCCATGTAACAAAGTAATCCCCGCCGAAGCAATCGCCACATCAGTCCCAGTCGCCATCGCAATACCTACATCAGCTTGAGCCAGTGCCGGCGCATCATTGACGCCATCACCAGCCATAGCGACAATTTTTCCCTCTGCTTGCAGAGTTTTTATTTTAGCCAATTTGTCTTGTGGTAAAACCTCAGCCACTACTTCATCAATATTTAAAAGCTTGGCAATAAATTGCGCAGTATTTTTATTGTCCCCAGTAAGCATCACTACTTTGATATTTAGTTTATGCAAATCTTTGATAGCTTCTACTGCTTCTGGCTTGACGCTATCTGCTACCATAAAAATAGCTAAAACTTTTTCTTTAGTTGCCAAAATTATCGGCGTTTTGCCGTGTAAAGTTTCTGCTTCGATAAATTGTTTATCAAAATTTAATTTTAAATCTTGAATTAATTTTAGATTGCCAGCAAAATATTCTTGATTTTGAATCTCTCCTTTTAAGCCCTGGCCTTTGATGGCTTCAAAATTTTGTACAGTTTGAAGTTGTAATTTTTTTGCTTTAGCAGTATTGAAAATAGCCTGTGCTAATGGATGTTCTGATTTATTTTCTAAGCTAGCCAAAATAGCCAACAAGTCATCATCACTTTGAGTGCAAAAATTTTTCACATCTACTAGCTCTGGCTTACCGCGCGTCAGTGTCCCTGTCTTATCAAGGACAACGGTATTGACTTGATGCAATTTTTCTAAAGTTGCCGCATCTTTGACCAAGATACCCGCTTGTGCACCTTTACCCACACCGACGATAATCGCAGTTGGAGTCGCAAGACCCAAAGCACAAGGGCAGGCAATTACCAAAATACTAACAAAAGAAACTAAGCCGTAAGATAAGCTTTGGGCAAAACCAAAATAATTCACACCAACTGACAACCAGATGCCAAGTGTCACAAAAGCAAGCACTAAAACAATCGGCACAAAGACAGCTGATATTTTATCAGTCAAAGCCTGAATCGGCGCCTTACTACCCTGGGCCTCTTCTACCATTTTGATTATTTGTCCAAGCATAGTGGCTGCACCGACTTTGCTAGCCTGAAAACTAAAATGCCCACTGGTATTTATCGTACCTGCTAGCACCGAATCTCCACTAGATTTTTTGACCGGCATCGGCTCACCAGTGACCATGGACTCATCCACATAAGAAGAACCGTCTTGGATCACACCGTCCACTGGTATTTTAGCTCCCGGTTTGATAATAATGATTTCACCACGCACCACTTGATCGATAGCAATTTCTATTTCTTTTCCATCTCGAATTACTAAAGCAATTTTGGCTTGTAAATTTAATAATTTTTCAATCGCATCGCCAGTCTTTAATTTTGACTTAGCCTCTAGATATTTTCCTAGCGCAATAAAAGTAATGACCACAATAGTGACATCATAATAAGTTTGATTGACGTTTAAGTATGGAGCTAGAGATGCCTCAAAAGCGCTCACTATAAAACTATATAAAAAAGCAGCCACTGTGCCTAAGCCAATCAAAGTATCCATATTAGCTTTACCAAAACGCAAGAAACGATACAGGCCTAATAAATATGGCTTGCCAATGCTAAATAAAATATAAGTAGCAAAAATAGGTATCAAATGATGAAAAAAATCAAAGAAGAATTCAGACATCATTGGCACTTTTTGCCACTCTGCCAAAATATCCCAAGTCATGACAAGAATACTAAAAATAGCCAAAGGCAAAGCGGTCAAAACTTGTCTTCTCATCGACAATATTTCTACTTGCTTATCACTTACTTGACTATCAGTTTGTTTATCCAAAATAAAATCATAGCCCAAAGGCTTGATTTGAGTAGTTAAAAATTCTAAACCAGTTTTGTCGGGATCAAAAATAATCTTAGCTTTTTCAGTGCCATAATTTACGGCTATTTTTTGCACGCCACTGATCTTAGCCAGCTTTTTTTCAATAGTATGCGCGCAACTTGCACAATGCATGCCTGATATTTTTAAATTTACTTCTTGCATATAATTTATCTTAATTTATTCAACAATAAAAACCCCATTATACATACCCATACTACAAGAAAAGCTAATCTTACCCGTTTCTTTGGGCGTAAATTCAATCACATTTTCTCCTAAAACTAAATTTTTCCTGATATTTAATTTTGGTACTATCAAACTAGCAGCACAAGAATAAGGCGCTTGAGCATCAATAATCCATTTGACGGGAATATCTTTTTTGATGCTAAATTTATTTGGTGAATAACCATAATTATCTTCTGTCATTTTGACTATCTGTACACCATCAGTTAAAACAATATTATTTGGTTTAACATTATTATCAGTATTCTTAAAAGCTGGCAAATTCAAACCATACTGATTTAAACCGGCGCTTAAAGTATAAAGAGCAAAAAATAAAATCAACAAGCCAATAGCCTTTTCAAAAACCACGCTCTTTAAATGCTGAAAACGAGAAGTGGTAGAGCCGACTAAAAATAAAACCGGGGCTGTACCTAAAGCAAATAAAAACAAAGTCATCGCCCCTAACCAAAAACTACCAGAGCTGATAGCAAAAAGCTGCATGCTAGCCGTAAAACCACAGGGCAAGAAAAAAGTAAAAGCTCCTAACAATAATGGCGCCGCTTTATGTTCAGAATTTTTTAACTTTTGCCAAATTTTAAAACTACTTTTTGGCATACTCAAACCAAATTTACTCAAGCTTGGTAATAAGCCTAAAATATTTAAAGCTAGCCAAAGTAAAACTAGCGACACCAGAATAGTAAACCAAGAAAAAAATGAGGTTGATAAATTGATTTTGCTACCCAGCCAACCCAAAAGCCCACCTAAGACAAAAAATGAAACTAAACGACCAAGGTGAAATAATAAATGTGGCTCAATATTACGCTGCCAAGCATTACCACGACTCTGATATTTAGCCGCAAAAGAAATAACTACTCCACCGACCACTGCCAAGCAAGTAGATAAAGAGGCTACGATACCGATCATCAAAGCAGCACCAAAATTTATATCTTTTGGCTGAAAATCTAGCCAATCTAATAAACCAATCCAGCGCAAATAAATATAAACTAAATATAAACCTAAAATAATTAAAAAAGCATAAAGCCATTGTTCAAGACTCGCTTTTTTAGCCTGAGTTTTTACTAAATCCTCTGGCCTGAGGGCTGCTTGATAACCCAAATTTTCAATAACTTGTTTCAGCTCTGACCAAGCTAGCTCATGCTCATGAGTTACTTCTGCGCTTTGTGTTTTGGCGGAAGCCTCAACGCTAACAACACCACTAATATTTTCTGTTTCTTCTTTGATGATGTTTTCACAAGCCACGCAAGTCAAACCGGCTAAATAAATTTTGGTTTTTTTATGCTCTGCCATCTTATTTTAAAGATAATTTATTGAGTTGCAAAATCTCTTCAATCATTTGCTTTTGCTTAGTCGTATTACTAGAATTTAAGACTGCCTTAAAACAACTATTCAAATGATCAGCTAACAATTGCTGATTAGCTGACTTCAGTAGACCGATAACTGCTAGATTTTGCTGCATAATATCTACGCAATATTTACCATCCTCTTTCATCTGGATAATCTTAGCCAGTAAACTGTGAGCTTTTTTTAAAGCACTTAAACTTTTGTTTTCGTTGTTCATAAAAATTTACTTATAAATTAAATACCTACACCCCAGGTGTAGGTATAATAACATATTTATAAATAAAGGCAAATATCCCAAGTCCTCTGACTAATTCAAATACCAAATCGCAAAGTTTAAAACACTGGCAAAAGATACCCAGGCAATATATGGTAACAAAAGATAAGCCGCTGTTTTATTGATCTTATAAAATAATATAGCCGTCCAAGCAATACTAATCCATAAAATAATAATCTCCAAAAAAGCAAAGCCAGGACTATGTAGAGCAAAGAAAATAATAGACCAGAAAATATTCAAAATCAATTGCGCACTAAAAATAGCAACTGCCTTGTCTTTCTTTTTTTTATTAGCCGTAGACTGCCACACCAGATACAAACTGATACCCATCAAAACATAGAGCAGGGTCCAAACTGGTCCAAAGACCCAATTTGGTGGATTAAAGCTTGGCTTCACTAAAGTGCTATACCAGCTATAGATTTGCGGCATAGTAAAAAATGAGCCGATCAAGCCAGCACTCTGCCCGATCACCAAACTCATTAATAATCTTGGCCAATTTTGAACATGTGACATATTATAAAGCAATGATTAAAAATAAAATAATTATCAAAATTAAAAATAAAAAAGTATAGGCCACAGACCATAAAGCTTTTTTAATTTCTTTGTCTAGTAATAAATAAACTGGATAGCCAAAAATCAAAAAACCAGATATAGAGGCTGACAAAACCAACAAACACAGCATCATAGCAATGCCGATGAAATTTGGTCCAAAAGTCACTTCATCTATGTGTTGCATAAAATAACCAACCAGCAAAACATAGATGCTTAATAAAAATGCTTGTAAAAAAGAAATGAGCGGCAAAGGCAATTTTTTTAGTTTCATATTTTTTGTTTGCTCCGGCGCATGCCGGATATTTAATAATCTGATTTTATTATAACAAAAAATCGCCTAATTAGCGATTTTTTAAAAACTATTTTCAACCACTTTAATGCGCGTGAGGCAAAACACTGACTAAAAAATAAACTATTAAGACACCAAATAATAGCCAGAGAGAATTTTTCAAAATAACTTTGGGATTTTTTTCATGATGTAATTCTGGGATCAAGTCAGACATCGACAGATAAATAAAATTACCTGCCGCAAAAGCCACCATCAGTGGAATAGCTTGAGTAAAACTTTGTCCAAAAAAATAAAAGACAACAGCGCCGATTACCGCGCTTAAAGCTACTAACAAATTAGCCAATAAAGCCTTGCTTTTTGACATACCAGAATAAAGCAAAACACCGAAATCAGAAATTTCTTGAGGAATTTCATGCAAGATAACAGCCGCGGTCACTATCAGACCAGTTTGAAAATCAAGCATAAAAGAAGCAGCAATCAAAAAACCATCAACAACATTGTGCACTACGTCACCTATCAGATTGATATAGGCCAAATGTTTTTTGGGATTAGCCTCTTCATGATGATATTCACAGCGACAATGATGCCAATGCAAAACTTTTTCAAACAAAAAGAAAAAGATAATGCTAGCCAGCACTACGCCAAAAATCAAATGTGGCTCATACATCTCTGCCTCAATCGCTTCTGGCAATAAATCCAAAAAAACTACACTCAATAAACTACCAGCCGAAACACTGATCAAAATACGCAAAAATCTTTCTTTGATTGGCCGATTAAAAATCAGTAATATGCCGACTAAAGAAATCAAACTGACCAAGACTGTCGCTAAAATAATACTTAATAACATAAAATTAATTAATAATAACAAATAAATTATAGCACATTAAAAAATTTAAACACTATCTCAAGCCAATCACTGCTAACATAATCTGTAAATCTTGTGACTTATCACGACGATAAGAAAAAAATAAATCATCTCTTTCAAAAGTACATAAATTGCTAGTACTAATATTAACCTCCGGCAAACCAGCCTCTAAAAGCTGTGTTTTGACTACTTGCTCTAAATCTAAATAACTATTATCTAAAGCTTCAGAATACTCGCCAAATGCCTGCACTACTTCAGCGCCAACCTGATAATGTCGCTGACAAATATGCGGACCAATAGCAACTAGAATGTCCGGAGCCTTTACCTGAAACTCTTGGCTCAAAACTTGCAGCATTTTAGAACTTAAATTTTTGGCCGCTCCCCGCCAGCCAGCATGTGCTAGGCCGACGATGTTATGAGATGGCGCAAAATAAAATATCGGCAAACAATCCGCAAAAGTCACACTCAAAAAAACATTTTTATCTCTGGTGATCAAAGCGTCTGTCTCAGGCATTATCTTGCCTGCATCTTTGGCAGATACAATCGTTATCTTGTCTCCATGCACTAAGCCAGCTGTAACTAAGTTTTCCAAAGCAACTTGCTGTGTCTGCAAAAATTTTCCCCTGCGCTTTAAGGCTTCTACATTTTCCGCTCGCCAGTTCATATCACCAGCTTGCTTGGTAGAATAACAATCTAAAACCTGAGGATAATTTTTAAAAAAATTCATATACTTATATCTTATCTTCGCCGGTAGCTGACTGCTGACGCCACAAAGCGGCATACAAGCCATCACCTTTGATCAAATCTTGATGCTGACCAGTCTCAATGATCTCACCCTTAGCCAAGACATAAATACGCTGGACATGGGCAATAGTAGACAAGCGATGAGCCACAATGATCTGAATCATTTCTGGATGTTCTTTTTCGATGCGCTTGATAGTCTCAGTGATTTCTTTTTCTGTCAAAGAGTCTAGCGACGAAGTCGCTTCATCAAAAATCAAAATATCAGGCTCTCTCAATAAAGCTCTGGCAATCGCTAGACGCTGTCTTTCACCACCAGAGAGCTTCATGCCACCTTCACCAATACGAGTAGCTAAACCAAGTTCTCCTCTTTCGGCAATATTCAAAACCGCGGCAGATTTTAAAGCCGCTAGACACTCAGCATCACTTGCTTCTGGACGCACAAACAATAAATTTTCTTTGATAGTACCAGAAAATAGCTGTGTCTCCTGAGACACTAGTCCAATGCGTCGGCGAAATTTATGCTGATCAACGGCTTGTAAATTTACACTGTCATTAAGCAAAATTTCACCTTGCTGTGGCAGATAAAGTCTGACCAAAAGTTTCAGTAAAGTAGTTTTGCCAGAACCACTAGGCCCGACAAAAGCCACAGTCTCTCCGGCTTTGATTTTCATATTGATAGCTTGCAAGCCTTTGGACTCATCTTGAGTATAAGCAAAAAAAACGTCTTTAAAATCAATGGAACTTATTTTATTCACAGTGACCGGGTGTTCGGGCTTAGCTTCTGGAGTCATTTTTAAGATGCCCTGTAAGGCTTCGTCACTAGCTTTGGCTTGCTGATACTGTTCAGCGATATTAGATAGCTCAGCTAGTGGATTAAACAAAAAGAAAGAATAAAATAATAAAGTAAAAAATTGACCGACGCTCAAAATCTGCTTAAACATCAAAATCAACATCACCAGCATGATCACAGCCCGCAAAAAATTCAGCAAAGTACCTTGGATGAAACTCAAAGTCCTGACTAACTTTACTCGCTCTAATTCTAAGTTCAAAATACTGTCATTGGCTTTATTTAGTCTAGCAATTTCTTGATCTTCTAAACCTAAGCTTTTGACTAACTCAACATTGCGCAAAGTCTCGGTTGTATAACCCGCTAAAGCTGCTTGTTCGGCCACTACTTTTTTCTGTACTGCACCGATACGACGGCTGATCAAAAAAATTGTAATACCTAAAGTAGGAATAATAGCAAACAAAGTCAGTCCAATCACCCAGGACGACAAAAAGGCATAAACTAATACAAAAGTAATGCCTAATAAATAGACAAAAGCGATATTAATCAAACTAGTAATCAGTCTTTGAATATCTTCTCTAGCTTTTTGCATTTTACGCAAGACCTCGCCTGAACTTTGATCTTCAAAAACTTGATAAGGCAAAGACAAGGCGTGCTGTAAACTCTGCGCATAGAGCTTGGTGCCCAAACGATGGGTAATCACATTGACATAATAGTCTTGAAAGTTTTTAGCAAGACGCGAAATCAGTGCTACCCCGACAAAGCCTAAAAGTAACCAAGCTACTCCGCTAAAAAATTCATTTTTTGGTAAGACATCTATCTTGGTAGCATAGTTATCTATCAACAAACGAAAAATCTGTGGATCAAGTAAAGAAAAAATCTGATTAATACTTGCCAAAACCAGCACTAGCGCTAAAGTTTTTTTATACTCTTTGAGATATTTAAAAATAAACTGCATATATAAAAATTATTTTCTTAAAAAAATTAACCAATTATTTTTATTGTACACCAAATTCCAATCCTCTTCGCTGATCAAATCTTTGGCTAAATAAATCTTCTGATTTCTGCCGCCATTAGGATAATTATCCACCCAAAAATCAAAAACATAGTGCTCTGCATTGCTAGTATCATTGTAAAATAACAAACTATCAATTTTTCTAGGCTCACCCTGGTCTATGAGTTTCATAAATTCAAAACTTGAAGAGGCCTGAGTCAAATCTTCCAGCTCTTGCCAACGCCTAGTAAATAAAGCTGAGTGGTGACTAAAATGTACAGCGTTAGCTAGATAATAAGACATCGGAATATAGGCATTGAGAGCTGCTGGCCCAGTAGAAAGCCAAGTGCGACTTTGATAATCTGCTACAACATTTTTTAAATCCTGAGATAAAACAGCTTCGTTTGCTGGCCTTAGATCTTTTTCAATTTGCTGCAAAATTTCTGGCTGATCAATAAAACTAAAATGAGGTAACAAGCCACTTAATAAAATAAAACTGACACTTAAAATTGTCATTAAATATCTTTTACTCACTTTGCTTAAATATTTTTGGTAAACATAAATCAAAAGATAGCTAGCTGATAAACTTAAAGCTGCTGTTGCTAAAAAATAAAATGGTTTTGAAGCTTGTATTGGCTTAAAACCGCTGATAAATAAAATGAAATTTATTATTTGATAAGCAAAACTAAAAATTAATACTAAAGCTGCACTTTTAATAGCACTCTTTTTGTAAAAAAGAAAAATGCCAGTCAGACCCAAGAGACTAAGCAAGGCTTTGAGAGAAAAATTCTGCCAGGCTAAGAAACTAAAGAAATCACCAGCGACAAAATGGGTGGCCTGAGCCGTGTCCAAACCATATTTCAGATAGGACCACAGCAATGGCCCAACAAACAACAAGGCTGGTGCTAAAGCTATACTACTTATAATAGCTAAACGCTTAAAATTATCTTTTTTATTTTTACTAAAATAAATCAGAGCTAAAGCTACTGGTATAAAAATGACAAACCAAAAATAAAAAGTCAAAAATACTAAACCAGCGCTAATACCAAAAAAGAGATAATATTTTTTTGGCCAATTTGCTTGCCAAATTGCTCGAGCAAAAAATACTAACAACAAAATACCAAACAAAGCAGAAACTGCTTCATATGGTTTCAAAATAATGGCATCAAAATCTAAACTCACAAAATAAATAACTGGATATAAATACCAAAACCAAGCTTTTTCCAAAATAGAATCAAATTTAAACTTATAACGATAAATTTTTTCCCACCAAAATTTTTGATAATAAAAAGCGCCGACTAGCCAAATAAATAAAGTACCAAGTATTCCAATTTTGGCAGCCCCAATAGCATTAACGGCTATTGGTTTGGCTAAAATGCCAGTCAACCAAAAATAAAGGGGTGGATAAAATTGTGGTAACCAATCATAATAAAAATCATGACCAAAATTGCCTAATAAAACTTTGGACAAATAAGCCAAAATAAACATCTCGTCACCGACATTGCCCCAAAACATGGTCTGTAAATCTTTAGCTAAAACCCAATAAAACAAAATTACTACTGCCGCTGTCAAATACAGCCAATAAGTAACTGATTTCTTACGCCAAATAAAATACAAGCCGAAAAAAATAAAGGCAAAACCAAAAATCTTTGCCCAGGCTAAAATTGCAATCGTCGTTAAACTCAACATATGTGTATTTCAATGAAATAAAGCTACTTTATAAAATAAGATTCTTTTTTAGCATCCCAATACACTCTCACAGAATTCGCCTCGCTCTCCACGCTTTCTAATTCTTTAGGGTCAATGAGAATAATCTTATCTTCAGGTAAATTAATCAAGGTGGAAAACACTCCGACAACATGAGCGTGATTCTCTTTGAAAGGAAAAGGATAAACCATAAATACCTGCGTTGCCTGCAATTGACCAATTTCTTCTACCACCTCTGTCAAACTCAAGCCAGTCTGATAAACCGCTGGATATTCAGATCGGGCTACATAAACAAAATACGCTACATTACAAGCAAACACAAGCCCCACCAAGGAATACACATATTTTGGCTTCCAAGTAGCAAACAACTTGTGTAACAAAGCAACGAGCAACAAAACCGCTCCTATTTTTGGCAAATAAGTGTAGCGAGAAGCAAATGGCATCCATAATTTATCTACGGCAAAAATAGTTGGCAAAGAAGCCAGCATAATCCACAATAAACCAAAATAAAAAAGCTTGGATTTTCTGAGATAATAAAATAAAATAGCTAGCAATAAAACACTGGCTAAATAAAAAAAGTAACGACTTTGAAAATCAACTAGTTTAGAAAAGGGTAACAAGGTATCTACGATGATAACTGGCCAACGTAAAAATTGGCTCAAATCTAATTGCCAATAACCACTACTAAGCGCTGTGCTATGGCGTTGCCATTGATATTCAAATAAAGCATAAACAATAGTCCCCGCTGCTAATAAGGCCAATAAAACTTTGTGCACAAAAGTTTTATCTAATTTTTTATTTTTAAGTCCAAAATAAAGACCAGTCAAAACAATCAAAGGAAAAGAAACAAAGGCAATCTCTTTGCTGCATAGGGCCAAAACAAAAGCTATCAAAGTTAAACCAGCATATTGTAACTTATGATTATCTAAAAACAATATATAAAAATATACCGCCAACACCACAAAAAGTGTAGCAAAGACATGGATGTTGGCCGCCAACCACATAACAGGCTCATGAGCAGATCCAGCTATCAAAAAAAATATCGCTCCCAAAATTGCCAGTTTTTTTTGGGAACTAATCTTACCTATAATCAAAAAGATAATAAAACTAATAAGCACATGAACAATGATAGTGCTTAGATAATAATAAGCTGTTTGATAATAAAATAAATGATAATGTACATAATAAAAAGCATTCATCACCGGCGAATAATAACTGGCCATTTTGAAAGTCAAAATATCCTGTAAACTATGCATTTTTTGGGCGTGCCACAACCAAGTGAAATCATCAGAAAAAAAATAGCCAAACTTCATAAGCCAG
>JAGORJ010000007.1:0-3006 GCA_018062885.1 Patescibacteria group bacterium | reverse complement strand
ATTCATCACCGGCGAATAATAACTGGCCATTTTGAAAGTCAAAATATCCTGTAAACTATGCATTTTTTGGGCGTGCCACAACCAAGTGAAATCATCAGAAAAAAAATAGCCAAACTTCATAAGCCAGCCAAATAATAAAATTCCTCCCAAAAATAACCAAGAAAATACCTTCAAATTACTAAATTTTTTTATCATAGATATAAACTATACTTTTAAACTATTTTTTAACTAGCAAAAAATAAAGGCTAAACGTTTAACATAAGGCTATTATAATCAAAAAGCCACCTTTTGACAAAGTGGCCTCCTAAAAACTACTTAAAAATGAAATTTTACCTTTAATTAATAATAAATTTATCCTTGCTTAAATTTACACCTACTAATTCCATAGGATAATCCACAAGCTCTGTAACGGTAATATTATTAAAAACTAACTCTGCCTCTTGAATATAATCAGGCCCCACATCGCTAATCTGGAAAGATATATCCGATAGCACATGTCCTGTGGGAGTGCTATTATGAGAGCCAGCATTTAAATCCTGTAACTTTAATATTATACCATCAAAAGCCATATTACCCAGAGAATAAAGCGCACCATCGAATAACAATTCATCCATCCAGACATTTTCAGCTATAGAATATCTCTTAGATAAAGAAGGTGCTAAGCTATCAGAATTAAGTTTCAATAAGATCGCATCGTCATTATTATTGCCTGCCGGAGAAACTTGTCCAGAAACATACAAATCATCATTATACAGATTTATACCAAAAAAACTCACATTATCTGTACTACTATAAGCTTTGTTGGCTAATAAAGATAAATCACTTTTATCAAATTTCATTATTAATCCGGTTTGGAGAGGGAAAACAGACGCACCATCAATGACGTACAAAAAATTGTCATTACTTATAATATCCATTTCGTATATACCTTGACCTGGGTTAAAAAACTCTTTACTAGTTACCACAGAAAGATCTGACTGATTTAATTTAAGTAAAAATCTACCTATCCCCTTATCACCTAATAAATAAATATAATTATTATCACCCGTGATGGCCATAATTTTTTCGTCTTGAGCCTTGCCACAAGATATCGCTTTTTCAATATTTAGGGTATTTTTATTTATTTTTAAAACAAATGCATCCGTTTGATTATTGAAATACCCCCCAGCTGCATAAATATAATCACCAGAAATGAACATGTCTGCAAAACCAACACCTCTAGGTAAATCATAAATTTTACTATCAACTAAACTAAGATCACTTTTATTAAATTTAGCTACTAAAGCTGGAGAATAAATTCCTGCTCTTCCAACTGCATAAATATAAGTATCGTCTATAATAATCTTAGTAAACTCATCACCAAAAGCACCATCTAGAGCCTTACTGCTCACTGTACTTAAATCTCCTTTATTTAATTTCATAAGAAGAGCGCCCTCATACTCAAGAGTGCGATCAGTACCCGATTTATTACCAGCTTTACCAACTATATAAAGATAGTCATTATCAGTGGCTAAATTCCTGACATTGCCAAATTGATTTTTAGTAACAAGACTAGTGGCCAAATTACCATCATCGGAAACCGTATTATTTTCATCTGGCACAACCAAAACGTCTTCATTGTCTTCTATGACTAATTGATCATAGTGATACTTATAACGATAGTGTGCTTCAGTTAACTGGTTTTCCTTGGTGATAACAGGAAACTCTTCTGAATAAATTTCTAAACTATCTAATTCTACAGCATATTGCGTATTAATATTATTAACCGCGAACATATCAGTCGATATTCTTCTTCTAGCACTACCCTCAATATAATAATAAGTATTAGCGCCCCTTTGTTTAATGATCGTACCCGTTGGTAATCTGTCTTTTAATTTTAAACCGATGGTATAACTAGTAGAGAAAAATCCCGGTGAGACATCTGAAACCAATTGACCCCAATTATCACCATATAAGTTTCTAGCTGTTTCTGCATCTTTTATCCATCTCAATAAACCACCAGGCTCCACAGCATAAACCTTGTTAGTATTTTGATGCGTAATGAGTTTAGATCCTCCACGAAATGGCACTAAACCACCATCAGGATACAAATCTAATACTTCATGACTAACTTTTTGTACACTAGAAAAATCTGAATACCAAGTAAAATACGTCTTGCTGTCTGGAAAAATATATTTTTTACCATCATCGCCAAGATAATAAACAGCTGCCTCATTAACACCAGCTAAGGCAATCAATGATCCTGCTGGATAAGTATCTGCCCGCGCTTTATCACCTATAAAAAAACTAACTGGCAATAAAAATAAAACTAAAAATAAACTAATAACTTTTGATTTTTTCATATTTTTTATATTTAACTAATTAAGTATAGTTAAACTATTTTTTGGTGTCTAGTGTTAAAAAATAACTGGCCAAAAAATTGGCTATCGGAATAGAGAAAACCAAACCAATGCTACCCAATAAAGTGCGGATGATTTCGGTAGCAATCATCTCGTTGTTGATCACTTGAGTCAAGTTTAGGCCCAAAACATCACTTTGACTAAACAGAATCAGCATTGGCAAAGCCACGCCAGCATAAGCAAAAAATAAAGTGTTGATCATGGAAGTGATGTGATCCACGCCAACTTTCAAGCTCATTTTATAAACTTGTTTTTTGCTCAAATTTGGATTAGCAAGTTTTATCTGCTCCACTGTCGAAATCTGACTGATAATCACATCGTCCAAAACACCCAAAGTACCGAGCATAATGCCAGCTAACAACAAACCCTGCAGATTGATATTGCCTTGACTGGACTCTAGTAAAAAAATCGTCTCCTCACCCAAGTAGCCACTAAGTTGCGCAAGATTGGTAAAAACAAAAGACATCACAGCCGTAAACACCAAAGAAATAATAAGAGCCAAATTTGCCAAATGCGACTTGCGTCCAAAACCTTGAGTCAGATAAATAGCGAAAAATAAAATAGCTATGCTACCAATCACAGAAATCAAAATAGGGTTTGCACCAGC
>JAGORJ010000006.1 GCA_018062885.1 Patescibacteria group bacterium | reverse complement strand
AAATAGACATTGTGATATTTGCTTAATTTTTGTTATAATAAAGCTAAATTAATATTAAAGAAAATCCTATGCTTATAGATTATCAATTATGGCTCATCCCTTTTTTGGTGATGGTTATCGCTCAAGCACTCAAAGTAGTCTTTACTAGATCCAAAACTTGGGATTGGAATCGCCTCAAAAGATTTAACCAGTACGGTGGCATGCCATCTTCCCACTCAGCCATGGTCACCTCACTAGTCACTGTTTTGGCTTATGACCAAGGTATCAGTGCCCCTAGCTTTGCGGTGGCTGTCATACTAGCCCTTATCACCATCAGAGATGCTTCTGGTTTCCGCTTAGCCATCGGTCAGCACGGACAAATGATTAATCAGTTAGTCAAAGAGCTACCAGATGAACAAGAATATAAATTTCCTATCTTAGGAGAAAAATTTGGTCACAAAACTACAGAAGTCATTGGCGGTGTTATTTTCGGCTTACTATGCACTTTGCTACTAATACAAATATTTTAAATTCTTAAATTTATAAAATTTAAATTAAAGGACTGCCGGTCATGGTCGGTGGTTTTTTAAGTCCCATAATTTTTAAAATTGTCGGTGCCACATCAGCCAAAACTCCCATAGCAGTAATCTGGCTCAAATCAGAGTTTGCCAGACCCGGCAAAACGCTCTTGCCAGCAAAATCTTGTCCGATGATAAACAAGGGCACAGGATTGTTTGAATGTTCTTTGTTTATCAAACCATTTTGCAAATTGTACATTTCTTCACAATTGCCATGATCAGCCGTGATCAAAGCTACTCCTCCATAAGACAAAACCGTATCCACAATCTCTCCCACCAAACGATCAACAATTTCAATTGCCTCAATCGTCGCTGGCAAATTGCCGGTATGGCCAACCATATCAGGATTGGCAAAATTGGCTACTATAAAATCATAATTTGATTCTTTGATACTTTGTACTATTTTGTTACTTAGCTCGCGAGCCGACATCGCTGGCTTTTCATCATAAGAGCCAACATGTGGTGAAGGCACAAGCATTCGTTCTTCTCCGGGATAAACTTTTTCATTGCCACCATTAAAAAAATAAGTGACATGAGCATATTTTTCAGTTTCCGCTATATGCAGTTGCTTTAAGCCAGCCTCAGAAATCACCCTAGCAAGTGGCATATCCATATTTACTTTAGGAAAAGCTACGATCACCGGCAAGTCTGTTTCATATTCTGTCATGGTAGCAAAGAGCAAGCTCTTCAAATAAGTACGAGGGAATTTTTCAAAACCTGGTAGCACCAAAGCTTTGGTTAATTGTCTGGCTCTATCTGCACGGAAATTAAAAAATATCACTCCATCTTCATCTTTAATCACACCTTTGGCTTTACCCAAGTCATCAGTGATAATAGTAGGCACCAGCTCTTCATCATAGATACTCTTAGCATAAGAAGCATTGATAGCTTCTATTGGGTCTTCAAATTTATTATCTGCTTGACCATCAACTAGCACACGATAGGCCTTTTCTGTGCGCTCCCAGTTATTGTCCCTATCCATGGCATAAAAACGCCCAGACAAAGAGGCAATGGCCCCCAGACCAATCTGTTTTAATTTAGAATCCAAAGCTGTAATATAACTCAAAGCACTATTATAAGCCGTATCACGGCCATCCAAAAAGGCATGAATATACAAACGCTCTACTTTTTGCTGTTTAGCTAGCTCTACCAGAGCATATAAGTGCTCATTGAAACTATGGACACCACCCGAGGAAACTAAACCCAAAATATGCAAACTAGAACTTTTGCTTTTGACATACTGGCAGACTTTTAAAAATGCTTCATTTTGATAAAAATCCCCATCAGCAATTGCTTTGGTAATTCTAGGTAAATTTTGATAATAAATAGTGCCAGATCCCAAAGACAAATGACCAACTTCTGAGTTACCCATTTCACCCCAAGACAAACCAACCGCTTCCCCAGAGGATGCTAGTGGCATGACAGGATAGTTACTCATGTATTTATCAAAATTTGGAGTTTTTGCTAAAGCAATCGCATTGGCTCTTGTCGGTGGCGCAATGCCAAAGCCATCTAAAACTATCAAAATAACTGGTTTTGGACGCATAAAAAATTATTTTATTAAAGATTTGGCTGACATTAACTTTGGTTTTTCAATTTGCAAAATATCTAAAATTGTCGGCGCAATGTTAGCCAAGGCTCCATTTTTAACTAAAGTATATTTATTTTTATTTACAATAATAAATGGCACTAAATTAGTTGAATGCTCAGTATCTACTTCTTTGGTTTTCAAATCAATCATTTCTTCAATATTACCATGATCTGCCGTCACAATCACCGTGCCCTTGGCTTGAGATACTACTTGTATAAGTTTACCGAGCTCTCTATCTACCACCTCAACTGCTTTGATACCAGCTTGCAAATCACCAGTGTGCCCGACCATGTCTGGACTGGCAAAATTGACACAAATAAAATCAAATTTTTTCTCAGTCACAACTTTGCTGACATAGCTAGCTAACTCTTGAGTGGACATCGCTGGCGTTTGAGCATAAGAGTCAACGTCTTTGGATGGAATATTTACCCGCTCTTCACCAGCCACTATATGATCATAGCCACCGTTGAAAAAATAAGTGACATGAGCATATTTTTCAGTTTCTGCTAGATACAGTTGACGCAAATCTTTCAGGGCCATTGGTAAAGTTTCCGGCAAATCAATACCAGGAAAAGCTGTCAAAATACTATCCAAGTCTGGCCCAAAATCTGTAAGTGCAACAAATAATAAATTTTTAAAAACATGTCCACGCTTAAAAGAGTTAGGATTTTTCTTTTCAAATTCTGCTTGCACAAAAGCCTTAGCCAGTTGCCTTGCTCTATCTGATCGTAAATTAAAAAATACTACCGCATCTTTGTCTTTGATAGTAGCGACTGGTCTTTTATTTTTTAGCACTACTGTCGGCTTGATGAACTCATCACTTTCTCCCCTGTTATAAGCCTGACTGACGCCTTCGGCTGCAGAATTTACTTTAATTCCCTGGCCATTGACCAAAGCTTTAAAAGCCAGCTCTGTACGCGACCAAGATTTTTTTCTATCCATAGCATAAAAACGTCCCATCACAGTTGCCACTTGAATTCTTTGACGCTCAAAAATGTTTTTATATTTTTCCAAAACTTTCAAAGCAGCAAATTGTGGACTATCACGACCATCGGTAAATAAATGCAAATAAATATTGGCTTTAGTTTTGTTGACAAAAAAACTGAGCAAAGACAATAAATGATCATTGTCAGCGTGTGGACTAGAGCCGTCAGACAACAAGCCCATCAAATGAATATCTGATTTGTATTGAGCGACATGTTTTGTCGCCTGAAAAAAAGCTGGATTCTTAAAAAAAGTTCCGTTATTGATACTCTTGGAAATAGTGATAGCATCTTGCTCAATGATACGACCAGCCCCAATGTTCATGTGGCCAGCCTCTGAGTTTCCTGGTTGACCATCAGGCAAACCAACATATTTTCCAGAAGCATTGATCAAAGTATTGGAATATTTTTTGTACAAACTATCCATCACTGGAGTTTTGGCCAAGGCAATGGCATTGCCCTCGGTTTCCTTCCAAATTCCCCAGCCATCCAAAATGGCCAGGACTAATGGAGCCGTTATTTTGTTTTTTATATTTTGTGGCATAAAATTCATTTACTTACAAAATTCTTAACTTAAGTCTTCTTCGATTTTTAATAGTCTATTATATTTGGCAATTCTTTCACCTCTAGCTGTTGAGCCGGTTTTGATAAACTGGGCGTTGACCGCGACCGCCAAATCAGCAATAGTCGTATCAGTGGTTTCTCCACTACGGTGGGAAATAACTATACTATAATTATTAGCTTGAGCCAAATGAATGGTTTCTAAGGTTTCAGATAAAGTACCAATTTGATTGGGTTTTATCAAAATACTATTAGCTACTTTTTGTTCAATGCCTTTTTGTAAACGCAACTTATTGGTCACAAACAAATCATCACCAATCAATTTGATATTATGCTCTTTGATAGCTGGATTTTTGCTAAAAGTCTGCCAATTTTCCCAATCCTCTTCATCAAGTGGATCCTCCAAAAATTCTAATGGATAATCATCCGCTAAATCTAAATAATACTCTATAAACTCTTGGCTTGAAAAAACTTTTTTATCTAAAGATAGATTATAAGTTTTTGTCTGGTGATCATAAAAAACCGAAGCACCAGCATCAATACCCAAAACAATATCATCCCCCGCCTCAAAACCTGAAGCTGCAATTGCTTGCATCAGTAAATCAAAAACTTCACGATGTGATTTTACATTTGGTGCATAACCACCTTCATTACCCAGATCAGTATCATAACCAATAGATCGTAATAATTCTCCTAAAGCATGAAAAATTTCACTGGCTTGCTGTAATTTTTCTTTAAATAATGGCGCTTTTTGTGGAACAATCCAAAATTCTTGTAAATCAATGTTGCAACTAGCGTGTTTACCGCCATTAAAAACATTGACTACTGGTGTCGGTAAAATAAAATTGCTTATTTTTGGATTATACAAAGTGCGTAAATATTTGTATAAAGGCTCACCAACTGACTTGGCAGCAGTATGTGCCACTGCCAAAGACACACCCAAAATTGCATTAGCCCCCAGTTTACTTTTGTTTTTTGTGCCATCCAGATCAATCATCAGCTGATCAATTTGTTTTTGTTCAGTGACGCGTAAACCATTTAATTCTTTGTTTAAAATTTGATTCACATTGGCAACCGCTTTCAAAACACCTTTACCGCCATAGCGAAAAGGATCATTGTCCCTCAGTTCATGTGCTTCAAAACGGCCCGTAGAGGCCCCGCTAGGCACGCAAGCACTGGATTTGATACCGGAGCTCAAAGTCACTTCCACTTGCAAGGTCGGCTCACCACGTGAGTCTAAAATTTCTAAAGCACTAATATTTTTTATTTTATCTGGCATAGACTATTTTTTTATTAAGGCTTCTAGAGCTGGCAATTTTTTACCGTCCAAAAAAGCCATCAAAGCACCGCCACCGGTAGAAACAAAAGTAAATTTTTTGAGTAAATTCAGTTCATTTAGCATCGCCACCGTTTCACCTCCACCGACAATAATTTTTACTTTAATTTTACTTAAAGCTTTGGCAAAACTAACTGAATTTTTACTAAGGTATTTATTTTCAAAATAACCCAATGGTCCATTCCAAACAATTAGCTTACATTTTGTTAATTCTGCTAAATATTGTTTAGCTGTTTTGGGGCCAATATCAAAAGCCAACATATTAGCCGGCACTTGAGAAATATCACAAGTAGCAGAAGATTGCTCAGTCATATTTTTGGCCACCACCACATCAAGGGGTAGATGTATTTTTTGACTGCTTAATTGTTTAGCGATTTTTAATTCAGAACTAACCACTTTCAAAGCGCCCATATCAAAACCACGAGATGCTAAAACGGTATTAGCTAAAATGCCACCCAAAAATACAACTTGCGCTTGCTGACTAATTTTATGTAAAAAGCCAATTTTGGTACTGACTTTAGCTCCACCAAAAACAACTCCTAAGCCTTTTTTGCTAGCCAAAATAGCACTTAAGTGCTTAATCTCATCTTCAACTAATAAGCCAGCGTAGCTTGGTAAAAATTTTGTAATAGTCATCATTGAAGTATCTTTGTCTCGATGCATATTAGAAAAAGCATCATTGACATAAATATCAGCTAAATTAGCTAGTTTTTTAGCCAGTTTTCGGCAATTTTTTTGCTCACGAGCATGAAAACGAATATTTTCCAGCATCACCAGCTGTCCAGCTTTTAGCTTCTTACTGTGATCAACATATTCCTCCAAATTGCCCGCCCAAAGCTTGATGTCCTGTTTTAAACTTTGACTCAAATATTTGACAACCGGTTTCAAAGATAAATCTGGCATCACCTTAGCATTTGGCCTACCTAAATGCGCCACTATGATGACTTTGGCTTGGTTTTTTAACAAAAACTTAATAGTTGGCAATGCTCTTTCCAAACGCCAGGCGTCTTTGGGATGCACTTTATTTTTATGAATCACCACATTCAAATCTAGGCGCAAAAGCACTCTTTTGTCACGCCAAGTTTTGACTTGTTTAATAGTGTTTAATTTCATCTGTTTATTTTAAAGTAAAAATAGACCTGATATCTGATCTCTCTACCAACTGACAGACACTGCCAGTTGGTATTTGCGCCCATAAATATTCAAATACACCTGAGCTTTGATCTAAAGAGACACCCAGTGCCTTTAAGTCACTGATTTGCCCCTCACTCAAAGGCAAAGCTTCAAAGCTGATAAAAGCTTTGAAATTCACAGTATTTTCTGGCAAAGACAAGATTGTTTGGTCTAATTTTGGCGAATCATAACAGGCCAGTGTTTGCTCAAGATTTTTTGGTACTTGGCTTGCTGATTTATTTAAAAACAAAAAAAGCCCAAGAACCATCAAAAATATCAAAACAAATAGCCAAATTGTATTGCTGGTTTTCATGCAAAATGTATCTAATTTATAAGCATATTATAACACACCAGCTAAAAAATAAAAAATGGCTAAATTTTAGCCATTTTTTATAATCGAAAGCCTAATATTTGAAAAATTAAGTATAAGATGTTTTTAATTTATTTTCTTTCTTAAATCTCTCAATAGCTAATTGAATCAATTGATCTACTAACTTAGCACAAGATAAACCACTCGTTTCCCATAGCTTTGGGTACATACTAAATTTAGTAAAGCCCGGAATAGTATTAATTTCATTAATAATTAATTTATTTTTATTGTCCAAGAAAAAATCTACTCTAGCCATGCCCTCACAATTTAACACTTTAAATGTTTTAATAGCTAATTCTTGAATTTTTTTAATCATTATGTTATTCAAATCGGCCGGAATGATTAGATTCGCGCCTTTTTCATCAATATATTTAGCTTGATATGAATAAAATTTATGACTGTTCTTAGTCACAATTTCACCTGGCAGAGAGGCTTTGGGATTTTCATTGCCCAAAACCGCGCATTCTATTTCTCTGCCTACTATACATTTTTCTATCAAAATTTTATTGTCAAACAAAAATGCTTCTTTTATAGCCACCGAAAATTCTTTTCTGTTATGAACTTTAGAAATACCAACCGAGGATCCCGAATTAGCTGGTTTCACAAAAAATGGTAATTTTAATCTGCTGACAACATTCTGAAAATTAATTTTACCCCTTTCGTAATCTTTAAAAACCAAACAATCAACCACTGGCAAATCAGCTTCTTTCAATAGTCTCTTCGTAATGTCTTTATCCATACCGACAGCTGAACCCAAAACAGAGGCGCCCACAAAAGGTATGTTGACTAACTTTAAAAGTCCCTGAATAGTACCATCTTCTCCAAATGGCCCATGCAAGACAGGGAAGGCCACATCAAAAACTTTTTTTGGACTAAAGCCATCTTTACTAAGCGTACTACCATTGCCTTGAGGAATCAAAATACAATGTTCTTCACTCTTTTGATTTAATTTGTTTCGCTTATCACTCAATAGTGCGGTAGAATCAACAAATTTCCAATGACCTATTTTATCAATTTTAATTAAAACTGGTTCATATTTTTTCTTATCTATACAATCAAAAATTGTTTTAGCAGACTGAATAGATACTTCATGCTCAGCTGATTTACCTCCAAAAATGATAGCAACCTTGATTTTTTTATTCATATACTAAGTATAGCAAAAAATAATAAGCTTAACTATTTAAAAAAAGACTTGAAAAATTGAAATCACACTATTTATACTACTAACTTTTTTTAAAACTTACAACATAATCTCTTGCAAATTTACCAAAATCATCTTTTAGCTTATCCCATGAATCCTCCGTTGTTCTTTTTTCTGTTTCATTTAACTCAAAATAATTTTTATTACCAAATTTAGGAAACTCACAAATAGAACAAAGCCAAATTCCTGGATGATAAAACTCGGGATTAAAAACTTTAGTGATCTCCGCGTCCATTGCTCTTTGTAAACTAGAAAATAATAATTTACCATTATCAGACACCGCCAAAGCCTCATACCACTCTAATCTTCTATCTTTTACATCCTCCATCATTACCAATAATTTTTCAATTCTTTCTTGATCATTTTCCGCAAATCTTCTGGTAGTCAATGGATTCCAATTATCCAAAGCTGGAATAACAGCGCCCCCGTCAGTCGAAACGACTAAGGTCTTATACTTTATAGAATAAAAAAGTGATTTATTTTCGGCAATCTCTAAAAAATTACCACCAACTTCTTTGACTTCAAAACTCTCCCTTAAAAAAACTGGCTCAAAATAATCTGCGACTATTTCTGTCAAAAATTTTATTTTATGTGGATTACCAGTACCAATTAAAATCTTTTTTTTCATAAAAAATGCATGACTAAGTTATTCTTTTTAGAAACTGTATTATTTTTACAATTTATCTTCATAAAAACATCAACTTTTGGAAATAAATGAAAATTTTTATCAGTTTTTTTAATTTCTAAATTATCTTCAAAATTTTCTAAATATCTTTTTGAGACATGCTGCCAACAAATATTATTATCTACTTCTCTTTTTATAAAATAATGCTCTAAATCCTTCACGCATAAAACATTATCTAACCCGCCAGAAATAGTAGTAGATTTACTTTTAGAATAAGATGGCATTGTGGTTGTGATCAAAGCCTCTATTTTTTTATCGTACTTTTTATAATACTTTTTCACCAAAGAATCTATCATGGAAATAGAATTTAATGGCGATCCAGGCAAAGTATAATATCTAGTTAATTCTATAACATTTTCTGGATTTAAACCATTATACATTAAAGCTTGTTTTTTATAATCTCTAGAAAAAACGGCATTTTCAGTGGTTTCAATCGCCCATGGATAATTATCTCCTTTAAAATAAAAACCAAAAACATCACCCCTGCATCTATCTTGGTGTATATAATGAAAACAACTAGTAAAAAGAAATGCGTGCTGTAAATTGTCAATTTTTCTAAACTCAACCTCTAACTGCATTTTATCATTAGACGCAAACAATTTACCATGCATTTTAATTAACTTTAATCTATTATCAACATTCAAATCGACAGCATCCCCGCTTAAACCTCTGAACAAATGCTTTAATTCTTTTTTATTAAAATTTTTAAAAAGTCTCTCTCTGATTAACAAATACTGCTCTTCTAGAGAATCTTCAATAATTTTATTTGTGATCTTGCTTGGATTATAGGTTGTTAGATAAAATAAAACCTGATGTTCAAGATCCTGTGGGTCAAATAAAATGTCTGATTTCAAAAACCTTTCCCTAATTAGTGGCCGAATAAAAGATCTAATCTGTTCAATTATCCAATGTTGATTCCAATATAATGATAGATCAAAGTTATCAAAATAAAAATTTACCGCGTTTTCTTCTTTCATAAAATAATTTATAAATAAAATTTGGAGCGGTAATCAACTTACCGCTCCATAAGCGAAGGATCGTGCTAATTGAACGGAAAAATCCAAAGACATTTCCTGCAAGAATAGAGACGGCAGATTCAATGACCTCAATATCAAGCTCAATCTGCTCTCTATAGAGAAAATATCTTTAGAGATCACACTTCGATCACCATACCGCACTCTATTTTTGTCTTTATGCCTCCTGTTCAAAATTTCATTGACTGATAGATCAAGGTAGATAAGGCCAATTGTATTTTCCTGTCTATACAAAGGCCTAAAATCATCTTGACCTATCTCCAAATGCTCATCCATAAAAACAATCTCATTTTTTAAGCTCGCCAAAAATGAAGCAAGCTCTTTTTCTGTGTTTTTTCCAAATTTTTCAATATAACTACTAAAATTTACACCAACAAATCTTGAGTCTGATTCTTGTAAGGCATTTATCAAAGAACTTTTGCCCGAACCAGAGGCTCCGATGATTTTTATGGTCATCATTTTTCACTTCCCCTCTTTTTCAATGAACACCCTGAATCATTTCACACTCACAATTGAACATGACAAAAAACCACGCCCAAAAATGGGAATGGCCTGTTGAAATATTCAATTTATAATTATTTTACACCTTTTAAATTATTTGTCAAATTTATACCCTAAACTTTCTTCTCATTTTTTTCCTTTTCTGCTATATCTATCTGCTCTTTAGTTGCCAGGGGCACAGTAAATTTGAAAACACTACCTTTACCCTTACCAGCGCTCTCTACCCAAATATTACCTTCATGCTCTTTGACAATCTTTTGAGCAATAAATAAACCTAAGCCGGAACCACCAGTATTGATTTGCGCCGCGCCATCACCTCTGACAAATTTTCTAAACAAAGCTTGCGCTTCAGCTGGATCAATACCCACGCCAGTGTCTTGACTGCTAAACTCCAAAATATTTCCTTGTGTAAGAGTTTTAACAACTATACTACCTTGAGGTGTATATTTAATAGCATTGTCAACTAAGTTCAAAATCACCTCTCTTAATTTATCGCTATCAGCATAAACCAATGGCAAAGGCTGTTTATCAACTTCGTAACTTAATTTGATATTTTTATTTGCCGCCGCACTAGCCAGCTCTGTCATCACACTATTGACCAAATCACCGATTTGCATCGGTTTTTTCTCCAGTTTCATACGACCAGCTTCAATCCGCGACACATTCAAGAAAACATTGATAGTACGAGCCAAACGAGAGGCACTTTCAAATAAATCACCGATTAATTTATTTATCTTCTCAGGCAATGGTCCAAAGTCTCCTTCCATCATCATAGACAAATAACCTTTCAAAGCAGACACGGGAGTGCGCAACTGATGAGAGGCAATGGACAAAAACTCAGATTTAGCTTTATCCAAAGCTTTCAAATGCAAATTAGCATCATTTAAATCATAATTTACTTTTTGTAAATTTTCATACAAAGCTAAATTTCTAGAAACTATCCCAACCTGACTCGTCAAAGAAGTCATCATCTCAATATCTAGTGGAGAAATTTTTTCTCTTTCCACTGATAGCAAAAAGTGCACTACACCGATGATTCTATCTTCAGAAAAGATAGGCACACCTACTATTGTTTTGACCCCTAATTTTTCCTGAATCGCTTCAATGATATTTTTATCAACTGGCGGTGAAAAAAAGTCTGTCATGTGCTCAGAAAAATTAATCTTTGCAGTCAGCACTGTGTCTACACCAAAATTATAACCACCTTTTAGGTCTGCCTCATAATGAAAAATATCTTTTGGCAACAAAGCAATACTTTCTTGGGCTTGTTTATTTTCCGTAACCGCTTTGACACGCAATTTATTGTCCGCGTTAACAAAGCTCAAAACACCACCAATATAACCAAGTTCAGCAGCAATACTATTGGCAATCATTTGCGTTACTTGCTTAAGATCCAGTGTGCGACTAATCATATTCACCACCACCTGCATAGTAGTGAGATACTTATTTCTATCTTCTAAGTCCAGGTTTGCCTTCCTTAAACTTTCAGTTCTTTCATCAACTTTTTTCTGCAAATCAAGATTTAACTCTTGCACTTCTTCGTATAATCTTGACTTTTCAATAGCAGTCGCAATCTGTGGGGCTAATAAATTAAAAAAATTAATATCATCTGTACCAAAAATATCACCAGACATTTTTTGGGATAAGACAAACAAAGCATTAATTTGACCAGTTTCTATGATAGGTATGGTCATTTCTGAGCCAATATTTTCCAACTCTTGCGTCACATGATCAATTGATGCTTGCAAATTTTTATCTGACTCTTCATCCCTTTGATTAAATAACTCCTCAGTAATCACTATACTTTTCTTATCAACAAAATATTTCATAATATGATCAGCCAAAACAACTGTTTGGTTATGACTAGAAGAGCTCGCTGTCAAAACAAACTTATTATTGACCGGGAGAAATATTTTTACTTTTTTTAATTTCAACTCCTTACTTAATAATAAGGCTAATTCGTGCAATAATTTTTGCAAATCAATTTCTTTGGAAACAATAGAACTAGCTTTTTGTAATACTTGTGAATAATCTATTTTATCTTTATAAAAAATAGCATCAGTTAACTTTGCAAATACTCTTTTGATGGGGTCTAAAAATACGACAATCAAAATGGAACTTAAAATTGTACTAATAATTCTACCATTACGGGTATCGCCGCCAAATTTAGGTGCTAACCAGAAAATAGAAAAAGCAAAAAAACTAGCTACACTAGCAACTAAAACCGCATATAAAATACTTCGAGTAATAAAAGATTTAATATTAAATAAACGAAATCTAGTAATTGCATAAGTGATAAAAGATAAAAAAATAACTAGCGATGGACTATCTAAAAAAGTAAAACGTATAATATCAAATAGCGGCAACAAAAAACTAACTATAAATATCAATAAACAAGTTAAAACTACCCCTATAAATACATACTTAAATTGTTCCCTTTTCAACCCTATGGAAGAATTTTTATACGAAATATAAGAAACAAACCACATTGATAAAAACATAGCTGTCTGATAAAAAGCATAAAGAGGAAATAATGGCCCAAATTTACCAATAAAACCACCTAAAAAAACTGCATCAATCTTTAATAAAACTAAACCATCTACATAAGGTAAAATGAAAAAGAAAAGCCCCAAACAACCTATTAAATAAAAATAAAAATTTTTTATCTTTAACCCAGACAAATATAAAACCCACATAAGAGCGGCGGCTGGTACAAACGCACCAAAAGCATAGGCGCTTTTAATCCAAAAAATTGTCCCCACTAACCCCGCTAATACATTTGTCAAAATCCATAATGTAGAAAAAATGGTTAACCAAAAAAATAGTCTATTTAATGTTTTACCTACCCCTTTAGTTAAAACATACGTACCTAATGCCAAAGAAAAAATTGCTACTATAATCAAAAAATACATTTTAATTTATTTTTAAATCTTTTTTCATTTTACTACAAACAGATAATAAATAATCTAAATGCTCTTTAGTATGTGTAGACATAACGGTTAGTCTTATCCTGCTACGATTTTTTTCTACTACTGGCCACCTAACACTTGGGCCAAAAATATTTCGATCAAACAAGTACCTAGCAGCTTCAATAGCCTTATTATCATCACCTATTAAAATTGGTATAATTTGCGTTTCACTCGTCAAAGTATTAAAACCTAGGTTTTGTAAGTTATCTCTTAAATAATCACCATTCTCTTTTATTCTCACTCTTAAATCATTATTATTATGTATTATGTCCAAAGACTTGGCTATAATCTCAGCTATCGCAGGAGGCATTGCCGTGGAAAAAATATATGACCTAGTTGCAACCCTTAAATATTCAATCAGCTCTTTTCTACCAGCGATATAACCACCTAAAACGCCTACCGCTTTACTAAATGTGCCCATCTGTATATCAATCTTATCTTGGACATTATAATGTTCAGCTGTGCCACCACCAAAATTACCCAGAACTCCAGTGGCGTGAGCATCATCAACGTAAATTAAACCACCGTAAATCTCTGATAATTTTACTATTTGATCCAGCTTGGCTATATCACCATCCATACTAAAAACACCATCCGTAACAATTAGCTTCCTTTTCTTCTTATATTTTTTTAGCCCTCTCTCAAGATCTTGCATGTCATTATGCTTATAAATAAACACTTCAGATTTACTACTCCTGCAACCATCAACTATGCTCGCATGATTCAAGGCATCGCTAAAAATTATTGTCTTCTGTGATAAAAACATACTCTTCAATGAGAGTTTAAAAGGATTCGCTATGCTATTGATTACACTAAAATTAGTTTGAAAACCACTGTTAAAAGTTAAGGCATCTTCTGCTGATTTGAATGCTGCAACTTTTTTATCTAAAAGAATATGCGCATCGTAAGTCCCAGATAATAATCTAGAGCCCCCTGATCCTGTGCCATATTTTTTAAAAGATAAGGCAACTGAATCTATTAGTTGTTGATTAGTTGCCATTCCTAAATAATTACTAGAACAAAATAATAAAATCTTTTTGCCATTAATTAAAATTTCTGGCTCAGGAGAACTCTCAATAACATGAACATCAGGATATTGGCCAAGTTTTCTAATTTCATTTAAACTATCAATAATATTTTGCATATTTTCAAATTTATTATACTTAAACTTTATTTACTAAAGATAAAGAAAAACTATCTATGCCTTTTAAAAAAAATTAAATAAACCACTACTAAATTCATAGGCACAGTAAATATTGGCCCAAACCACTCATATTGAAAATTACCACTATAATCCAAAAGTACATTGAAATAAAAACCAAAAATTAATCCCGTAAGTATCATCCAAAATAAAATTAAAATATCTTTTTTCAAATAATTTTCTACATGTTTACGCTTCTGTAATAAAATATATAAAGCATAAGTAACTAAAATAATAAAAAATAAAGAGTAAGTCCATTGAAAAATAGGATTGTAATGTATGATAAATTCATAAGTTTGTTGATATACTATTTTATCAAAACTTACCATATTCCACCTTGTGTATGAAAAAATACCCAAAATAAAAGCTAATACATAAGCAAGATACACAGAAAAAAATTTTAAATTTATACTCTTAAAAGGAAAATTAACTACAAAGTGCACCAAAAATATAGCCACGCCCAACGCACCTATGAAACTTGTCTGAAACCAAAACTTTGACCACACAACGCTTCGTAAAACTATCTGCCAGAATATACCAAATGACCATAAAAAACAAGAAAATACTAGTAAAGAAAAAAATAAATTGACCTTGTTCTTGGTACCTCGATTAAAAATAAAAATCGCCATGCCAAAATTAATAAGAGCTGCTATCAACAATAGCCAATGTTTCCATCCTATTGGTAAAATTAAAAACTCCATACAATTATAAATACTTCTCCTTAATTTTATTTCTCCTTAATTTTAAAGTTGGCGTCAAAAGACCATTTTCCTGAGTAAATTCTTGACCTATTAAACTAAAATCATTAACTTTTTCCAAATGTGAAAAATCTTTTAATTTTTCTGCTAAAACATTTTCATAGAGCGTTAAGACTTTGGAATTATGCAAAACTTCTGGTAAAAGATAATCCACTTCATTTTGCTTACACCAAGACTCTAATGATGTAAAATCTGGTACTATCAAAGAAGCTATATTTTTTTGCTTATCTCCATAGACAAAACTCTGAGCAATATATTTACTTTCATTTAAAGTATTTTCTATTGGCTCGGGAAAAATATTTTTACCTGTCGAAAGGACAATCATGTCTTTAGCTCTGCCAATGATAGTCAAAAAACCATCACTATCCAAAAATCCAAGATCACCTGTATGAAAATAACCTTCCTGATCTACCACCTCTGTAGTTAGCTCTCTATTATTATAATACCCTTGCATCAAATTGTCACCTTTTATCAAAATTTCTTTATCCGGCGCAATCACAACTTGGTTACAACGCAAAATTTTTCCTACTGTTCCAAATTTATAGTTTTTAATTTGATTCACAGCTACAATTGGCGATGTTTCAGTCAAACCGTAGCCCTCTATCACCTGGATGCCTAAGTTGCCAAAAAATTTAGCAATTGCGGGATTCAAAGAAGCGCCACCAGAAATAGCCAAACGCAGATTTCCTCCCAAAATATGTCTCAATTTACGCAAAACAATTTTATCCAAAAAATAAAGCTGAACTTTTTCCAAAATTTGTAAAGACCTTTGTTTTTTATACTTAGCCAAATTTAAAGCCTGATAAAATAATCTCTTCTTCAAATCACTGCCTGTTCTAATTTTATCAAAAACCTTATCATAAACTTTCTCAAAAATTCTAGGCACAGCATTCAAAACCGTCGGTTGAGCAATTTTGATGTCCTCTACAATAGTCTTAGAATTACGCGCAAAATAAATACTTGCTCCTGAAAAAATAGGTGCGTAATAGCCAGCTACTCTCTCAAAAGCATGTGAAAGTGGCAAAAAAGAAAAAAAGCGGTCACTAAAAGTGATATCTATGGCCTCTTTGGCTGCCATCACATCGCTGATTAAATTTTTGTGACTAAGCATCACACCTTTTGGATCACCAGTTGTGCCAGAAGTATAAATGATGGTGTGCAAATCATTTTCTGAAACAGGGAAATTCGGGAAATCAAAACTATTAGGCATATTTTCTAAATTTGGCCAAAGCTTAATCTTTTCACTCTGTTTTTTACATTGACCAACAACTACAATAGTTTTAAAAGAAAAATCAAGCCATAAATCTTGAAATTTATGAAAATACTCTTCTTGAATTATCAAATAATCCACTTGAGCGTGTTTTATAATTTGCTCTAGCTGTAATTGATTGTAAGTCAAATGTAAAGGTACTATTACTAAACCCAAAGTTGAAGCTGCTAAATCGCTGATAATCCACTCCGGGCCATTGACTAACATCACTGCCACTTTTTCTTGTTTCTTCCATGACCAAGTATTTAAAGTTTCAGCCAAACGCAAACGAAAAAGATCTAAGTTGTGATAAGTGATTTTATGATATTTAGCGTGGTCTAAAAAAGCCAGCGCCGTATGATCAGCATACATCTGAGCGATAGATTGAAACTTGGAAGAAATAGTCAGCATATGTTTAATGTTCCTTGATAAAATCTAAACTTTTTGTAAAAATAAAATCTCTTCTAGTGTTGTCTATGACATGGTGCTCGTTTTTATTCAAAATAAACAAATGTTTATCTCGCGTAGCTGTCAATTGAGCAAATAAAAACTCCGAGCTATATGGATCTGAAACCAAATCATCACGCGAATGAATAACCAAAACAGGCACTTTTATCTTAGCTAGCTCTGGCTTGGTATAAACATCAATAAAATTATAAAAATGTAACAAACTGCTAATCGGAATATAATTGTGACGGCCTTCGTCCTGAAAATTAGTTTCATCTTCTTCTGTAAGCCAATGTTTTTTGTAAGTTTTTTTGAATATCTTAGCCAATGGTAAAAGTAGTCTAATTCTTTTTTCATTACGCATAAAAATTGGCACACCCAAAGCTATGATACCAGAAATTTGATCGGCGTATTTTATAGACAGGTGCAAAGACAAATTAGAACCAAAAGAATAACCAACAAAAAATATTTTTTTATACTTGCCTACATTTTCCAACAAAACTTTCTCCAAAGAATTTAGCCAATCATCTGAATTTGAAGCAGCCAATCGCTGAATGCTACCACCATGTCCAGCTAGCAAAGGCGCCTCTACATCCATCTGGTTGATAGACAAAAAATCTGCCAATACCCACAAATCATAAGGCGTACCAGTAAAACCATGCACCAAAATAGCTAAGGTATCATGACCTTTTTTGATCTGAAAAGGCCAAGCTTTTTTTGTCACCCCTTCCAAAGCCCTGAACTCCTTGACTTGCTGTTTAATCATAAATTACTGAGTTTTATATTTTTGATTCAAAAAATTTTGATAGTCTTTATCATTTTGACATGTGTCTGCAATCAGATTTCTGATCCAATCTGCTTTTGGCATAGCCGTTGACTGGGATTTCCAAGCCAAATAGTCTGACATTTTAGCCGAAACTCGCAAAGTATATTTGACATTAATGACATCTCGTCCACTATTTTGATCTAATTTTTGTAAAAATTGCAATAAAATATTTAAAACATTTTTTGCTTCACAAATATTAACTTCCAGTTTATTTTTAAAGTTTTTATCTGAACGCAAAGTTTGTAAAGCTTTTGTTTGTGAGCCTGCTTTATTGGTCAAAAATAAAATAGGCTTGTTTTCAGAAATAGCCAAAGCCACAAAATAGCTACTCAATTCCGTCAAACCCTCATCATAAACCACCAAAGCGTCGGCTTTACTCAAAGAAGTTTCTTCATTTTTAGTGGGAATCAAATTACTAAAAACCTCCACTTCGATTTTGTGCAAATACTGCAAAATAGAACGACTGATATCTTTTTTTTCGTGACTGTAAAAATAAATTGTCATATATTTTAAAATTTAACAAATTCATCAATAATATTAGACTGAATAACTTTTGACCAATCTTGCACTTCAACATTTTCTACCAACCACAATACTTTTGCCACCGCTGTTTCTGGCGTACAAGAATTCAGGCTGATAAAATCTTTTTCTTGCTGCAAAGAATGCGGATGATAAATAATAATCGGCTTATTTAAAGAAGCTAAATATTTTTTTTGTTCAGAGCCTAATTCTTCATTGGACAAAAAAACTAAAATAGCCTTGTAAGCTGAGAAAGCCTCTTTGGGCCATAAATATTGCACCGAAAATAACTCCGACAAAATACAAACTTCCTGAGATAATTTAGAAAATTCTTTTGCAGCATTTTTAGGATAAGTCAAATTATTTTTGAAACTAATACCAAAGTCTATTTTAGCCAAATAATCATCATCAACACTCAAAAGTATATATTTTCCTTGCTGATACTCTAATCTGGCTTTGACACTAGCTACCAAACGACTACCAAACATCACTGCTACTGAAGGCAAACTTTCGCCAGCTGCTTGCACGGCATTGATAAGGTTAGAGCGTAGACCCAAACCACCTTGAGCACTAATAAGCTCTTGCATGCGTTCTTTTTTCTCTTTGGTATAAAGACCGCTCATTTGTGAAGCCGTTAACACCAAAGTTTTGGGGAAATGCTGTAATAAAAAATTCAAAGCAACTGCACTCATCACCAAAGTTTCTACTTTGGTCACAAGCACAAAACCATCAAATTCATTTTGCCTATTGATCAAAAACTTAGCTATCTTGGTCCACAGATCCACCCCAACTTGTACTTCTTCGTCAGCCAAAAAATGAATATCCAAATCAGATAAAATAGCTAATTCCGGCATAGTAGCTAACCAATTATCCAAATCATCAGCGCTATTAACCGCTAAAATATTTTTGCTTTTATCTACTGTCCAAGTGCCTCCAGCCAACAATAAACAGATTTTCTTTTTTTGTTTAAGCATTACTTTTCTTTACTAAATATTAATAAATAAAAAACCAAACTATTCATAAAGATAGTAAAAACTGGACCAAACCAATTAAATCTAAAATCCTGAAAAATTAATAAAAACAAATCAAAATAAGTTCCAAAAATTAAACCAATTAAAATAGTAAAAAAAAGTAAAAGTAAATTTTTTCTTGCCGCACCTTCTAAAATTTTATATTTTTTAAACAGGTTAGATAAAGCAAAAATCGCAATTAGGCCAAAATAAATAAAGTATGCTATGTATCCTGGTAAATAGAAAAATGATATATACTCACCTGCTGAATAAGCTGAGATAAATGAGGTAATAAACCACTTAGTGTAGGTTAAAAAAGATAAAAAGATAAAAAATAACCACACTAAAAATGTTAATTTTTTACCAACCCCTTTACTAGGAAACGGGAAAGTTAAAGCAAAATAGAATAAAGACAAGGCTATACACAAAGCGGATATATAAGTACTACGAGCGAAAATAGAGGTCCAAAATAAATCAGTAGTCCATCTAGCAAAACAGAGCCCAATTGCCCAAGTAAAACAAAAAAATGTCAGTAAGGAAAAATATAGATTTACTTTATTCTTAATCCCTCGGGAAAAAATAAAGATAGCCATGCCCAAATTAATAAGAGCCGCTATCAATAATAGCCAATTTTTCCAACCTAAAGGTGATATTAAAAAATCCATATAATTAGTATTCTAATTTTTTATCTCTTTTTAAAAAGATTAGATAGAAAACCACAAAATTAATAACTAAAGTAAATAAAGGTCCAAAATGATAATCATTAAAATTATCTGTATACATAGCATACAAATTAAAATAACTGCCAGCCAATACGCCACAAATAACACCTACTAACACTAGCAATAATGACTTCTTGAACACTTGGTCAGACATATAATATTTAATAGCTAAAACTAATATAGCTGCCAGCATCAAAATTGCCAAAACTACTGTAAAAATTAAATATGCAATCGGTTCATACACAATAGAGTTTAAACCTGATGTCTCAACCGAAAGAGAGAATTTTTGATAAAAAAACACAAAGTATAAAGCACCTAGAGATATCAATAATGTAAAAATATTTTGCCAATTTTTTGAAAATTTAAACATTTTAAAAGGAAAATATAAAGTAAAGTAAAATAAATTTAACACTACTAGCAACGAAGCAAAATAAACAAAGGCTCCGAAAAAACGCACAATTTCATAATCATTACTCAATCTAAAATACAATAGGCCCCCTGCCCATAAAATATTAAAAAATGTCATTAAAGAAAAATACTTATTGATTGGATTTTTATATCCACGCGACACAACAATCGCGCTCATAACGAGGTTGATAATCATAACTAAAAATAAAATAATTCCTTCGTAATCCATATAATTAAACTACTTATTAGCCAGTAACAAACTACCGACTGCGATATCTAAATATTTATTAATGTCTGCCATAAATTGCAATTGTTGTTTAGACAATAATTTACGCCCATTATCTATCACTAAAACACCCAATAACTGTTGATTATAAAAAATCGGTAAAGCTAAATCAATTTGCTGTTTTTTTAAAGCCGAACTTAAATATTGATCTGTATTTTGATACTCCACTTCTGCCTGATAAACCATCTGACTATGACTTGCCAAAAACTGCAACAATTGATCGTCTTTTAAATGCAAAAGTCTTTCCCCTACTGGAAAAACTTGGTGAAAAATTTCGCTATTATTATGTTTAGCTAAATAAATGAAAATTTCTTCATAGTCTATGACTTCTGCTAGCTCTTTGGCTAATTTAGAAAATAAAATATTCAAATCTCTATTTGAGCGCAAAATATCAGCGACATTTTCTACTGTTTGATTAAAATTTTGATCGGGATTAAAAAACAAAATATCCAGCAAACGATACAAAGCCTGATAAAGCCAAGGTGAGCTCAAACCCACAAAAACCACAAATAAAATTTGTTCGGTAAATTGAGTAAAATCTATATTGATAAAATTCAATAGCAACCAAAAAATAAAGTAATAAATCAGTAAAACTATAAATAAAGCCACGAAGTCTAATAATTTCTGATAAAAAAACAATTTTAGATCCAAAAATCTTTCATGTGACAAGGCATATACTAAGGTGATAGTAAAAAATACCGACGAATCAACACCGAGATAAAATAAAGACTTTATATCAAATAAAGGCAAAATCACACTAAAAACTATGCCCATACTGGCCGTAATGGCTGTACCAAAAAAAATATACGCAACTTGTTTTTTGATAATCAGATTCAGATTTTTACTGGTGCGAAGCAAAAATATCAAAGCCCAGGAGAGAATGCCTAGAAAATACACAAGAAAAAACCAATACAAAATTTCTTGTTGAAAAATAAAGCCAGTTTCCGTCACAGTGACGCTACTGATATTATAGTTTGTAAATAAAAACGGTAGCATCAGGACAGCTGGCGACCAGACAGCTATTTTGATCCATTTTTTCACCAAATGACAACTTTCACACAAAGAAAAAACCAGCCACAAAAAGGCTGGGGCAATAAATAAATTAGGCAAAAGTCCAAAACGCGCACCCAATAATAAATAGTCGGTATTTCTTAGCCAAAAAACATTCAAAAGCTCAATAATCTCCCACAAAGTGATCAAAGACACTAGTAAAAAAACTTGCTTCTTGTGTCTTTGTTGCTTATTGAAAACTATAGTTAGCAATAAACTTAAGTTTATCAACAGAGCAATCCACAAAATAAGATTAGCCAAGGTCATAATTTGAGTCTAATTTAGCCGTCTAAATTGACAGCCGTCAGCATTATCATAGTAAAATCAAGACTTTTTGTCAAATATTATTTTTTTGAGAAATACTCAAGCACCGTCTGTTCTGCTTCTGTGCATTTTATAAAATCTGTATAGGTTGGATCATCTTTTTCTGGCATCGCACCAGAGCTACAGGGCAAATTCCACAACAGCTTATCTTCATAAGCACGCACAGGGCTAAAATGACCAACACTACAAATCGCCCCATTATCTGCACTCAAGGCTAAAAATTGATCATTAGTCCAATTATTATAATTAGGAGTGATAACAAGCTCTAAAACTCCATCATATAAAAATTGTTTGATATTTCCGCGATTGGCTTGTTTTTTAAAATCAGCAAATTCTTGATTAAAATTCTCTACTTGCACACATTCATCAGGATTACCAAAAAGATTAGCTTTTAAACTTTTATCCGTAATTTCTTGATATAAATTCCAATCTTCTATTTGACTCAAGTTATTTTCAATAAATTTAAAATTATCCCAAACTACTTGATGATCTTTTTCGTCTCCAAAATAAGTAGAAATAATAAATAAATTATTATCTTTTATAAAAACAGTCTTTTTATTATATGGCTCATCTTCATATAAAGAACTCTTACCCGCCACATAAAAAACTTGTGCTGGATAATCATCAATCAAAATATTTTTTTCAAACTTTTGCAAAGATACAGAATTTTTAGCATTTTCTGCTTCTTGCCATTGTTTAATAGTTTTAAAACTAGTATTTTCTAAAACTGCAATATTCACAAGATGAAAAGGAAGATCTGCATCAACGGTAGACAAACTCACATTATTTGGATAGCCAAAACAAAACTCACTCACTCTCAAATTATCTCCATAATTGATGAAATAATTATAATACTGATTAACATAAATGCCTGCGCTATTTTGCGCTGTGTTTATTTGCTTAAAATCAGCTATCTTAAAGCTATCCCAAATTTTTTGCTGTTCGCTTTGATTAGCAATAAAACGAGTATTAATCTCAAATAAAACATTATTTTTAACAAAAACTGTTTTTCTACTCTCACCTTTTTCAATACCAACTTGATTTTGATTATCTAAATTTGGCATCGTAATACTTGTCTCCAAATAAGTCACAAAAGCTTTATTATTATCTATCTCTATTTCTGTTTCTACAATGCGTTTTTTATTATAATTTTGCCAATACTCATTTTCTTTTTGTAACCACTCATCTAAATTATTAAAATTAGCTAGAGAAGTAACAACTGAAACAGCGTCTGAGTTAAAATCCTGTGGATTTTCAGCAATAAAAACTGGATCATCACCAGAACAATGGACACTTTGTTCTAAATATTTAGGGTATTTAAAAGAATAATTATAAGTTTGATTATGATAAGTATTAAAAAACTTATCTTCTTCCATTTTTTGATAAAGCAAAAAAGCAATCAAAATAATAATGACTGTTATGCTAATAATTAAAATTTTATTCTTTTTAAACATTTTTCTTAGCCGCACTTACAATTCCCTAACAACTCTCTTGGCAAATGGAGATAATAAATTTTCGTCAATGTTATTTATATCAAAAAATTCAGCACCAGCCACATCTTCAAAATTAATATCTTGTCTTAAATCATTAATATCAAATCTATCAACTTTATAAATCAAGGCCACGTGATGCATGTCAATTTCTTGACCAGCATCAGTAAAAGAAACTTGATGGGTATAATTTGCAAACCAAGAGAAATCTAAGGCGCTAATATTTACCTCTTCTTTTAATTCTCTTTTCAAAGCCTCGCCTATCTCTTCACCATGTTCTATGCTGCCGCCAGGTAAATCAAATAAGCCAATATACGGTCCTCTGGCCTTCTTAATCAACAAAATCTTATTCTCTACTACAACAATGCCGTAAACACCTAGATGAAGTTTTTTCATAAATAATTATAAAATTATTTCTCTCAAAACAGAAAGCGGCAAAGATTTGCCAGCCAAATAATCAGTAACTGCAACATGTGCTCTTTTATCAATAAAATCTTTTTGTTTTAACTTTTTTAATTCTACTTTACTAAATAACTTACAATCATTGATATTTTCTTGATAAATTTTTTGTTTAGCTGGAGAGCTAATTTTTGGCTTATTCTTGCCTACGACTTTACACAAAAAATTGAACTGTAAACGAATTTATTTATTTTCCCTAAAATAAATAAAATTGAGTAATTTTTCTACTTTAACTTTAACATTTATTTCTTCTTGACACTCTCTGACTGCGGTAGCTGATAAACTTTTATCCAATTTTGGATCGAAAGTACCCCTGACAATGTTCAATAAATATTTGTTGTTTTGTCCAATTTCTGAAATCAAAAAAAGCTGACCGTCATTTTCTACTAAAGCACCAATTTTTATTTGAATATCAAACATAAACTAAATTTTCAACCTCATCGCTTTTTGACCACTAGCTGTATCCTCTACTTCTACACCCAAACTCTGTAAACGCACGCGCAAAGCATCAGATAATGCCCAATCTTTGTTGTTTCTTGCTTGCTCACGCTGGCTTAATAAATCATTAACTTCTGCTGATAAATTCAAAATTTGGTTTTTGAGATTTTTTAAGTCCAGTCCCAAAACTTCATCCATCTGATAAATAGTTGCTAGTTTATCTTGATCTGTTAAATCACTTGCCAAAACTTCCTGCAAAACCGCTACGGCTTGCGGAGTATTTAGGTCATCTGCTAAGGCAGAATAAAATTTATCTAAGCTTACTTGGTCAGCCTTACCACCATCTTTGAAACTAGCGATAGTTTTGACTAAATTTACTAAAGCATTTTGGGCCGCCTCCAAAGCTTCCCAAGAAAAATTCAAACTTTTGCGATAATGCGTCAACAAAACAAAATAGCGATAAGCCAATGCTGAGATATTTTTTTCTTTTAGATTTTCTAAAGTAACAAAAGTACCAGCTGATTTTGACATCTTACCACCCTCAAACTTCAAAAATTCATTGTGTAGCCAAAATCTGGCCTGCAACTTGCCAGTCACAGCTTCACTTTGTGCCATTTCATTGGGGTGATGAATAGCCAAGTGATCAATACCACCAGTGTGGATATCAAAAGTATCTCCCAAATACATGCGGCTCATGACTGAACACTCCAGATGCCAACCCGGAAAACCTTTGCCCCAAGGAGATTCCCACTCCATATCTCGCTTTTGATCTGCGGGTGAAAATTTCCACACCGCAAAATCCGTGATATTTTTTTTCTCAAGGTTTTTTTCTACTCTAGCACCTTCTTGTAAATCTATATTTTGAATATTAGCAATTTTGCCGTAGTCAATAATTTTAGCGGTATCAAAATACAGGCCATCGGAAGTTTTGTATAAAAAACCTTTATCTTCCAAAATTTTGACAAATTCAATCTGCTCAGCAACCGTGTCTGTCGCTCTGACCAAATGACTTGGCTCTAAAATATTTAAATCTTTCAAACCAACTTTAAAAACTTGCAGAAAAAACTCTGCAATCTCCCAAGCGTTTTTTCCTTCTCTTTTAGCCGCTTTGGCTAATTTGTCTTCACCAAAATCATCATCAGACACCAAATGTCCGACATCGGTAGCATTCATCACATGATTTACTTGAAAATTTTGGGAAAGAAAAAATCTTTTCAAAATATCCCAAGTGATATAAGAGCGCCAATTACCAATGTGTGGATAATCGTAAACAGTTGGCCCGCAAGTATACAGGCCAACTTGATTATTTTTTATTGGTTGAAACTCTTCTTTAGTCTTTGCTAAACTGTTATTGAGGTAAATTTGCATAATAAATTATTTGATACTTGAGACCATATCCACCAAACGATTCGCATAGCCCCATTCATTGTCATACCAAGCCACGACTTTGACTAAATCACCATCAACCACCTGAGTCAAAGATAAATCTACAATAGACGATCTAGCATCACCTATAAAGTCTGAGGAAACCACCGGCTTATCGGTCACACCCAAAATATTTACTAATTCCTTAGTTTTACTAGCTTTAATCAAAGCGTTATTCACTTGTTGGACAGTGACATTTTTCTTTAATAAAAAAGTAAAGTCAGCCAAAGATACGATCGGACTTGGAACGCGAATAGCTAGTCCATCAAACAAACCTTTAAGCTCTGGAATCACTTGCCCTAAAGCGCTAGCTGCGCCCGTAGAAGTCGGGATTATATTTTGCCCCGCTGTTCGGCCACGACGCAAATCTTTATGCGGACCGTCAACCAAAGTCTGATCAGCAGTATATGAGTGAATAGTGGTCATCATCGCTTTTTGGATACCAAAAGATTTGGATAAAACATGAGCAACAGGCGCAATGCAGTTAGTTGTGCAAGAAGCATTGGAAATCACTGTTTGATTTTTATAATCTTTGTTATTAACACCAATCAAAAAAGTCGGTGTTTCCGAGCCTTTGGCTGGAGCAGAAATAATCACTTTTTTAGCACCTGCTTTGAGATGCAAAGCGGCTAAATCACCACTCACAAATCTACCGGTACATTCCAAAACTACATCAACAGCTAATTTTTTCCAAGGCAGTTTATTTGGTTCTGGGATTGCGGTGATTAAATATTTTTTGTTATTGACTACCAGATAATTACCACTTGCCGAGACTTTGCCGGAAAATTTACGATACACTGTATCGTATTGTAAGAGATAGGCCAAAGTTTCGACTGGCGCCAAATCATTTATGGCGACAACTTCATATTTATTACTTTTGAGCATGATTTTAAAAGCTGCCCTACCAATGCGACCAAAGCCATTGATACTTACTTTGATTTTTTGTGCCATAAATTTTTATTTAAAAATTACCTAGTCATTATAACAAAAAAAGCCATTTTTGACCAAAAAGATAAATTTGCTATTTTCCATAGATTAAATTAAGATAAATTTATGCAAAAATATCTAATCTCCAACTTATTTTTTCTGCTAGCCCTATTTTTCTTTAGCGGTAATTTTATTTTCTACTATTGGCTACATGGAGATTTTGAAAGATATTTATGGATTATAAATCAACCTTGGCCATTAAGTCATCTTGGCGGCTCATCTATACAATTATTAATTTACATAGCCTTCACTTTTACTGCTTTGATATTATTAGCGACAGGTATTTATATACAACATCTAATAAATAAAAAATAAATTTAGTTAACAAAAGCCCCAAGTCTTTTACTTGGGGCTTTTTTATTTATTCTATTTTGCTATTTCACAATTTTTTTCACAAACTCTACCTTGTAAATAAGGATACTCCACTCGAGCACCATCAATATCCAGCTGAACTGTTTGGCGCAAAGGATTGACGCTAATCACCCTACCAAGGCCTGCACCAGTTTTGATTGGGTCACCTACTTTGGGCAATTTATCTAAACCGTATTTATAAGCCTCTTCTTCGTATCTCAAGCAACATTTCAAACGCCCACAAGCACCAGACAATCTTTCATTACCACGATGCATCAAATTTTGATCTTTGATATATTCAGCATTCACGTTGCCTAAAACTTTGAGCCAATTTTTGCAACACAAAGGCAAACCACAAGATCCATAATCCCCTTCAATTTTGGCTTGATCTCGAACTCCAATTTGTTGCAAACGAATTTTTTTGTGAAAAATTTTACCTAAGTCTTTGACTAGATCTCTAAAGTCAACTCTACTTTCAGCCGTAAAATAAAAAGTTAGACGTTGATTATCAAAACTTTCAGCTACATCTACTATTTTGATTTTAAGCTCATACTGCTTAGCAGTTTCATTGATTTGTTTCAAATAATCATTATAGGCTCCAGATTTCTTGACCATAGCCACTTCATCGTCAGCTGTAGCTGGCCTTAACATTTTTTTGAGTTCTTGCTGAATATCTGCCTCATTCGCATCCAAAACTGCTAAAATACTACCAATATCAGTGCCTAACTCTGTCTCTACTATGACTTTTTTGCCGACAGCAAAATCTTCTTCTTTATAAGAAAAGTTTTGAGAAAACTCAGGCAAAAAGAAATACTCTTTGTCAGCGATATGAAATTGAACTTTAACTACTTGCATGTTTTATCTAATAAGTGACATGATTATGACAGGAAAAATAAAAAATATCAAGACATAAAAACACCCTGGCGGATGCCGGGGTGTTTTAAAAAATTTTTATAAACTATAGTAAGCAAATTTTTCTAAACTAGCATTATTTTCAGCCAACAACTTCTCAATAGATTTTTTATCATCTTTGATAAACATTTGCTTGACTAAACAAACTTCAGTATAAAACTTCTCTACTTTACCGACCATGATTTTTTCTAACATGGCCTCTGGCTTACCTTCAGCTTTTAGCTGTTCGGCGTAGATTTCTTTTTCATGATTTAAAACTTCTGCTTCTACTTCTTCGGGTTTCAAATACTTTGGAGCAGAGGCGGCAATATGCATAGCGATATCATCAGCTAAAGTTTTATCTCCACCCTTCAAGCAAGCGATGCCGACTACTTTTTTGTTGGAATGTAAATAGCTACCGATATTTTCACCACTCAAAATAGCAAAGCTACCCAAAACTAAGTTCTCACCAATTTTGACAATCAAATTATTAGTAATCTCGTTCTGAGCCCAAGCCTCAAATTCAGTTTCACCTAATTCTAGCAGTTTAGCAGCAAAAGCATTGACAGTCGCTACAAAATCTTCATTGCGAGCCACAAAGTCTGTTTCACAATTGACACTCACGACAGCAATACTTGAGTCATTTTTTGCTAAGGCAAATACGCCTTCACTAGCAACTCTGTCGGCTTTTTTAGCAGCGATTTTTGAACCAGCTTTGCGTAAGATATCTATCGCTTGTTCTTCGTTACCAGCAGATTCATCCAAAGCTTTTTTGACATCAACCATGCCAGCACCAGTAATTTGTCTAATTTTTTTGATTAATTCTAAAGACATAATTTTAAAGTTTAATTTTATTTTCTAATTTTATGTATTTAAGCGCGATTAGCCTTGATAGTTTCTGCTATCAAATTGGTAATCACCTCAATAGACTTCACCGCATCGTCATTGGCAGGAATAGCATATTGGACTAAATCTGGATTGACATTGGTATCAGTGATAGCAATGACAGGTACTTTCATTTTGTTAGCCTCTTCTACAGCGGTTTTTTCTTTTTTGATATCTACCACAAAAACTGCGCTTGGCAATTGTTTCATCTTGCGAATACCACCAACAGTGTCTTCGAGTTTGGCCAATTGCTTAGAAAAAGTAACTTGTTCTTTTTTGGTATACAAATCCCAAGTACCGTCTTCTTTGTCTTTTTCTAACTTCTCCATTTTTTGAGTCAAACGGACAATATTGTTAAAATTAGTAAAAGTACCACCCAGCCAACGACCAATAATATAAGGCATAGTCGCGTCATCAGCAGCATTTTTCACAATTGACTTAGCTTGTTTTTTGGAGCCGATAAACAAAATATTGCCATTTTTTTCAGCAATCTTAGCCACAAAAGCCAAAGCTTTACGCAATTGAGTGACGGTTTGTTCCAAATCAATGACATGAATGCCATTTCTTTTGGTAAAAATAAAAGGAGACATTTTTGGATGTCTTTTGTTGGTCTTATGACCAAAATGGACGCCTTTCTTCAAAAGCTCTTCTAAAGAAGGCAAAGTTAATTCTTTCATATGTTTTTCCTTTCTAAAAAGCCCTATAATACGGACTTTAACCCACATTTTATCTAATTAGCCGATCCAGGCGAAGCCCAGACAAGGTAGCTAAAAGACTCTATAAAATGCTTGTTTTTTAAAATAATTAATTAGAGTAGCCATACTTTAACACAAAAATTCAAAAAAAGCAAGGCTTTATTGAGCTCTAATTTGTCTTGACTTGTTTGGAAAATAATGCTATTCTAGTCAGGCATTAATTTAGACTTTATATGAAAAAAGATATCCATCCAGAATACCATGCTGATGCACAAATTGTTTGCGTTTGTGGTGCTATTCATAAAATTGGCTCAACCCAAAAGGAAATCCATGTAGAAATCTGTTCTGCTTGTCATCCTTTTTATACTGGCAAAGAAAAATTAGTTGACACTGCCGGTCGTGTTGATCGTTTCAAAAAACAACAAGACTTACAAAAGAAAACCAGCGTTGTCCGTAAAGGTAAGGCTGACAAAAAGAAACGTGCTGCTGTCAGAAAAACTGAAAAAGAAAAAGCTAAAATCAAGGCAGAAATTGAGTCAAACAAATAACCTTTTTATATTAATTAAAAAACTCTTAACTTTTAAGAGTTTTTTGTTTACTAAAAATCTTGCTATAATAAAACTATGTCAGAAACAATCAACAAACTAAAAGAAGAATTTGCTCAAGTCGAAGCTGATCTACAAAAATCAGAAGTTCTTTCTGATAGTAAAAAAATGGCCGTGGTCGGAAAAAGATACAATGAGCTCAAAAGCATCATGGTGACCAACCAAAAACTAGAAAAGCTCCAATATGACTTGGGGGCGACCAAAAATCTCCTCAGTACCGAAACTGATCCAGAGATTATCAGCTTAAGCCAAGAGGAGCTAATAGATTTGGAAAACCAAATCAACCTCACTCAAGAAGAGCTTCATGACTTAATGAGCCCTGCTGATCCCAATGACCACAAAAATATTATTTTGGAAATCAGAGCCGGCACTGGTGGTGACGAATCTGGTTTGTTTGCCGCTGATCTTTTGAGAATGTATTCTCGTTTTTCCGAACTGATGAATTTTAAACTAAAAATCCTTTCTCAAAGTCGCACAGAAATTGGTGGCTTCAAAGAAGTTTTGGCCGAAGTCACTGGAGAAAATGCTTACAAATTTTTCAAATTTGAAAGTGGCGTCCATAGAGTTCAGCGTGTACCAGAAACCGAAAAGGCTGGTCGTGTTCATACTTCCGCTGCCACGGTCGCCGTCTTACCTGAAGCAGAAGAAATAGACTTGGTAATTGAAGCTAAAGATTTGCGCATAGACACCTTTATGGCTTCTGGCAACGGCGGACAGTCAGTCAACACAACGTATTCAGCTGTGCGTGTCACTCATATCCCCACCAACACGGTGGTAAGCTGTCAGGACGAAAAGAGTCAAACTCAAAATCGCCTCAAAGCTATGCAAATTTTACGCTCTAGAATTCTGGCAAACTTAGAAGAGCAAAAAATGGCCGCAGAATCAGCCACCCGTAAAAATCAAATCGGCTCTGGTGACCGTAGTGAAAAAATTCGTACTTATAATTTCCCTCAAGATAGACTAACTGACCACCGCATCAAACTGACAGTGCACAATTTATACAAAGTGCTTGATGGAGATTTACTAGATATTATTAAAGAGCTACAAAAAGCTAGCCGACAAAACGCTTAAATGACTATTAAGCAAGTACTACAAAAATACTACCTCGCTGACAAAAAACTAGACAATAATGAAATTGATCAGCTTTTGGCTTTGGCGCTCCACAAAAATCTCAATTATCTCTATACATATCCTGAAAAAACAATCCCCGTCTCCTGCCAAAAAAAATTTGCTAAATTATACCGCCAAAGATTAAATCATTGGCCCTTAGCTTATTTGAAAAAAACTAAAGAATTTTATAACTTAAAATTCTTTGTTAATCAGCATGTTCTTATTCCTCGCCCAGATACTGAAATATTAGTAGAGCAAGCTTTGGCGTATTTAGGCGATAAAAAAAAGCTCAATGTTTTGGATCTAGGCACTGGCTCTGGCTGTTTGGCTATTTCTCTGGCTAAAAATAATCCAGATCATAATTATTTAGCGACTGATATTTCCAAAGATGCTTTGAAAGTCGCCAAAACTAATGCCCGAAAAAATAAAGTAAAAATAAAATTTTTAGCTTCTGATTTGTTTAAGAAACTTAAGTCGCAAAAATTTGATTTAGTTTTAGCTAATCTCCCCTATCTAAGCCGCCAACAAATGTCAGAACCAAGCCTCAAACATGAACCAAAAAATGCTTTGGTCTCAGGCAAAGAAGGCTTAGATCATTATCAAAGATTATTGAGTCAAATCAAATCTCATTTGAATAAAAATTTTTTAATTTTACTAGAAATTGACCCTGAGCAAGACAAAAAAATTATCCCACTCATACAAAAATATTTACCCCAAAGTAGCGTAGAGATTTTAGCTGATTTAGCCGGAAAAAATCGTTTAGTGAAAATTTCTCAAAAATAAAGACCCGCTCACCCAAAGGCAAAACGAGTCTCACATTGTCTCCCAGAAAAGCCGCTAGCCACGAAGCTCGGAGTTGAGGAAATCCTGACAGATCTTCTCATTGTCATCACCATCCAGCAAGGCGTGAATTTCCACTTTGTCCCTACGAACCTCTACACTGAGATTAGAGATTATGTAGGTAACAGCCTCCACACTAGTCATGTGCTTCTTGAGAAAATGCTGACGAGCCGCATCAAAGATCTTGAAGCCACGCTCATCTGGCATTTCACGAAGAATAGATGCTAGTAAACTCCTAAGCTCCGCTCGATTATTCGCTTTCATGATAGCCCTCCCTTCTAGGCTAATAAGTGCAATGTGCATGTTTTAAAAGCTTCTAATTTAATTAGAGGCTTTTTCAAAAAATAAGTCAATAGCTGCTTATTCCAAAACTTTTTCTGCACTATCCACTACTTCTATCCAAGTTTGCCCAGGAATCAAAGCCATTGGCTGATGATTGCTATCAAAAAACTCAGTACGCTGTCCATTTTTCTCCCAAGTGCCCGTGTTTTTACCAAAGCAATTATAAACAATCAGCTCACCACCAGACTCTGTGTCTATCGCTCGTCTTTCGGCGTCTATCAAAGTACTTGGAGCTATTTGAATGATGACATTATCAGCTTTCAGCTGTTCGCCTTTGTCAGAAATTTGTTTTTCTTGATTACGCCAACGTTGATAAACTCTCAAACTTTGACTATATCTCCACTCTACTTGATAATTTTCACTAGAAAAATTAACTATAAAATTTGGTGGATCGGGCAAATTATTATCTTTGATATCCACAAAATTCCAAGGCAAAAAATCAACACTAGTAGTAGCTATTTGTTTCCATTCTTTTAAACGAGAAATATGTTTGGAATTTGTAAAAACATTGTGCGGTGCATCTAAGCTTTCGTCACGATCAAAATAAATTTGCCCAGAGCCAATCTGATCAATGTGAATAAAATCATAATCATCTATCACAGCCAAAGCCTGTGGACTACCACCAACATGTAAATAAGCACCTCCGTACTCTTGAGCCCAATCCATAAAATAACTCCGAGCTGACCTGACTGGACCGATTTTTTCTAGCTCAGTTTGACTATCAAAAATAGCCAAGATTCTTGTAATATTAGCTTCAACTAAAGCTTCATAAACGATATGTGCTTTATCTAAGCCAGCAAAATAAGAAATATCATAGCCATTGTCAATCATGACGCTGACCGGGAAAAAATCAAACTGAGTAGCAGAAATTTTATGACCACTCAAAGGATGTCTCAAGGCAGTCTCGGTATTTTCCAAAGATAAAGTCGCATTTTCCACTTCCAGGCTACTATTTTTATTTTGTAAATAAAACCAAATACTTAAACTAATAAAAATAACTGCCATCAAAATAGCAGCTATTATTAAAAATTGTTTATTTGACAATCTCAACATTATTTCTTGTCTGATTTTGCTTCTGGCTTCTTTTCTTCAACTGGAGCAGCAACTACCGCAGCTGCCTCTACTCTAGCTCTCTTAGGCATCTTGACGGAAATAACTGGATCATTAGGATTATTTAAAATACTTACTTTTTCAGAAACTGGAATATCTTTGACTAAAATAGTCTGACCAAGCGTTGTCAAAGTATTTAAATCTATTTCTAAACTGGCTGGTAAATCAGCTGGTAAACATTTGACTGTTACTTGTTGATTTTTTGTTTCTAACTTAGCGCCCAATTCTTTAACAGCTTTGGAAACGCCTACAAAAGCCAAAGGCACAACGGTGGTCACCGGTCTATCAGCTACCATCAACATCAAGTCAACATGAGTAATTTTGTCGGTGACTGGATCTTGGTCAAAAGATTTGACAATTACTTGCTTTTCTTGACCATCAATCTGCAATGTCACTACATGACTGGTACCAGCTTCTTTCAAAATCTTTAATACGGCATTATAGTCCACAGAAATAGCTTGTGAATCATTAGCAAAACCATAAACAATCGCTGGAACACGACTATTTTTTCTCAATTCATTCAAAAGGCTAGCTTTGCCAATTTCACGAGTTTTAGCTTCTAATACAAAAGACATAGGATTTTTAGAATTTAATAAACTTCTTAGATAAACTTAAAGTGGCTATATTTAAGCATAAACAAAAAATAAAGTCAACCGCAGACTAAGTGCTGCGGATTTTAATGTTTTGCGCAATCCCCAGGGCAATCATAATAGCCCAAATAGAGCTACCACCAGCTGAAAGCAATGGCAAAGGAATACCAGTCACCGGGGAAATGCCCATATTCATACCGATATTGATAAACAATTGCACTAGCAACATAGCGACTACTCCCAAAATAAAGTAGCCGGCAAAATTGTCCTGACTTTTGCGCATGATCAATAATAAACGATAAAAAATAAAAGTAAATAAAGCCAAAACCAGAGTAACTCCCAAAAAACCAAGATTTTCCGCAATCACTGAAAAAATAAAGTCCGTACCAGGCTCTGGTAAGAAATGCAAATTACTCTGCGAGCCTAGAGCCAAACCACGACCCGTCAGCTGACCAGAGCCAACGGCAATCATAGACTGAATCACATTGTAGCCTGAACCCATGGGATCTAAACTAGGATTGATAAAAGTCAAAATTCTATCTTTTTGATAAGGCTTCAAAAGCCAAAACCAGGCCAAAGTTGAAACCAGCACAAAAGAACTAGTCAGCCAGAGCAAATGTTTTTTTTGAATACCAGTAAACAAAAGCATTATCACCCAAGTACCAAGCAAGACTAAGGCCGAGCCCAAATCCGGCTGCAACATCACCAAGGCCACAAACACAAAAGTAGCGAGCCCAGAAAAAAAGATATGTCTAAACAATTTGAAATCTTGAGCATTGAGAGAAAAATAGCGTGCCAAAAAAATAATCAAAGCAATTTTGGCAAACTCTACCGGCTGAACACCCAAAGGACCAAGCCTCAACCAACCGGTTGTACCTTTGACCTGCGTACCAAAAACCAAGACCAAAACTAAAGCTAAAATAAAGACAAAAAAAATCACCTTTGAATAAGTTGACCAAAGACTGTAATTTAATTTAGCAAAAAGAAAGAATAAAGCGAGCCCAGAAAAAACAAAAAATATTTGTTTTTTAAATACTACAAAAGTACTATTTTCTATATTTAAATTCAAACTATACAAAATACTACAGCTAAGTAACAATAAAATAATAACTGCCAAAAATAAAAACCAATCAAGCTTTCGCCAATTCACCCAAAGTCTTCTCATAAGCTACCTGTTATTTAGATTATTTTCCTCACTATTGAGACTGTTTGCTTGAATATTTTCACTAGAAAGCAAATCAACATCTGCCTTGACTTCTATTTTGGTGATATTAGGCAAAGAATTTAGCCACACTGCCTCTAGGTCACGACTTTCTAATGATTGCCAAGTGTTGCTTTGAATTTGATTGATCCCCACCAAACGATCTAGGTTGTACAAGGCTATCTGCCAATTTGTTTCCCAGAGATTATACAAAGATAAATTTTGGGCTTGCCAAGTGACGCGAGCAGGAATTTCTACTCTTTCTTCTTTGACGGTGATCACACTTGGTCCCTGATATTTAGCAGGAGAAATTTGCCAATCCAAATCGATCAAATCATTTTCAAAACGACGCCAAGCAATGTCAATCACCTGCAAGTCAGCCGTCTTCACGGGACCCTGGATATTTAAACCCAAACTTAATAAAAATTTATCTTGCAAAGGATTTACAAAAGTCGTCTGCTCTGCTTGTGCTTCACCGTTTATCACAAAACGATAAACTAAAGAGCTGACTGACCAGTCTGGATTTGGATTTTTGACTACGGCGGCTAAATTGTACAAAGAGCCTGACACTGGAATGATGTCTACTCGACCCAAAACCAATGTTTGTGGCTTGCGCTCTTGATGATATGTTTGCCAATCAAAACTTTGATTAGCTGCTTCAGCAAATTTATCTAAAGTAGGCAAACTAAAATAATGCGTGACTTTGGCTAACAAAAAAATATACAAAAAAAGCAAAGCCAATAAAGCTATAAAAAGCCCAGCTTTGTTTAACAAAGTTTTGTGTGTCAGCCACCAATAGCCTCTTTCCAAATCTTTATCGCTGACCAAATCTTCTTCTATCATGCTTATATTATAACCCAAAGAAACAAATTCTGCTAGCCTAAAAAATTCAGCAAAACTTGACTAAAAAGCAAAAATATCTTATTAATATATTATATCGGTCTTTTTCACATCCATTAAATAAGGAGAACTGTCTATGCAGTATCAAACACCCACCTGAATCGAAGCAGTCGAAAGTCTAGAAAAAAGTAACCAGGAGCTCAACTTAGAGCTCAAACAATGTACTGATTACAATGATCGTCGCGTATTAATCAGTTGTATTCAAAACAACAATAAGTTGCTTGCAGCTTTATATCGCGGTAAATAGACAACAAACTGCATCTCGGCGCCAATAAGTAGCTCTTTGCGGCGCTTTTATTTTTCAAAAAAATACTGTATAATACAAGTACTTTGATTAAACAAAAAATAAAAATATGTTTGAAACTTCAAAAGACATTTTAAATTTACTTTTAGGTCTATCAATTTTTACCTTAGCCATTTGGCTATCTTGGGTCTTGTATCAAGTAGGCAAAACTTTGCAACAAGTAAATCAAATGATGAGCGGTTTCAATCGCGCCGCTGAGGCGATCACAAATTTGGCTAATAAAATAAAAGAAAAAACTAGCTCCGCTGGCACTTATCTAGCAATTTTACTCAAAAGTAGCCAACAAATCATTGAAATGATCAAAAACAAAAAAGAGACAAAAACTACGCGCAAAAAAACAGACTCTAATTAAAACAAAAACAAAACCCCTACCTAAAATAACTTTATCCTTACGGGGTTTTTAATTTAGTCAAAAAAATGTTTGTCCACCTGCATACTCATTCTCACTATAGTTTATTAGACGGTTTAGCTACCATCGACCAGCTAGTTAATGCCGCCAAAGCCAAAGGCATGAATTCTCTAGCCTTGACTGATCATGGTGTCATGGCAGGAGCAATAGAATTTTATCAAAAAGCCAAAAAAGCTGGCATTAAACCGATTATTGGCGTAGAAGCTTATGTTGCTCCCAATAGTTTAAGTGACAAAAAGCCCAAAGAAAAACCATATCACTTGATATTGCTTGCAGAAAACAATGAGGGCTACAAAAATTTACTCAAACTCACCTCTATCGCCCACCTGGAAGGTTTTTATTATAAGCCTCGCATTGACTGGGAAACTCTCAAAAAATATAGTCATGGCATTATTGCCTCCACTGCTTGTCTAGCAGGACCACTTGCTCGTCATATTCGCGCCGGACAAAATCAACAAGCCGAAAAAAATCTACAAATTCTTTTGGATATTTTTGGACCCAATAATTTATTTTTGGAACTCCAAAGTCTCAATGCTCCCGAGCAAGCTATAGTCAACACTGGTCTCAAAAAATTAGCCGCTCAATATAACCTAGGTCTGATTGCCAGCAATGATATTCATTATATCAATTCTGAGGATGATCAAGCTCAGGATGTTTTGTTGTGTATCCAAACTAAACACAAGCAAGTTGACCGTGATCGCATGAGTTATTTGGGAGAAAATT
>JAGORJ010000057.1 GCA_018062885.1 Patescibacteria group bacterium | reverse complement strand
CTTTGCCAGAAATCATGCGCACGCAGGCTTTGTATGTTGATCCTTATAATAGCGGAGAGATTTATCAGCTCTTAAAAGTTTTGACTACTGACAAAGATTTATACGAACATATTAGTCAGGGGGCTCGCAAATTTAGCTTTGTCTCTTGGCCAAAACAAGCACAAAAAATTATTAACCTTTTTGAAAAATGCGAATAGTCTTAGACCTCAGGATCTTTGGTCCACAATTTGGCGGCTTAGGTCGTTATAATCAAAAGTTGCTTGAACAGCTGGTCATTTTGGATCAAGAAAATCACTATATAGTTTTATTAAAAGAAAATGTGCCGGAACTAAAATTACCAGCAAATTTTGAAATAAAACTAGCGCCATATCATTGGTATTCTTTGAAAGAGCAAATTTTCTTGCCTTTTATTTTAAAAAGTTTAAAGCCAGACTTAGTTCATTTTCCTCATTTCAATGTGCCGATTTTTTATTTTGGAAAATTTATCGTCACTGTCCATGATTTGATCATGACCAAATTTCCTAGTGTCAGAACTAGCACTCTAAATAAAACATCTTTTGTTTTCAAAAGACTAGCTTATCATCTGACAATTTTTTTAGCTATCAAAAGAGCGCACTTTGTGATTGCAGTCTCAAAATTTACGGCCAATGATATCAAAGAATATTTTAAGCTCGATAATATAAAAGCTGAAAAAATAAAACTTATCTATGAGGGTTTGAGTGTTGAGCAAAAACCTGGAGGCAAGACTAGAAGCTTGCCGGAAAAATTTTTGTTGTATGTAGGCAATGCTTATCCTCATAAAAACTTAGAGTTTCTTATCAAAGCTTTTATAGCTTGGCAAAAAAATCATCCCGATTTCCATTTAGTTTTAGTAGGCAATAAAAATTATTTTTATCAACGTTTAGAAAATTACGCAAAAGATAATTTTGTTGAGTATAAAGATAAAATTATTTTCGCAGGCTTTGTGCCCGATGAAGAACTAGTGCAATATTATCAGCAAGCTAAAGCTTACGTCTTTCCTTCTTTGTATGAGGGCTTTGGTTTGCCACCACTAGAGGCTCAAAGCTATGATTTGCCAGTATTATCAAGCTCAAGCTCTTGTTTGCCAGAGATTTTGGCAGATTCGGTCTTGTATTTTGATCCAAATAGTGAAAGTGATTTTAAAAACAAGCTAGATCAAATTTTGTTTGATCAAAGTTTACGCAAAAGTTTAGAGATCAAAGGCAGAGAGCAGATCAAAAAATATACTTGGGAAAAGATGGTGGATGAGATTATCGAGCTCTATAAAAAATAGTTTTGTTTAATTTGAAAAATCTGTTATAATATAGTTAATATTTTTATGTCTGAGCAGTCTCAAAATAACATCAAAGTTCTTAAGGAAAATATTCTCGCAGAATTTGATGATTTTGTTTTGGAAAAAAACATAGACTCAGAGACTAAAAGCAAAGCTTTGGCTCAGCTAGATAAATTAATTAAACAAGATTTATTTGAAGCTGGCGCTTTATTAAAGCAGTATAAAAGCGGGGATTATGAGCTGTCTGTCAAAGACAAAGCCCAAACTTTCATGGCTGTTTCTCAAAAAAATCCTCAAAACTTGGGCACTAAGTCTCAAAATGTTTTGGATTTGCGCAAACTCTTAAGTCAGCAACAAGAAAAGAAAAAACTCAATAAATATCAACAATTTTTATTAAAATACCAAAGCTTTAAATTACCAAAAATCAAATTTAGCAAAAAAGAGAAGCTAGAAAATCAGCCAGAAGCTTTATATTTACCAAAATATGATGCCAGAGAAAAGAGAACAAGAGTTTTTCCTTGGCATTTTAATTTTAGCCTAGCTAAACAATTAGTAGCCTTTGTCTTAGTTTTAGCAGTTTTATTGGCACCTTTGAGATTTTTGGTTTTATTTGCTCGTATCCAAGACGATAAGGCTGATATCTGGCGCTTAGGCAAAAGCGGAATATTAAATTTGCAGTCAGGCATCTTATCTGCTTCAGAAAATGCTTATCAAAGTGCAGATTTGGATTTTGAGCAGGCCTTACAAAATTTTTCTGAAGTACAGACAGTTTTGAATGACTATGATCAATGGATTTTGGAAGCGGGCAAAAAAATGCCAATTGTCGGTAAATCTTTGAGCGTGAGTACCAATTTGCTCAAAGTAGCAGACAATATTTCGCAAGCAGCCCTGACTTTAAATCAAAAAGCACAAACTGAAGAAACTTTGACAGCTAGAATTGTTTTTTTACAAGAGCAAATTCAAAATACTTTGCCATATTTGGATGAAGCAAGTCGCAATATCAAGAAAATAAAAATTGAGAGCTTGCCTGCAGAAATGCAAGATATTTTTGCTCAACTAAAAGATTATTTGCCAAAAATTACTGAAAGCTTAGCCAACTTAGAAGAAGTTTTGCTTGTGCTAGAAGATGTTTTGGGACACGAGCAAGAAAAGAGATATTTAGTTTTATTTCAAAATAACAATGAGCTTAGAGCTACTGGTGGTTTTATCGGTAGTTTTGCTTTGTTAGATATTTATCAGGGTCAAATCAAGCATTTAGAAATACCTCGTGGTGGTACTTATGATTTGACCGCTGGCCAAGTAGCCAAAATAAAGGCACCGAAAGCTTTGTCTCTGATCAATCCGTATTTTAATATCTGGGATGCTAACTGGTGGCCTGATTTTCCTGTGAGTGCCCAAAAGATTATGTGGTTTTACCAAAACT
>JAGORJ010000022.1 GCA_018062885.1 Patescibacteria group bacterium | reverse complement strand
ATTTCAGCGGTGGTCAAGAAAAACTCACAAGAAATAGCTGATTATTTGGCAGATAACGATTATCAAACATTTGATGTGATTGGTATTGATGAGGCACAATTTTTTGATCTTGATGTTTTGACAAAGCTCGCCTCTACCTGGGCTAACGATGGTAAAAAAGTTGTGATTGCAGCCCTAGATCAAACTTTTGAAGGCGTGCCTTTTGCGGGTATGCCCAATCTTTTCGTAGAGGCGGAAGTAGTCAAAAAATTACACGCTATTTGTATGGTCTGCGGTGGATTGGCTTCTCGCACTCATCGTTTGGGAGAGTCAAAAAATATAGTGGAAGTTGGTGGAACTGATAAATACCAGGCTTTGTGTCGCAAGTGTTTTGTACAAGCCAATCAAAAATCTTAGTACTTTTTCAGCCTCTGGCTGATGTTATACAATTATGATATATTTTAGCTATGCAAGGAAGATTTATTGTCTTTGAAGGAGGGGAAAAATCAGGTAAAAGTACTCAACTGAATTTATTGCATCAGTATTTGTTGTCTAAAAATCTTGATGTTATTTTGACACGCGAGCCTGGGGGAAGGAATTCAGATATTGCTGAAAAAATTCGTGCTCTTGTTTTGGATAAAGAGAATATAGCTATACATCCACGGACAGAACTTCTTCTTTTTTTAGCAGCTCGCGCCCAACACATTGAGGAAGTTGTAAAGCCAGCGCTTGAGGCTGGCAAAATTGTTTTGTGTGATCGTTTTGATGGCTCTACTTTTGCTTATCAGGGAGCAGCTCGTAATTTGGATTTAGCAGATATCAAAATCATGAATGATTGGGCGAAAGATAGTCTTGAACCAGATTTGGTGATTTATCTAGATATTACACCAGAACAAGCTGAGACTAGAGATAGATTGTATAAGGTTGATCGTTTGGATGCAGAAAAAACAGACTTTCATGAAAAAGTACGCGCAGGATATCTTAGTCAAGTAAAAGAAAAAAATAATTGGCATATTATTCCTGCTTTTGAAAGCATCGAAGAAGTGTCAGAAAATATAAAAAAAATTATTAGTTTTATTTTGTAAATGCAAAAATTAGAAACAATCATTGGTTTAGAAATTCACTTACAGCTCAAAACAAAAAGTAAAATGTTTTGTGCTTGTTCAAATGATGGTGAAAATCAAGCGCCTAACACTACCATTTGTCCGATTTGTTTGGGACATCCTGGCACGCTACCAACTATCAATGCTCAAGCTGTGAAGCTTGGTTTGCTTTTGTCTTTGGCTTTGAATTGTCGCATCAATCAAAAATCAAAATTTGATCGCAAAAATTATTTTTATCCAGACTTACCCAAAGGCTATCAAATTTCACAGTTTGATATTCCCTTGGCAGTGGACGGGCATTTGGTGATAGAGCTAAATAATAAACCACAAAGAATTGGTATTGAGCGTTTGCATCTTGAAGAAGACGCTGGTAAAAACAGTCATGTAGCTTCTAAAACTTTAGTGGATTTTAATCGCGCTGGTACACCGCTAGCTGAGATTGTGACTAAACCAGATTTTCGCACAGCTGAAACTGCCAAAATATTTTTGCAAGATTTGAGATTATTAGCTCGTTATCTGGGTGTCTCTGATGCTGATATGGAGAAGGGCCACATGCGATGCGATGCTAATATTTCTTTAAGGCCTTTGGGTGATACTAATCTTTATGCCAAAACAGAAGTCAAAAATATCAATTCTTTTAAGGCAGTAGAAAAAGCCTTGTTGTTTGAAATAGATAGACAAACTCAGTTGTGGGAAAAAAATACCCCGCCACATTTGACTGCTACCCGTGGCTGGGATGAAAACAGCCAGGTAACAGTAGAGCAAAGAACTAAAGAAGGTTCAAGTGATTATCGTTATTTTCCTGAGCCAGATTTGCCACCACTGGTGATTTCGGATCAGATGTTGGCTTACAGTAAAGCTTCTATGCCAGAATTTCCTCATGCTAAAGTAGCAAGACTGATGACTGAATACAGTTTGTCTGTAAGTGACGCCAAAATTTTGGTGCAAAATAAGCCTTGGGTAGATTTTTGGGAGCAAGTGATGTCCGATCTGCAAGCTTGGTTTATTAATGCCGGTGGTCAAGCCGAGGGTGTCTGGGAGCAACATAAAGCCAATTTAGCCAAATTAAATTTTAATTGGCTGACGAGTGAATTATTTGGTTTGCTACCGGGAAATTTTGATTTAGACGACTTGAAAATTTCTAGTGAAAATATGGCTGAGTTGCTAAATTTAGTTTATCAAAATAAAATAAATAGTTCAGCTGGGCAAATGATTTTAAAAGAAATGTTTGCTAGCGGTGGAGATCCTTCACAAATTGCAGAAAAATTAGATTTAGCTCAGATTGATGACATTGCAACGCTAGAAGATTTAGTGATCAAAGTTTTGATGCTTTACCCAGAGCAATTAGCTGAATTAAAAAATGGTAAAGAACCATTAATAAAGTTTTTTGTGGGTAAAGTAATGGCCGAGAGTAAAGGCAAGGCTAATCCGCAAAAAGTAGAGGAGATTATAAAAAAGAAAATTTAGATTATAAATTAAAGCCGGCAGAAAAGATTTTACTCAACGCTCTCAAGAGCGAAAAATCGTAAAATCTTTTCTGCCGGCTTTTCTAGTTAAGAAATTTTTTGATTAAGCTTTCAGCTTCAGTGATATTTTTATTCCAATTTATTTTTAAGCCTTGTTTTTCCATACGCCTAAACCAAGTCATTTGACGCTTGGCATAATGCCGAGTATTTTTTTTGATCAATTCAACAGCTTCTTCTAAGTCTAATTCTTTGTTTAAATATTTGCTGATTTCCTGATAGCCAATGCCAGATAAAGCGGGTAGATCAGCTTTATATTTTTTTAGTAAGTTTTTGACCTCTTCAACTAAACCAATTTTCATCATGCTATCTACGCGTTGATTTATTTTAGTATATAATTTTTCTTTATCAGGGTTTAAGCCAAGAATTAAATAATCATAAGGACATTTACTTGTTTTTTGATTAGCACTTAGATCATCATGAAAGGCAATTGCGTATTCTAAGGCTCGTACAACATGGATTTTATTTTTGCTATCAATTTTTTTTGTGATTTCTGGATCAATTTTTTTTAATTGGGCTACTAATTTTTCTAAGCTCAATTTATTTAATTTAAGTCTGAGTGTTTTATCCGTCGCAGGTAGTTGATAGTTTTGTAAAATAGAGGAGAGATAAAGTCCGGTGCCGCCGACTATAATCGGCTGTTTATTTTTTTTAAGTATTTTTTCTATACTTTGGAAAGCATTTTGTTGCCAGTCATATAAACTAAACTCTTGATCGGGCTTTACGACATCTAATAAATAATGTTTAATGCCTTGTTTTTCAGTTTCCGTGATTTTATTTGAGCCAATATTGAGTTCTTGATAGATTTGCCTAGAATCAGCGGAAATGAGCTCGCCATTGAACTTTTTGGCTAACTTAACAGCAAAATTAGACTTACCAGAGGCAGTCGGACCTAAAATTATTATTATTTTTTGTTTGGCTGTAGTTGACATATTTTAGATTATATGTTAAAAAAAGATGAATGTAAAGCTTGCGTGTGCAAGTTTTTACCTGAACCTTGTCATAAACGAACGAAGGGGTGTATTGTGGACAACAAAAAGATTCTTGTCGTTGACATTGATGACAAATCCTTGTCTCGCGTGTCTGCTGTGATCATGGGGCGATACAAGGGTTGCGAGATCTTTCCTTTCTTGGTTCATCGAGAGGATGAGGTCAGGGTGGTTTTGTATGAAGTCCTGAAGCACCAAGTTGACACAGTGTGTGTACTTGATAAGATGTACCTTTTCTCAGGAGAGAGGGTGATTGAGTGCTTAGGAAAACTTCAAAAAAGGCTGCGGTATAAAAACCCGACTTTCAAAGATTTTTTCTTGTTTTCCAAAACTGGTCTTGTGCCGATTAGGCACATTGAGGCCATGTGAAAGGAGACCACAATGAAGATTCTCGTTCTTGATGATGAGCAAGCGGTTGCTGAGCCTCTTGTGGAGCTTTTGAATATCAAAGGACAGCAGGCAGGTATTTTGGTGGTAACGCACAGCGTCACCATGGATCAGATCATTGCTGAGATCCGTCTTGATGGTATACAAGCAGTGATTGTCGACTACAGAATGCCACCATTCACTGGTCTGCAGTTACTTTCATGTCTGTCACAAGAGTTTCCTGGTTTGAAGTTGATCCTGCACTCTGGTGAGATGTCTTACGATATGGCTCAGGAGGCTATAGCGTATGGTGCGGTGCCTTTATCCAAACCATGCAAAATACAGACTATCCTGTCTGCTCTAGAAGGTGTTTTTGAGCCAATCGATTGACACTTTCTTCGTTCTCAACCCCAAAGGCTTGCCGCGCGCGGTGAGCTTTTTTATTTGTTGGCGTTGACTATTTTTTCCAGATGTGATAATTAGTAATTGGTTTTTGTTGTTTGTCAAAAAAGGAGCAGAATCGTGATCAGGAAACAACCGGAATTGATCATTGTGTTGAGCAGCAATCCAGAAACCTTGAGAATGCTGAGGGTAATTTTTAAAACCACTTACACCAAGGAATTTATCACATTAGAGCCAGTATTAGTTGATGCATCGGTGATGAATCAGATGAATCAATTGAATAAAGTAGAAGTGGTGATTCAAGAGGCTTTGGCTCGCGAGCAGAATGTGCGTCTGTTTTTCGGGAGTCAGCTGAGTATTTCTGGCTTGTCTTGGACAGGCTTTGTATTGTGGGCACAAGAGCGAGGAGTGCCAGCGGGACGCATGATCTGTTTTGTACATAGAGGCCACACAGGGTCTGTGCCTGGCTTGCAGTACATCTTTGATCTGAGCGAGGAAAATATCAAAGAAGCTGTGGGCGCCTCTATGTAGGCTGTACAAGTTTCAGACAAGCTCTTTCGTTTTCTAAAAGGACCCACGCTGGGTCCTTGCTTTTTTTATTTGCCTTCAGCTAATTTAGCAATAACGCCCCAATTGTTAGCTTGAGTGATAGTAGCTTGATAAAATTCACCGGCTTTAAGTGCTTGATCACTGATCAGGTGCACGGCGACATAGTTGGCTAGTTTGCCGATATTTTTATAAGTTTCTCCAGTTTGTTGGACTTCATCTATCAAAACTTCATAAGTATTGCCCACTAACTTTTGGTTGAACTCCAAAGAATTTTGTCCCATCAAAGTATTGAGTTCTTCCCAACGTTGTTTTTTGATAATCTTTGGCACATCATCTTTATGAAGTCGAGCAGCTACTGTACCAGAGCGTTCAGAATATTGTGACATGTAGGCCATATTATATTTTAGCTCAGCAAGTAGTTGTTTAGTGGCTTCAAATTCTGTTTCTGTTTCACCAGAAAAGCCGACAATCACATCAGTAGAGATTGCTAGTTGAGGCATTTTTTCTTTTATTTTATAGATTAATTTTTTGTAACTATCAATCGAATAATGTCGGTTCATTTTTTGGAGCATGGAGTCAGCGCCAGCTTGGACTGGTAAATGTAGATATGGGTTGATGTTTTTAGCGCTTAGCATGACTTCGATTAACTCATCAGACATGTCATAAGGATGAGAGGTTAGATATTTGATCCAAAAATGTTCAGCTAAATTATCTATTTTTGTGAGTAATTCAGGAAAGCTTAATTCTTGCTCTCCTGTTTTTTGTTTATCTAAGCCATAGCTGTTGACATTTTGACCTAGCAAAACAATTTCTTTATAGCCTTTGTCTAACAAGTCTTTTATTTCTGTCAAAATATTTTCACTAGGTCTGGATATTTCACGGCCGCGAGTATAAGGCACAGCACAGTAAGTACAAAATTTATTGCAACCAGTCATGATAGGCACATAAGCACGATAGCTGGAGTAGTAGCTAGGCTTGATGTCAAAGAAACTAGGTAAAGCCAGCTTTTCCTCAGGAGCAATTTTGGCTAAATCTTGGCTCAAGTTGTCTAGATTTTTGATATCAATAAATAAATCAAATTGAGTAGCCAGATTTTTTCTGTCCCTCTCTAGTACACAACCAGATAAGATAGTAATCAGCGGTCTTTTTTCTTTGACGATTTGCCAGTTACGCACTTTGCCGTATATTCTGTCGACGGCTTTTTGTCTGACAGAGCAAGCAACGACTCCGATCAAATCAGCTTCGTCTTCATTGTCTGTTTCTTGGTAGCCCAAAGATTTGAGGGTGGTAGCGAGACGTTCGGCGTCAGAAATATTCATCTGACAGCCAAAAATCAGTAAATAGAATTTTTTAGTAGACATTATATGTAAGTTTATATATTTAAATAGCTTTGGCCATTTTAGCAATAAAGTCTAAAAAAATCAATTAAAAACCCCTGGTATTTATCAGGGGTTTTTAGCTTAGTTATTATTCTTCGTCGTTTTCGTTGTTGTCAGTGGAGTTTCGGTTTTCTCTTTCGCGTTCTCTTTGTTTTTTCAAAGCTTCTTGTTTTTGCTTTTCTATATTTTTTTGCTTTTCTAGGCTTTGTTTATCCATTTCCCTTTTAGCCTCTTGTTCCTTTTTTAGTAAATCATTTTTCTTTTCCTGAATTTCTTTGTTCATGACTGGTAGATTTTTATTTTCTTTCTGGATGATTTCAAGTTCTGTAGAGTTTTGGCTATTTTTGATACGCTCTTTGATTTTGAGCTCTTGCTCTTCGTTGAGACTTTGGATGCGCTCTTTGACATTTTCAGTAGCTCTTTGTTCTAATTTTTTGAGCATCTCTATGCGGGTGGAATTAGCAGCGTCTCCATCAAAAGTTTTTTCTAAAAATTTTGCTTTGGCATTATCATCAAAAGATTCAAACTCAATTTCTATTTTTTCTACTTCATTGTTTTTGATTTGTTCGATTCTAGTTTTGACACCGCTATTTAGCTGGCTGTTTTTTAGTTTTTCGATCAGCTCAATTTTTTGTACTGAGTTGATATTTAAATTCTCAAAATAATCAGCAAATTTATTTTTTTCCTCTTCTGATAAATTTTGTGTGCGTGCTTGGAGTCTCTCTTGAGCTTGGGCAATAGCGTTTTGTAATTTGCCTTGAGCTTCTGTAGGTAGTGATTCTTTGATTTCTTCTAAGCTAGCTAAAGTGTTCAAAGCTTTGAATTTGCTGCCGTCAGTATCGCTGTTAACAGCTTGTTCTAGTCTTTCTTCCAAATTTTCTTTGTGGTTTTCATACCACAGTTTGACTCTTTCTTTGCGTAGCTCAATGATTTTTTCTTGGCCTTCTTCTGATAATTTTGGCTCAATGTCTCGGAGTAGTTGTTGCTGTTTGAGATTATATTTGTCCAATTTTTCTAAAAGGACTTCTTTTTTTTCGCTGTCTAGTTTTTCCAAACGTTTTTCAGCCGAGGCCATTTTGGCTTTGAAGTTTTCCAAAGCTTTCTGGAGTTTTTCTTGAGAAGCTGAATCATCTTTGACTGTGGCTAGTTTTTGAGCAACCAAAAGTTCTAAATTAGCCTTTTTGATTTCTAGCTCAGCTTTTTTGGCAGGGGAGAAAGTAAAAGTACTTTGTAAGTTACTTTTTAAATTGCTCCACCAATAGCCTTTTTCGCCAGGGATTTTGACTTCATCGTCTGTGATTTCTAAATCCTCAGATGCTATTTGGTCAAGGCTATACTCAGCGCTGACTTCAGTAGTTGTATTAGCCTCTGTTTCTGCTGTTTGTGCTTGAGCAAAATTTTGTCCAAACAGAAATCCAAACATTAGAAATATAAAAATAAAACTAAATAGTTTAATATTTTTCATAGTGTGTTATTAATATTTAAATTATTAAAGATATTATAACACAATTTAGGCTTTAGAGCACTTGGTTGTCGTGAGAGTTTGACTCTATCATACCGGCTGAGGTGATGCGGATAAATTGTGCGTGCTCTTGGAGCTCTTTTATATTGTGAGCATTAGCGTAGCTTAGTCCCGAGCGTAGGCCACCGACATAAAGATTGACGACATTTTTAGCGGGACCTCTAAATGGCACGCGAGCTTCTACGCCCTCTGGCGTGACATCTTCTATTTTCTCTTTAGCATTTGGACGAGATAGAGCGGCAGTTAGTGAGGCCATGCCACGAGAGATTTTATATTGTTGACCGCGATAAGACAAAACTTGTCCAGGAGTTTCTTCGCAACCGGCAAACTGTCCGCCTATCATAATAGAATCAGCGCCAGCAGCTAGTGCTTTGACTAAATCTCCTGGCTGTTTGACACCTCCGTCAGCGATCAGTGGAACATTGTATTGCTGGCAAACAGGCGCGCAGTTTAAAATAGCGCTTAATTGTGGTACGCCAAAACCAGTGGTAATGCGAGTGGTGCAAATAGAGCCTGGCCCAATGCCTACTTTGATGCTGTCTGCTCCCGCTAAGATCAAGTCTTTGGCGCCTTGAGCTGTAGCGACATTACCGCCAATCACATCAATGCTAGGATAAGTGGATTTTATTTTTTTGATGGCTTCGATAGCATTGATCGAGTGTCCGTGGGCAATATCTACTACCAAAAAATCAACTTCAGCCTCAACTAAAGCTTTGACCCGCTCCATAAAATCATCACCAGATCCGACAGCGGCGCCGACCAAAAGTCTGCCTTTGGCATCTTTGCTAGCATGACCATTGTTATAGTTGCGGATAATGTCAGTAGCGGTGATCAAACCACGGATGCGAAAAGCACTATCAACAACCGGTAGTTTTTCTATTTTGTGAGTTTTTAGAATTTCTTTAGCTTTTTCGATCTCTATACCCACAGGGGCGGTGATGAGTTTTTCTTTTGGCGTCATCATGTCAATCACCTTGGTGTTTTCGTCAGTCACAAAATCCATATCGCGACTAGTGACTATACCCAAAAGATCTTGGCCATTATCAGACACCAAAAAACTTTGGCAGTTGTGTTCCAAAATTTTTGCTCGTACATCTTTGAGGTTGGCCTGGGTATTGATAGTAAAAGGATTGTCTATGACGACATTTTGTTTGCGTTTTACTTTTTTTACTTCTTTGACTTGATATTCTATATCACAAAAACGGTGAATGATGCCGACGCTACCCAAGTAAGCCATGGCAATTGCCATTTTGCTTTCAGTGACCGTGTCCATATTGGCTGGCACCAAGGGAATATTTATCTTGATATTTTTAGTGAGACGAGTGGAGACATCGGTGTCTTGGCGAGATTTTATTTCTGACTTTTGCGGCACCAAAAGCACATCGTCATAAGTTAAGGCGGTTTTTATTTCTTGCATGAGATTTATCTTTAATATTTATAAAGCTGATTCTCGATTTTGGATTTTTGTTTTACAAAGAGCGATAAATTCTTCTTTATTGATATTTAATAAATCTTTTTGTCCACGGACACGAATAGCTAAGCTGCTTTCGGCTATTTCTTTGTCGCCTATAACTAAGGTATAAGGGATTTTTTCGGCAGAATTTTTGCGGATCTTGTTGCCCAAAGTTTCGTTTGAATCATCTATTTCTACTCTTAAGCTATGCGCTTTAAATTCTGTGGCTAAAGTTTTAGCAAAGTCTACGTGATTTTCGCTGACAGTTAATATTTTGATTTGCACTGGCGCAAGCCACAGTGGAAAATCTCCAGCTAAATGCTCGATCAAAACCGCGGCAAATCTTTCAATTGCACCTGTGATAGCAGCATGAATCATGACGATGCGTTCTTGTTCACTTTTTTCATTGATACAATATAGATCAAAACGCTCTGGTAAATTGCGGTCAAGTTGGATAGTGGCTACTTGCCATTTGCGACCTAGAGAGTCTTGGGCCATAAAGTCTATTTTTGGTCCATAAAAAGCGGCCTCACCGATACCTTCGCTAAATTCTAAATTTGATTCTTTTAATAGTTCTCTTAAATTATTTTCAGTTTTTTTCCACGTAGCTTCGTCTCCTAAATATTTTTCTAAATGTTCTGGGTCATGCAAAGAAAGACGAATCTGTAAATCAAAATTAAAAGTCTGATAAAAAGTTTCTATAATTTTAGCAATCTTTAATACTTCATCTTTCACTTGGCTTTCACGACAAAATACATGAGCATCATCTTGGGTGATAGAGAGGACTCTAGCTAAACCGGACAACTCTCCGCTTTGCTCATCACGATAAACCATGGTGGTTTCAGCATAGCGTTGAGGTAAGTCACGATAGCTGCGTGGTAGGTG
>JAGORJ010000021.1 GCA_018062885.1 Patescibacteria group bacterium | reverse complement strand
AGGACGAACATGCAGATAGCGGGGGCGATGTTCTTGAACATGATCACTGTCCTCTTTGGTTTGTGGTCTCGGGATAGACGCAGAGTTTAAATTAGAATGATTTGATTCCAAACTAAACATTGCGTCTATCTTAAGATAGGAATTTGAATGAACTATGTAGTGTGAAAATATACAATATACTAGACATTTTGTCAATATTTTTTAACATTATTTTATTTTGAATTGGGATTGACATTTTAGTTAATATTAAATATAATCATTTTACTTATAGTTAAAGAAAATCAAGATGTTTAATATTTCCGCAAAAGCTGATTATGCTCTAGTTATTATGCTGGAATTAGCCAAGAACTATGGTCAAGGCATGGTTTCCATGGCTGATATCACCGCCACTCGCAAATTATCTCCAGCTTACTTGACTCAAATTACCAGACCTTTGAAAAAGGCTGGTTTATTGTTAAGTAAAGAAGGCAAGACTGGTGGTTATGCGCTAGCGCAAAGTCCCAAAGATATTAGTATTTTGGCAATTTTAGAAGCCTTGGAAGGCAAGATAAATTTAAACCGCCATGATTGTTCGACTGTCTGCTCAGCCTTTCACATTTGCGATGCTAAAACTGCCTGGCCAAGCATCATGGTAGATATCAAAGAATTATTAGCTAAAAAGACTTTAGAAGATTTATTAAAAAATTTATATGTCTAATTTGTTAGAGATCAAAAATTTATCAGTAGAAATCAATGAGCAAGAAATTTTGCATGATTTGAATTTGAGTATAGAAAAAGCTAGTTTGCATGTCGTGATGGGACCAAATGGCGCTGGCAAGTCCACGCTGTCCAATGTTTTATTAGGTCACCCAAATTTTCAAGTCAAAGCTGGTAAAATAATTTTTGCCGATCAAGATATAACAAATTTGAGTCCTGAAGAGCGGGCAATTTTGGGCTTGTTTATGTCCTGGCAACAGCCACCAGAAATCGAAGGCGTCGCTTTGGATCAATTTTTATTTTTAGCTTACAAAAATATTTTTACAGCTAGAGACAAAAATTGGCAGGCGCCAAGTGTCTTTGAATTTTCTGAAATCTTAAAAAAACAAGCAGGGATTTTAAATATTCAAACAGACTTATTAAAGCGTAGTTTAAACGTCGGTTTTTCTGGCGGTGAAAAAAAGAAAATTGAAATGTTGCAGTTAAGCTTATTGGATCCCAAACTGGCTATTTTAGATGAGACTGATTCTGGACTTGATATCGATGCCTTAAAGATAGTTGCTGAAAGTATAAAAAATTATCATCAAAATAAAGGCACTGTGTTATTGATCACTCATTATCCAGAGATTTTGGAATTTTTAAAACCAGACTTTGTCCATGTGATGATCAAAGGTCAGATAGTGACTAGTGGCGGTGAGGAACTCATCAATACTATTAAGCAAAGTGGTTTTGCAACTTTTAGCCCGTTAGAAATTCACTAATAAATTTCTAACGAGATAAGCAAACAATTTTAAAATTTCTAACGGGTTAAATAAAATGTCAGATCAAAGCACCATTCAACAAGCTTGGGAGTCAAAAAATGAGGCTCCTTATCTCAAATCTAGCCGACGTGGTCTAGACGAGTCTTTGGTGCGAGAAATTTCTGCCAGCAAAAATGAGCCAAAGTGGATGTTAACTCATCGTTTGGAGTCTTTGGAATTATACAAAAATCTTTCAAGTCCGACTTGGGGGCCCGATTTATCTAAGTTAGATTTAGATAGTATTACTTATTATGCCAAAGCAGGTGGTACAGAGGAGACTTGGGATGATGTACCAGCTGATATCAAAGATACTTTTACTAAACTTGGTATTCCGCAAGCTGAACAAAAGTTTTTAGCAGGAGTTGGCGCGCAGTATGAATCAACCACTATTTATCACAATCTTAAACAGCAGTTCAAAGATCAAGGTGTAATTTTTGAAGATATGGATGTAGCAGTACAGCAATATCCAGACTTAGTCAAAGAATATTTCATGAGAGCGGTGCCAGCCAATTTACATAAGTTCTCGGCTTTGCACGGCGCTGTTTGGTCTGGCGGGACATTTTTGTATATCCCAAAAGATGTCAAAATAGATTTGCCATTGCAGGCTTATTTTCGGATGAATGCCAAAGGCATGGGTCAATTTGAACATACTTTGATGATCATAGAAAACGGCGCTCAAGGACACTATATAGAAGGCTGTAGTGCGCCTCGCTATGGCGTAGATTCTTTGCATGCTGGTTGTGTGGAGATTTATGTGAAGCCGTCAGCTCGTTTTCGCTATAGCAGTGTCGAGAGTTGGAGCAAAGATGCTTATAATCTCAATACCAAAAGAGCAATGGTAGAAAAAAATGCTCATATGGAGTGGGTGGGGGGTAATTTTGGCTCAAATGTCACCATGCTGTATCCTTGCTCTATTTTGGTGGGTGAGGGTGCAAGTGCTGATCATTTGGGTTTAGCCTTTGCTAACTCCGGACAAATCCAAGACACAGGCGCTAAAGTCATACATCTAGCTGCAAATACTAGCTCAAATATTGTGATGAAAAGTTTGAGTCGTGGTGGTGGTCAGTCTATTTATCGTGGTTTACTAGATATACGAGCCAAGGCAGATAATGTCAAAGCGCAAGTCAATTGCGATGCTTTGTTGCTTGATAGTGACTCAAAGTCTAGTACTATCCCGCACATGAAGATAGCTAACAATACAGCCACAGTTGCTCATGAAGCTAAATGTGGGAAAATATCTGACAATGAAATTTTTTATCTCAGATCTCGTGGTTTATCCAAAGAGGAAGCTGAAACTATGATTGTCAACGGTTTTGTGGAGCCCATCACGCGTGAATTGCCACTTGAATATGCCGTGGAGATGAATAGGATGTTAAAGCTTGAAATGGAAGGGAGTGTAGGCTAATGAATAAAGAAATTATTATCACCGAGAGATCAGAAAAAAATCAAACTTTGATTTTGGATCAAGATTGTGTGGTTTTTGAGTATCTAAAAAATGATGTACCAGAAAAATTAAAGACAGAAATCATCGTCAAAGATAGTATCAAGGTTGATTATATTTTTGTTTTAGAAAATCAAGCCAAAAATTTTGTAGAAAGCAGAGAGATTAAGCTTGGCCTAAATAGTAGCTTGCGTAATTTTTATTTTTATTTAGCAAGTTGCGCTAATATTCATCTAAATACTCACATTGACGGGCAGGCAAAATTTCAGCAACAAGTTTTGGTTTTGGCCAACAAGCAAAATAATTTTTATTTACAAGAAAATCATAATTTTTTATATCCCAAATCACAAGGTGATTTCAAACTATTTGCAATCGCCAAAGAACAGAGTAAAATTCATGTAGATGCTATGGTAGCTATCAAAAAAGCTGCCAAAAATACAGAAGTAGCACACAATCAACAAGCTTGGCTCTTGAGCCAAGGGGCTAAAATAGAGCTCACACCATCTTTGGAGGTCCTGCCTAACGAAGTCAAAGCTTCACACTCTGCTAAAGTGAGCAATTTGGCTTGTGAGCAGTTGTTTTATTTACAAAGTCGTGGCTTAGATAAAGCTAGTATTCAAAATTTATTGTATCAAAGTATTTTTCAGCTTATCATGAACCAGTTACCCACGGAAAAATATAAAGAAAATTTAGCTAATATTTTAAAACATTACTATGTCAATCACTAAACAATTTCCGATTTTAAAAACTAAAATTCATGGTCATGATTTAGTGTATTTAGACAATGCTGCTACCACCCAAAAACCACAAGTGATGATCGATGCTTTAGTGGATTTTTATCAAAATTATAATTCAAATGTTCACCGCAGTTTAAATCCGTTAGCAGAATGCGCGACCAAAAAATATGAAGAAACAAGGCAGACAGTGGCTGATTTTTTGTCTGCACAAAAAAATGAAATTGTTTTTACGCGTAATACGACCGAGGGTATCAATTTAGTGGCCAAAACTTTTGGCCGTAGTTTTTTAAAAAATGGTGATGTAGTTTTATTGTCTGTCGCTGAACATCACTCAAATATCGTGCCTTGGTTACAGCTCAAGCAAGAGCTAGGCATTGAACTGTCCTATTTGCCTCTAGACAAAAATGGCTATTTAGATCTAGAGCAAGCTAAAATGATGCTGACTGACAAAGTAAAATTTGTCAGTATTCAAGCCGCCTCCAATGTCTTGGGTAGCATTCATGATTATAAAGATATTTTGAAACTTGCTAAAGAAAAGAATATCACCACTTTGTTGGATGCCGCGCAAATTGTGGCGCATGAGAGTCTGAATGTCAAAGAATTGGCTTGTGATTTTCTAGTGTTTTCTGCACACAAAATGTTTGGTCCCACTGGAGTCGGCGTGCTCTATGGCCGCAAAGAACTTTTACAAATGATGCCAGCTTTTTTGGGTGGCGGTGATATGATTGAGCAAGTTTTGCAAACTGATTTTACGACTAATTCTATTCCTTATAAGTTTGAAGCTGGCACGCCCAATATCGCTGATGTGGTAGCTTTCAAAACTAGCTTAGAGTTTATTAAAGATTTGACTTGGGAAAATATCCAAAAACAAGAAAAAGAACTGACAGACTATTTGTGGCAAGAATTTTCTGGCTTAGATTTTGTCGATATTTATGGTCAAAATTTAGCTAGTAAGCATTTGCCGATCATTAGTTTTAATCTGAAAAACGCTCATGCTCATGATGTGGCTGAAATTTTAGGTGAGCAGGGTATCATTGTCCGAGCAGGGCAGCATTGCACTCAAGTTTTACACGATACTTTAGGAGTGCCTGCGACTGTGCGCTCTAGTTTGACTATTTATAACACCGAAAAAGAAGTAGATATTTTAATAAAAAATCTTAAAGCGATTTATCAAAAATTTAAGGTATAGCCATGGATATTTACGCACAAAATATTATTGACCACTATCACGCACCACACAACTGCGGGAGATTGAGTGAGCCAAAATTATCTAGCCAGCAACTCAATCGTTCTTGCGGTGATCAGATCACAGTTGATCTGAAGCTAGAGGACGATAAAATACTTGATTTAAAGTTTGAAGCCAATGGCTGTGCCATCTCAGTGGCGAGCATGTCTTTGTTAAGTGATTATTTGTTAAATAAAAACAAAGCCGAAGTTTTGGCTTTGAAGTATCAAAATGTTTTGGATATTTTGGGAGTGCCGGTGGCTGAGCGCAGATACAAATGTGTTTTATTAGGGCTTTTGGCAGTACAAAATATTATCTTAAAAGCAGAAAATAATCCTGAGCGTACTTGGGATGATTTGATGTAAATAAAAAACTCTGACACTCACCAGCTGGATGCTGTTTATTGTGTCAGAGCCCCCAAAGGGGATTGGTTTCTAGAGCTCTGCCATCGCTGTCGGGGTGACACGGATCTTTTGCCTGAATTTCAGAGTGTCGGTATCGACATCTCTTGATTCAATGGCATAGGTTCCGTCGAACAGCTTGGCTTTGTATTGGACATACTTGCGCAATTTATGAAAATTGCCAGAGCTGTCCGCTTTGAATACGCTCAGATACTGATTGTTTCCCGGAGGATTGAGTAACTCCAAGAACTCGCCGTTCAAGTGGATGTCCAGAAAAAGACTTTTCTCGGGACACTCTCGATAGAACTGAGGTGTGTCGCCAGCAACACGGAGACCGAAGTGATGAGGGGTTTTCCTCATTGTCGAAAGGTCCATCCTGTCATCCTTGGGCAACATCACGTAGGTAAAGAACACTGCGATGAGAATGGTGATGGCGATGCTGATTTTTACCAAGCTTCGTTTGAAGCTCAGCTTGCTCATTTCCAGATTCATGACGGCTCTCTCCTTGGCTTTGGTTTTTTGTGAAAAAAACCAGTGGGGAAACCATGATAAGTGCAAGTCAGGCATATATTATCATATTTCAGGCATTTTGTCAAGCATACACTATATTAAGCCATGAATTCTTGACAATAAGTCATTTTTTTGCTAATCTATGAATACTTTTTTAAAAATAGATAAATATATGCTAGCAGTTATAAAAACCGGTGGAAAACAATACCAAGTCAAGGCAGGCGATGTTTTGGCTATTGAAAAATTACCAAAAAACCAAGATGGCGACAAAATCGTCTTGACTGATGTTTTGTTGGTAGCAGATGACAAAGACAATGTTACTTTAGGTGATCCGCTTGTCAAAGGCGCTCAAGTAGAAGCAACTATTGTCAAAAATTTTCAAGATAAAAAAGTCACTGTGATCAAATACAAAGCTAAGACCCGCTATAAAAAAACAGTTGGTCATCGTCAAGAAAAAGTTGAAATCAAGATTGATAAGATTGTTATCTAAAATATAAATTAAAAAAACTGAGCTTAGGCTCAGTTTTTTGTTTGCTATATTTCTTTTCTATTTTCCAAGGCAGAGGATAAAGTAACTTCGTCGGTGTATTCAATGTTTGCTCCCATGGGAATGCCACGGGCTAAGCGACTAATTTTGACGGGGTATTGTTTGAGATTTTTATTTAAGTACATTGTCGTTGCCTCGCCTTCCATACTTTGATCAAAAACCAAAATGATTTCTTCAACAGCATCTTCTAGGATGCGTTTTTCTAGTTCATTGATTTTTAGTTTATCAGGCGTGACGCCTTCTAATGGACTGAGTAAGCCGTTTAATAAATGGTAAGTACCCTGGAAGCTACTAGTCTTCTCCAAAGCCTCGACATCTTGATTGTGGGCAACCACGGCGATGATTTTTTTGTTACGATTTGAGTTTGAGCAAATTCTGCATAAGCCATCGTCAGATAAATTGAAGCATTTGGGGCAGAGGTGAATTTGCTGAAAAGCAATATTGAGGTTGTCTGCTAAACTTTTGATATCCTCTTTACGATGCAACAAATCAAAAACTAAACGGGAAGCAGTTTTAGGTCCAATTCCCGGTAGTTTATCAAACTCATTGATGAGATTTTGAATAAAATTTGGCAAGTGTGCCATAAAATTAGTTCATGCCTGGAAATTTAAAATCTCCAGATTGTTGCATTTTCATTGCCATTTTTCTTTGGACTTTTTTGATACTCTCAGCTATAGCTTCTTTGATAGATTTTTCTAGCTCGGCTTTGTTGTTGGCGCTGAGCATTTCAGCTTTTAGCTCAAAGCTTTTGATTTCTTGGTTGCCGTCCATGACCATTTTGACAGCTTTATTTTCGACTTCAACGCTTTCTTGGGCCAGCATAGTCTTGAGGTCATTGGCTTGTTTGCGTAAGTCATTGAATTGTTTTAGTTTATTGAACATAGTTTTTTTAAATTATTTTTTTATTATATTATTTAAATTTTATTTATATACCGACATCTTGCCAGCCACTCAAATTTTCTGGCGGTGGTGCATCTTGTGGCTCTGGAGCATTAGCATTTTGATGTTGACTGGCCATGCTACGGAAAGTGACTTTGTTTTCATCAAAAAACATATTTACTATACCAGTTGGTCCGTTACGGTGTTTTTCAATGTGGATTTCTGCCAGATTTTTTTCGTCATCTGGACATTCGCGTGATTTATCTTTGGATTTACGATAAATAAACATGACGATATCAGCATCTTGCTCAATAGAGCCGGACTCACGCAAGTCAGCTAGTTTAGGGATAGCAGGACTACGGCTTTCTACCGCACGCGACAGCTGTGACAAAGCAATGACTGGCACATCAATTTCTTTGGCTAATTGTTTCAAAGATCGAGAAATTTCAGAAATTTCATTGACACGGTTTTCTTTATCTCGACCCTCCATCAGCTGTAAGTAGTCGACGATTAGTAAGCCTAAGCCATGTTCCATCTTTAAACGGCGAGCTTTGGTGCGGATTTCCAAAATATTGGAGTTAGCTGAGTCGTCGATAAAGATCGGCGCTTCAGATAGCACGCCCATAGCGCGACCGATACGTGGAAAATCATCATTGTCTTCTTTGTCTGAGAGTCTGCCAGTGCGCATACGCCAGAGATCTACGCCAGCTTCAGTGGCGAGTAGTTTGTCTACTAGTTGTTCTTTGGACATTTCTAAAGAAAATATTCCCACTGGCACTTTGGAGCGGATGGCGACATTGCGGGCAAAATCTAAAGCTAAGGTTGATTTACCGATAGAAGGACGAGCAGCGAGGATGATTAGGTCGGATTTTTGGAAGCCAGATAGTAGTTTGTCCAAGTCAGGATAGCCAGTTGGCACGCCTCTGACACCGGCGCCACCAGATTTGTGTAGTTCGTCAATACGATTAAAAGTATCACCTAAAATATTTTTGACTTGAACAAAATTTTGTTTAAGTGAGTGTTGAGAAATGGCAAAAAGTTTTTGTTCCGCTTTGTCCAAAGTTTTGTCTACGTCATCTTCTTCGGCAAAAGAGGACTCAGAGATTTCAGCGGCCGCTGCTTCTAGTTGACGCAAGATAGATTTTTTGCGGATAATACTAGCATAGGCTTTGACATGAGAAGCATTTGGCACGACTGAGGTTAATTCGGCTAAATAAGCTTTACCGCCAATAGTTTCTAGCTGTTTTTTTTCAGCCAGACGATTGCTCATGGAAATGATGTCAATTGGCTCGTGTTTTTCTAGTAAATCTAAAATAGTCTCATAGATCATGCCATTTTTATTGCTATAAAAATCATTTGGCGTGATCATGTCGGCCACTTTGATGATGGCTTCTTTGTCTATCAACAAAGCGCCCAAAAGTGAGCTTTCTGCCTCTAGATTTTGTGGGGGTATTTTTGCCATAAGACCTGTTTTTACTAGATCTAGTTTAGCGTATCTACCTTTATTTTTCAAGGCACATTTATAGACAGTTTATCCCATTAGAAATTGAGAATATCTAGCTAAGATTTTTTGATTTTTACGCAAAAAAAGAGCCCCGCCACACATCCGAAGATATGGGGCGGGGCAAGCCTTTGGATGACTGGATTGAGATCCAGATCCAGATGGCCGTGAACACTATGACCAACACACCAAGCAAAATGGTAGAGCTAGTCACAGAAATGAACATTTGAATTGTTATCGAGATTCATCACGCGTGGTGAGAATGCTCAAAAACAATTCAACAGAAGCGGCGCCCGCTAAGCCATGTTGGCGTGTTAGCGTGGTCGCCGCCGGCCGTGGTTCAGGCGGTCAGGCCGTCGCCGTCGTTCCCCAGGGTGCAATAGGTATAACTCTTGACGAGCCCACGTTCGGAATTGAGATGCATGGGTACCTCCGGGTGTTGCAGGATTGCCAGGGGTGACAGGATTGTGCGGTCATGTTCTAAGGTTCTGGAGGAAGTGATGAGTTTTTCCAAGAACTTGTGATTGAACATTCCGCGGTTGGCTTGAGGTCGCTAATAGTGGTGCACGATTGCCTCCATGGGCCTTGCTTGGTCATGAGGTGACAAAGGAAACCAACCGTTGGTAGCCGGGTCCAAATTTAGCTATTTGAGTCATCGTCTACTCATTTTTCCAGTGACTCTCTTCTGAAAAAAATGAGAGTAGTTGAAGGACTACATCATGAACACCTCCTTATCGGGCGTTTTTTGTGATGAGGGTGTCGGTTCCAATCTTAACGCATCAGAACAAACAATGCCTCGTGAACGAACTAATAAATTATACTATCACATAATCACTAACTTGTCAACCCCGTCAGGTGCGAAGTTGTCTAACGGGGTCAAGCCCCTATAAAATAAGGGCTTTTTTGTTATTTTTTAGTAAAAAAAGAACCCCTCGAGCAGTGAGGGGTGTGGATAAGTGTTCCTTTTGGGAACACTAGTTTTCGCGTTGTTTCATCCATTCGATCAGGTTCGAACGGAGGATGCGCCATTCGGAGCCCACTTTGCGAGCGGGGATGACGCCGTCGCGGACCAATGCGTACATGGTGTTGCGACTGACCTTGAGAATGTCGCGCGTTTCCTTCAGAGTGAGCATTTCGTCCATCGGTTTCTCCATGGAAATAGGGGATTTGTACGAGAATTATATTCTTATACCATAGATTATAATTATTGTCAACTAAAAAACAGCCATATGGCTGATTGAGGTGATTGTGTCATCCGTATCTTCAAGTGAGATGGCCGCGCCATCCGTAGCTCCGAAGGAGCGAAGGATGGTGCGCCCAGCAGGATTCGAACCTGCGACCGTTTGCTTAAAAGGCAACTGCTCTACCAGGCTGAGCTATAGGCGCATATAAAAAATAAATTGTAAAATTACGTGCTTGATTATAATCTTT
>JAGORJ010000056.1 GCA_018062885.1 Patescibacteria group bacterium | reverse complement strand
CTCTTTCTCAAGGCTTTTTCTCCGCTCTGCGAAAAAAAAGACTGGACAGTCGAAGAACTACAGAGTGAGCTGGAGAGAACGCTGCTCGAGCAACAAGAAAGAGAGCGTGTCGCCTGAAAGAACACAGACCCCTCGAAACTCTTGCCCCAAGCCCCCGGGAGCCAAGAGTTTTTTTATTTAAAAAATTAAGCTATAATATAGCTATGTTAAAACTTGCTATCATTGCTGATGTCCACGATAACCTAATCAATTTACAAAAAGCCTTAGACTACATTGATAAAGAAAAAATTGATTATCTGATTTCTCTAGGTGATCTACAAAGTTTAGAAGCTTGGCAAATGTTGGATAGTTTAAAAATACCTGTTTGGGCGGTGATGGGCAATGCTGATAAAGATATTATTGGCGAAAAACAATTAAGAATTCACCTAAAAAATATTCACTTCTCTCCCAATATCGCGACGGTTGAACTTGCACAAAAAAAAATTATTTTTGGCCACTATCCGGAAATCATAAAAAAAATCATCCTAAACTACCCAAACAAATATCAACTCGCTTTAGCTGGTCACACTCATCTACCTTGGGAAGAAATGATTAGCACAACTAAACTTTTAAACCCTGGTAACATTGCCAACATCCGTTGTGCCCCAACTTTTGCTATCATGGACTTAGATACTCTCAAAGCAAAACTAATTTTATTAAATGAAATACAAAAATAAAACTCAATATGGTTTCACTTTAGTTGAACTTTTGGTGGTCATTGCTATCATTGGCATTTTATCTTCCGTCTCTATCGTCAATCTAAATTCTGCTCGTGAAAGCGCTAAAGATGCAGCTGCTACAGAAAGCATAAATCAAGCATTTAAAGCCGCTTTGTTATGTTTAGAGAGCGAAGCTAATCTAAATTGTGCTGGAACAGCTTGCGATGGTGGAGCTACGGCACCTAATAGCAGCACTAACCTATGTACTAATAGTTCAGCAAATCAATGGCAAAATCTTGAAGAATACTCCTGGGGCTGGGGTCAAGCCAAATCTGATGCTGCTGCTAATACTTTTTGTTTTCAAGCTGCTAAAGATGGATCTTCACCTCTAAAAACTATCCGTTGCCAAGAAAGTGGCTGCCAAGAATTAAGCGGTCCTCAAGCACCTGGTCCATGTGGAAGTTAATTTTAAAAATATGCAATACGCAAAAGAATTAAAAATTGTCAAAAACATCATTCAAAAAGCTGGTGAAACAGTAGAAAAAGAATTCATTAAATACAAAAGAAGTTCTGACCAATACAAAGCCCATGATGAAATTGTCACTTGGCTAGATAAAAAATCTGAGAGCATTATTTTAGTTGCTCTGAAAAAACATTTTCCTCATTGCGGAATATTGTCCGAGGAAAGTGGTCTAGACAAAAAAGATAGTAGCTATTTTTGGATTGTTGACCCACTAGACGGCACTAGTAATTTTACTATTCACAATCCTCTCTTTACGGTTTCTGTCAGCTTAGTCTATCAAAATGAAATTGTCTTGGGTGTCACTTATGTACCGATTTTAAATGAGCTCTATTGGGCGGTTAAAGATCAAGGCGCTTATTGTAATAATAAAAAAATAAAAGTTTCAGAAATTGGTCAGCTCAAAAAATCTTTTATTACTTACTGTCATGGGCAAAACAAAAAAAGCCGACAGCAAGCTTACGAGCTCTACCAATATTTTCATGAGGAAGCTCGAGACTGCCGTCATTTTGGTACTACCACTTTGGAACTAGCGATGGTAGCTGCCGGTCACACCGAAAGTTTGATTGTAGCCCAACCCAAACTTTGGGATATAGCCGCCGGCATTATCTTAGTCCAAGAAGCTGGTGGCAAAGTGACTGATTGGCAAGGAAAGCCTTGGACACTGGAAACAAAAGATCTGCTAGCTTGCAACCAAAAAATGTACAAGAAGATCCAGACAAAATTAAAAAGTTTTATTTAAGAAAAATAAAAATCACCTAGCAAAGTCTTCTGGTGATTTTTTTAATAAACAAAAAACAGCTTGCTATAAGCTGAGTTTTGGTGGTACCGGCGATCGGACTTGAACCGATACGACCAAAGGTCACAGGATTTTAAGTCCTGCGTGTCTACCAATTTCACCACGCCGGCCTAATTAAGATAAGCATTTAAAATACTGGAGCGAGTGACCGGACTCGAACCGGCGACCTTTTCCTTGGCAAGGAAACGTTCTAGCCAACTGAACTACACTCGCATCTAAAAAATATTAAATAAAGAACATAAGTATTATACTGAAAAACAAAGAAAAGTCAACCCTAAAATTGGAGGCCACGGTCGGAATCGAACCGGCGATAAAGGTTTTGCAGACCTCTGCCTTACCACTTGGCTACGTGGCCTAATTTAAGATAAAAATTCTTTAAATACCAGAAAAATAACTCCTATAATCTACCAGATTTTCGTAGATTTTTCAAGGGTAGACTTAAATTAAGCTTTCTTTATTTTCTTTGCTAAAAATGCTAAAATCAGCTTATGAATCCCGTTAGATAATTAACGAGAGTCTAATTAATAGCTAATATCTAACGGGATGAATAAAGAATTTTCTAAAAATAGCTCAAAAAAACTAGTCATTATCGACTCCTATGCTCTACTTCACCGAGCCTGGCATGCTATACCACCGCTAGAGACCAAAAATGGCCTGCTAGTGAACGCTGTTTATGGTTTTAGTGCTCTAGTGCTAAATATCATCAAACAGAGCCAGCCGGACTATATAATGGCTGCTTTTGACTTAGCTGGACCGACTTTTAGGCACACAGAATACGACAACTACAAAGCCCAGCGAGTGAAGCAGGCTGATGAGTTTTATAACCAGATACC
>JAGORJ010000055.1 GCA_018062885.1 Patescibacteria group bacterium | reverse complement strand
AAGCTCGCTGTTTGTTTTAGTTTATGTTATAATAAAAGAAATTTATGTATTTAAATTTATTTTTATTTATTCTAGGTTTTGTATTTTTGATCAAGGGCGCTAATTGGTTAGTTGATGGTGCTTCTTCAATTGCCAAAAAGTTTCGCGTCTCTGATTTAGTGATCGGTTTGACCATCGTATCTTTTGGTACTTCAGCGCCAGAGTTAATAGTTAATTTGATGGCTTCTATACAGGGTAGTGGTGATTTAGCTATCACTAATATCTTAGGATCTAATATTGTAAATATTTTATTTATCTTAGGTGTTTCTGCAATCATTTTTCCTTTGGCGGTCAAAAAAAATACCACCTGGAAAGAAATCCCTTTGGCTTTATTGGCAGTAGTGATTTTATGGATTTTATGTAATGACGTTTTATTTGCGGGACAATCTTTGAATATTTTAAGTCGCGGTGACGGTTTTGTTTTGATAGCCTTTTTTATTATTTTTCTTTATTACACTTTTGGTATTTCTAAAGTAGAAGGAGAGCCTGAGACTGTCAAGAAATATAGTAACGCTCAAGCAAGTTTGATGATTGTAGCTGGTATCGTTGGTCTGACACTTGGTGGTCGCTGGATAGTTGACGGTGCTATTTTTATGGCGCAATTTTTTGGCTTATCAGAGAGCTTGATCGGCTTAACTATTGTAGCGATAGGTACTTCTTTGCCAGAGTTTGCTACTTCAGCAGTAGCTGCTTGGAAACACAATGCTGACATTGCGGTCGGAAATATAGTGGGCTCAAATATTTTTAATATTTTTTGGATTTTAGGCATCTCAGCTGTCATTCGGCCGATTGTTTTTAATAGCAATTTAAATTTTGATGTTTACGTAGTGATTACAGCGACATTTTTGTTATTTATCTGGATGTTTATCGGTAAAAAACATATTTTACAACGCTGGCAAGGTTTTGCTATGTTGGCTTTGTATATTTTTTATATCGTTTATTTGATAATTAGAGGTTAAAATGGCAGAAGAAAATTCACATGATTTTAAAAGTTTAGCCGAAAATCCAGAGGGAGATTTTACGGAATCAGCACCCAGCTTTGGGACGCCAAAGTGGCAATGGGCTCTTTTGATAGTTTTGATTTTGGCAGTTGTTTTAGTTTTGCTTGGCTATTTTTTTAAAGATAAAATTAGTTTTTGGCAGAAAACTCCGCCAGCTGAAGTGAGTCAAAATTTACAAGAAAATAATGAGCTAGAGCTTGAAGTTCCAGAAGAAATAGTCCAGATCAGCTCAAGCACTTTTTCTTTTTGGCAAGTCATAGATAGTGACAAAGATTCTTTAAGTGATGAAGATGAGCTAAATGTTTGGCTTAGTGATCCAAGTAATCCAGATACAGATGGAGACAGCTATTCAGATGGACAAGAGGTTTCAGGTGGCTATGATCCGACTAGTACTAGTACCTTGGATTTATCTTTGTATACGATGGCAACACCTCAGAGGACTTTGGATACTTTAGCTCAAGCTTTTAATGAAAATAATCTAAGTTTGTGGCTGGATGTTTTATCTGAGGATAATTTGGAAAGAGAAATTTTGGAGATTGCTGGACAAAAAAATTTAGATTTTATGCGCAAGTATTATCAGTCAAAGAGAGTAAAATTTTTTATTAAAAATAAAACAGATTTAAGTGAGGACATGGTACAATTACAAGTAGAGGCCTGGTTGGACTTGGTATTTTTTGAGAGAACAGACATGATTTTGCTAAAAGAAAATAAAAATTGGAAAATTTTGGAATAAAATAATTTTTTAAAGAGATAAATAAAAATATTAGTATGCTAGAGTATAACAATGAAAAAAATCAAACTGTAAATCAAGCTCCAGAGCCAGTCGCTCAAGTGCTTGATCCGGTGCTGCCTACAAATAAGCCAAAGAAAAAATGGTGGCTTTGGGGACTCTTAGTTCTCGTCTTGGTTTTATTGGGTTCCGGTGCCTGGTGGTACTATGCACAAGGCCAAGTGATGTTGATGGCCAAAGATATGAGCTGGCAGTGGGGCACAAGTATCACTGACTACAAGATGACACATGATATTAAAGTAGATTTTTCTGATGCTCAAGCAAGCGAACTTTCACTCTTGAATATTAAAGCTACATCTTTAGATATTAATGCTTTTTTGGATATAAGTAGCCAGAATTTTTCCGGTGAAGCCAAAATATTTAGTAATTCTGATGAGCAATCTTTTGAGGCAACTTTAAGATACAAAAAAATAGCAGATATTTTTTATCTCTCGGGAATTTTACCAGAAAATTTTGCTACTCAAGTGCCTTTTGATGTGAATAATACTTGGTTGGCGATTGATAAGGGGGCTTTGGAGCAAGAAAATTTATTGACAGCTGGTTTAGAGCCGTTGCGGGGTAAAACCGAATCTTTAAAAAGCTTGAATAATAAATTTAATAATTTTTTGTCGCTTATAAAAGAAAGGAAATTAGTTAGCATAACTGATCCTCATGAAACTAAAGATTGGCAGGAGAAAAAACTCAAAAAAATATCTTTTAGCATCAGTCCAGAAAAAAACGAAGATTTTATTTTAGCTTTCTGGGAAGCTTTTGACGATAAACCGCTTGAAAGCTTACAAGAAAAATTATTAGCTCTGAAAAATGAAGATCCAAAAGCTTGGCAAAGCTCACAAGATCTTTTGAATCAGCTAAATCTCAATCTTTGGGTGGACACAGATACTAAAGAAATTTTTGGCTTAGAAGTGAATTTTGATAATTTTGCTTTTATGCAGGGTGAACAAAAAATTGTTGACATTAATTTTCATTTTACGCAAATGATGGAGGGGATTGCAAAGCCAGCTATCGAAACACCTAGTGAAGTG
>JAGORJ010000020.1 GCA_018062885.1 Patescibacteria group bacterium | reverse complement strand
GCATTTCAAGCTGATTTAGTACCAGTAGGCGCAGATCAACTGCCCATGATTGAACAAGCTAGAGAAATTGTACGTAAATTTAATAGCATTTATGGCAATGTGCTGAAAGAACCGGAAGCAAAAATTGGAGACTTTCCACGAGTACTAGGCATGGACGGACGTAAGATGGGCAAAAGCCTAGGCAACGCTATCACCTTTACTGATTCTGAGGCTGAAATAAAAAATAAAATCAAAAGTGCTCTCACAAATGAAATCGGTAGTAAAAACCTTTTAGGCTTATTTGAACAATTTTCTAACAATCCTGAAGACATAAAAAATTTTAATAAACAATTTAAAAATAATACCATTAAATATTCTGAGCTCAAACCACTTTTGGCTGAGGCAATTATTCAAAAATTAAAACCCATCCAAGAGAAAAGAGCATACTATGAAAAAAACCCAAAAATTGTTGAAGAAATACTTTTTGAAGGCACAAAAAAAGCTAGAAGCGTAGCCAAACAAACTCTTGAAAAAGTTAAAGAAAAAATGTTTATAAATTATTTCAAGAAAAATATCTAAGCTATAACTAAAAAATAAAAAACTCTGCCATTATGGCAGAGTTTTTTATTAAACTTTTTTTATTTAACTACTACTAAATTATTTAATTTTTTCTTCTTGGACCAAGCTAAAATATTTTCTACGGTTGTGTCCAAAATTCTCTGCAAAGCTTCTTTGCTATTGAAAGCATTGTGAGGCGTGATAATCACTCGCTCTGAATTAATAAGCACATGTTGCTCAACGATAGTTTTGAGCCATTCTTTGTCTTGGCGAGGATTGCCGGTAAACTGTGGGCAAACCAATTCTCTTTCTTCTTTGAAAACATATTTCTCTGCTTCCAAAACATCCAAAGCAATACCTGATAAATTACCCTTACGCAAAGCCTCTACTAAAGCGGTTGTGTCTATCAAGCCACCACGAGCAGTGTTAACCAATAAAGCTCCCATTTTGATTAATTTGATATTTTTGAGATTGATCAAATGATGAGTTTTTTTATTATAAGGAGCGTGCAGGGTGATGACATCAGATTTTTTCAATAAATTTTCTAAAGTCACATATTGAAAATGTAATTTTTTAGCCAAAGCTTTATTTGGAAAGGGATCAAAAACTAAAACATTCATTTCAAAACCACGGGCCATACGCACTACATGCTGACCAATGTGTCCTCCGCCAACGATACCAATAGTCTTGCCTTTTAGATCAAAGCCCTGTAAACCCTCTAAGCGAAAATCTCCGCGCATAGTCCTATCATGAGACAAATGAATATTGCGTGATAAGGACAAGATCAAAGCAAAGGCATGTTCAGCGACCGTGTTTTCTCCATAAAAAGGAACATTGCAAACTTTGATTTTTTTCATAGTCGCAGCCTTCACATCGATATGATCAAAACCAGTAGAGCGAGTGGTGATTAATTGTACATTTGGCAAATCATCTAAAACATCTTTAGTTATTTTAGAATAAATAAAAGGAGAAATAACGGTGACGTTTTTCAAAAGCTTTTTTTCTACTTCTTCTATAGGCTGACTAAAAAACCGTAATTTAAAACCAGCTAATCTTTTTTTCAAATAATCTTGCTCCCAATTTTCTAGCTCAAAAAAAGCTAGCTCTGCTTTTAAATTGTCTTTTGTCATATGTTTTATTATATTAAATTTACATATATTATAGCACTATCTGAGATTTTTTTCCTCCCCCTAAAAAATATTCTCTTAAGCGCCTATTATTTGCCTTAACTCCTCTGTTTTTTCTTTTAATAAATCTGGCGTATTAGCTTCAACTGTAATGCGTAAAAGTGGCTCGGTATTTGAAGCTCTGACATTGAACCACCAATTATCAAACTCTACTGTGATGCCATCTATTTCGTCTAAAATATTTACATGATACGTAGTCCTTATCTTATCCAAGGCTGCTGGGATATCAGCAACACTCAAATTCAACTCTTCATTTTTATGATACAAAACAAAATCTTTGGCAATCTCAGAAACTTTTCTAGTGTCCATAGAGATGGCCTCTAAGGCCAGCAACATTGCTATAAAAGCATTGTCGGAATAAAAATTATCCTTGAAAGCAAAGTGCCCAGACACTTCACCGCTCATGACTCCACCAGACTCTTTCATGTGCCTAGCTAAATTCATATAACCAACTTCACTTCTGATGGGTTTACCGCCCCAAGCGCTGACTAGATCTTTGACTGAGTGTGAACAAATCAAATTGTAAGCAATGCCAGCGCCAGGATATTTAGCCAACAAAACTTTGGCTAACAACAAAATTGTCACATCACCGCGTAATAAATTGCCTTGTTCGTCTACTAAAAACATTCTATCTCCGTCAACATCAAACATCAGGCCCAAGTCAGCCTGCACTTCTTTGATTTTGGCTGCTATTTTTTCAGTGGCATTTTCCGCTAAAGGATTTGGCGGACGATTAGGAAAATTTGAGTCTAGCTCAAAAAATAAAGGCGTTACTTTACAAGGTAAAACTTCTAGTATTTTTTCCATCATCAGCACATTCATGCCATTGCCGGTATCCACTACTATTTTTAAGGGCTTGATGTTTTGCAAATCTACAAAAGATAAGACGTGCTTCAAATGATCAGCAAAAATATTTTTTGCAAGTTCTTGCCCAGCTAAATCAAAAGACTTTAATTCAGAAATTTTTTCTACCTCTGATAATAAGTCTTTACCGCTGATAAAATGAAAATCATCATTTTGTTTATAGGCCATCTTAAAGCCTCCGTAGGCTGGTGGATTGTGTGAAGCTGTCACCATGATACCACCATCATAATCATATTTACCTAAAGCAAAAAAATAATCATTGGTAGAAATCAAATCTAAATTATCTATCATTAAACCATTATCCAAAAAAACTTTGATAATAGCCTCACTCAGTCCTCCTGAGGCTTTTCTGATATCTCTACCTAAAACGATTTTTAAATCTGTAGACTTTTTATTTAATTTCTTACTTAAAAAATTAACAAAAGCCTGAGCAATAAATTTAGCCGTCTCTTCATTGAGATCGCTTGGGTAAATACCTCGAATATCATAGGCTTTAAAAATACTTTTTTCCATCACTTTATTTTTTAATCTTAATCTTTGACCAGAGCAAACCCCAAGCCAATAAATACAACCAAGTAAGTAATAACCAACCTAGCAAGGGCACAGCGCCAATCACTAAATAAACCACGATACCAAAAGCTAAAATGTGCATCTTTGACCAGCGATATTTTGCCAAGAATTTATTTTTGATAAATTTACCCAAGAGCCAAGCAGACAAAATAGCCGCTAAATACAAAAATACTATCCAAGCAGCCAGTAGCATCAAACCAATTGGCAAGCCAATCACTGTAAACATAAGTAATAGCGCTACAAATGGTGTCAAAAATAAAAATAAAAATCCAAATAAAAGTGTTTTCCAACTTTGTTTTTTGAGAGTAGCAAAGTTGTGACTAAAAAATCCCGGCCAGAGATAAAATAAAACCATACCGACAACCAGCATACTAAAGAAAGTCACCACTGCTGACCACAAATGATCAAAGATATTTTTTTCTGGGAACTTTTGAGTCCACTTTTCAAAATTAAGCGCTCCTAAAATTTGTGCCTTCTCAGCTACTTGAGCTGTTGTCAGCGCACGATAAAAAACTGAACCAGTCACCAAGGCTTTATCTGTCAATTGTAAATTTGCTTCATCTCTTGGAGACAGATAAACATCTACATTAGCACCCACCTGACCATTGACCAACAAATTTTCCATACCACCTTCTAAATTTTGTCCGACTTTGCCGTTAAATTCTAGATTTGAGCCCCAAAAAGTTAGGTGCTGAGCAATCTGCGCTGTTTCAGCTACTTTCAGACTAGAACCGACCACAAAAACATTTTTGGCTACCTCGCCATTAAGCTCAAAGTTTTTAGCAGCCACTGCCCTGATATTGCCGTTAACTTTATTTTTAACTATCAAATTTTCAGCTGCTACAAAAATATCGCCATTGATATTAGCCGAGTCAATCACTACTTCACTAGCAGCTAAAAATAAGTCGCCATTGACCGTGCCATAGATCTCAATCTTCTCTCCAGCAGCATAATAATTCTGATTGACCGTCTGGTCAGCGGCTAAAAAGACTACTTTGGAGGCATGTTTTTCAATGGCCAAAGTTGTCAAAGGAATGCACAGCAAGAAACCCAAAAGGATAAAAAAGCTCAATTTTTTAGACATTTTATTATTTTTTAATTGTTATATTATCTCTAATTTTAGCATATTATCTAGCAAAAAAGCAAAGGTTTTAAAAAAGACGCCCTAGAGCGTCTTTTATTTTTTCACCAGACAATTAATATTCTCCCGCCCTAGGCGGGACCCCGCTCTGCGGTGGCACAGCTTGCTATTTAATCGGTTTTTTCACCAAACAATTAATATTCCACTTAGTACGATAAATTCCTTTGGGCTCAAGTTTAAAACCAGTTTCTAATAATAAACTTTCTAATTCTCTTTCAGTAAAGCTATGGTAATAACGCCATAATTTTTGTTTATCGCCTAAATACTTTTGCCAAGAAATAAAAACATCATTCCAAGCTCTTTTTTTCCACCACTGATTAAAAAAGTTTTTAAGATATTTTTTTTGTCTCAAATCCCAATTAGTCATAAATAATAGACCACCCGGTTTCAAGGCTTTGTAAATATCGCCTAAAACTTTCTGTCTCGCTTTTAAGCTTTCTAAATGATGAAAAGAAGCAATCAAAAAAATCATATCAAAACTCTCAGGCTCTAATTTTAAACTTTCCATGTCTTGTACTTGAAAGCTAAAATCAGGAAACTGTTTTTTGGCTGCCGCTATTAAGTTGTCTGCAAAGTCTAAGCCTAGATAATCAAATTTTTTATTTGACTCTTGCAGAACTTTGAGCAAACGACCATTACCACAACCCAGGTCTAGTACCTTGAAATTATCCTCAATATATGGTATAAAAACTTGTAATTCTTCCCAAGGGAAGACTCTGGAGGCAGAAAATTCTTCAGCGATAGAGTTATAAATTGTTTTTAAATCATTTGACATGGCAAATATAATAGACAAAAAAGTTTTAGAAGATATAGTGATTGAGCTGGCTAACACCAAATATGCCTCAGATTTAGACTTTGTCAAAAAATTACGACAAGTCTTTTCTGTCGAGCATCTTGCTCCTACCACTAAAGCTAACTTAATTTCGGCTTATCGTCAATTGATCAAAGCTGGTCGCCTCAAAAACGATGAGAGAATCCTAGAGCTACTAACCAAACGCGCTGTGCGTAGTTTATCCGGCGTATCAGTCATCACTGTTTTGACCAAACCCTTTGTCTGTCCAGGTAAATGCGTCTACTGCCCCACTGAGCAAGGCATGCCCAAAAGCTACCTGTCTAATGAGCCGGCTGCTATGCGAGCAAAAATGAATTTGTTTGACGCTGAGCGTCAAGTACGCATGCGTATCCAAGCTCTAGAAAACAATGGTCACCAAGTAGATAAAATAGAAATTTTAGTTTTAGGTGGCACTTGGTCGGTCTATCCTGATCAATATCAGCATGATTTTATTCGTGATTGTTTTTATGCGGCTAATACTTTTGGCGACCCTTCGACTTCGCTCAGGGAAAGACTATCTTTACGAGAAGAGCAAGATATCAATGAAACTGCTCGCTATAAAATAATTGGCCTCACTTTAGAAACCAGACCAGACTTTATCAGTCCAACCGAAGTCAAAAAACTCAGAAATTTAGGCTGTACTCGTGTCCAGCTTGGCGTCCAACATACAGACAATAAAATTTTAGACTTCATCAAACGCGGACATAGCATTGAGCAGTCTATTTTGGCTACTCGCATGCTGAAAGACACGGGCTTCAAAGTCGATCACCACTACATGCCAGATTTACCAGGCTCCACTCCGGAAAAAGATTTAGAGATGTTTAAATATGTTTTTAGCTCCGAAGATTTACAACCAGATCAGCTAAAAATCTATCCTTGCGTGGTCAATGAATTTGCCGAACTTAACAAATGGTATCAAGATGGTTTATATAAACCTTTTAGTGAAAAAGAATTATTAGACTTATTGTTAGCTGTCAAACAAATAGTACCGCCATACATGCGTATCAATCGTTTGATTCGCGACATCCCCGAAGAAAGTATCATCGCTGGCAATCGCATCACCAACTTAAGACAATATTTACAAATAGAATTAAACAAACAAGGCAAAGCTTGCCGCTGTTTACGCTGTCGTGAAGTCAAAGGCGAACTATTTGATATTAAGCAAGTAGAATTAGTGACTAGAAAATATCGCGCCTCTGGTGGAAACGAGTGGTTTTTGAGTTTTGAAAATAAAGAGCACAGCAAAGTATATGCATTTTTGCGTTTGCGCATCAATGACGAGCCGAAAGAAAATATTTTAGCCGAATTAGAAAATGCTTCTCTAGTACGCGAGCTACATGTCTATGGCAAAATGATTCCGGCTACCAATGATGAGACTGAAGATGAAAGTGGCGCCGTCTCCAATACCCAACATTTAGGTTTAGGCAAAAGACTGATGGCCGAAGCCGAACGCATAACCCTAGAACAAGGACTACATAAAGTAGCGGTTATTTCTGGCATTGGTGTGAGAAACTATTACCGCAAACTTGGCTATGAGCTTGAAGGAACTTATGTGACCAAAAATTTAAAATAATGCTATAATAAAGTCATGAAAAATTTAGAAACTAATGATCCGCAGATAGCGGACTTGATCCAAAAAGAGTTAGTCAGACAAAGAACTGGAGCCGAAATGATCGCAAGTGAGAACTTTGTTTCCATGTCAGTTTTGGAAGCGACTAGCTCTATCTTGACCAATAAATACGCTGAAGGCTACCCCAACAAAAGATACTACGGTGGTAATGAATTCATTGACGAGATAGAAAACTTAGCGATTGAGCGCGTCAAAAAACTATTTGGTGCCGAGCATGCCAATGTCCAGCCTCATGCTGGCTCACAAGCCAATGCCGCCGCTTATTTTGCAGTCTGTGATTTACACGATACTATTCTAGGATTTTCTTTGGCTCATGGTGGACATTTGACTCATGGCCATCCCGTCAACTTTTCTGGTAAGAGCTACAACTTCGTCAGCTACGGTGTAGACAAAAATACCGAGATGATTGATTATGAAGAAGTTAAAAAACAAGCAGACTTGCATAAGCCAAAAATTATTTTAGCTGGCGCCTCAGCTTATCCTAGGCAAATTGATTTTCAAAAGTTTAAAGAAATTGCCGATAGCGTTGGTGCTTATCTGATGGTAGACATGGCTCATATCGCAGGCCTGGTCGCCGCTGGTCTGCATCCTGATCCAGTGCCGATGGCTGACATCGTCACCTCTACTACTCACAAAACTTTGCGTGGTCCACGCAGTGGTTTTATTTTATCTAAAATAGAAGATAGACTTGACCCTGATGGCAAGAAAAATTTAGCACAAAAAATTGATTCAGCTGTTTTCCCTGGACTTCAAGGCGGACCACTAGAACATGTGATTGCCGCTAAAGCTGTCGCCTTCCAAGAAGCTTTGAGTCCAGCATTCAAAGCCTATCAACAACAAATTTTGACTAACGCTAAAGTTTTGGAGCATAAATTTTTAGAGGCTGGCATCAGATTAGTGTCTGGTGGTACAGACAATCATTTGTTATTACTAGATGTCAGTGCTTTGGACTTAGGTGGCCAAGAAGCTGAAACTTTACTTGATCAGGTAGCGATTTTTACCAACAAAAATATGATACCATTTGATACACGTAAACCTATGGATCCATCTGGCATCAGACTTGGCACCGCAGCTCTCACTACCCGTGGCCTCAAAGAAGCAGAGATGGAGATCATCGCTGAAGTAATCATCGACACCCTGATCTCTCGACAAGCTAAACAAGAAAATAAAGAAAAAGTTTTGGAGCTAATGCAAAACTTTAGTCTTTATCCAGAATTATAATATGGCACAAATCATTGATGGTAAAAAAATAGCCGAGGATATAAAAGCTGAAATTGCGGGAGATATTTTTCAAAACTCTTATACTCCAAATTTAGCTGTGATTTTGATAGGTTCAGATGAAGCCTCTCGACTCTATGTGAGTCTCAAAAAAGAAGCAGCAAAAATAGTAGGTGTAGAGTTTCATGAATACTTAATGCCGGACAATATTCCACAAACTGAAGTTTTGAAAGCGATAGACTTTTTGAACAAAGATGAAAGCACAGATGCTATTTTAGTCCAATTGCCTTTGCCTACAGGTTTAGACACTGATGAAATTATCAGCCATATTGACCCCAAAAAAGATGTGGACGGTTTTCATCCAGAAAATATAAAAAAATTATTAAATAACTCTACAGATTTTATCCCTGGACTGCCTTTGGGTATAATTAAATTACTGGAAAGCACCAAAGAAAATTTGACCAATAAAAAAGCTGTTATCATCGCTAAAAGTGAAATATTTTATCAGCCATTAAAAAAATTATTAAACGATCTCGAAATAGACACTCAAATAGCTAATCCAAAAGATAAAGACATCGAAGAAATCACACGACAAGCCGACATCCTTGTCTCAGCTGTAGGCATGCCTTTTTTTGTCACGGCTGACATGATCAAAGAAAAAGCCATTGTGATAGATGTGGGCACCAACAAAGTCAAAGACTATAGTGTCGGAGATGTTGACTACAGTGCCGCCTTCACCAAAGTTTCACATATCACACCAGTGCCTGGTGGCGTCGGACCGATGACTGTAGCAATGCTCTTATATAATACTCTAGAGCTTTATAAAAAAAGAAATAAGTGAGACAAAAAAACAGCTTGGTAAAACTACTAAGCTGTTTTTTATTAAAAATATTTTTGTAACTTTATAGTAAACTACTTTGAAAACTTTGCATTTTACCAATCACTTTAGCATCTTTGATTCTATCTATATCAAAAAAACGCAAAGCATCGCGCATATGACAAAAAGCTTTTATCTTATTGCCCTTGATAGCCTGAATATCAATTTTTCTTTTAGTCACTTGACCACTTTCATCCATATAATCAATCTCTAGTTGCTGACCATCTGTGAAAGCTTTTTCTACCATAGCCTTGATAGGAGTCTGATTACTTTTATCAAACCAACGAGCAAGAATTGGCGTTTTTTCGCCTGAATTGTGATACCAGATATTTCCGTGCTTTAAACCGTAATCATAAACTTCTTTCGTGACTTTGACATCATCAAGACAATATTTTATCAATTTTTCCCACTCATTGTTTCTATAATACACTATAGCGTCAAGTCCTGAGCCTGACTTTCCATACCCCAAAGTACTGTTAGCCACCGAATCAAGCTTTAAACGATGACCAAGAGCGTGCACAACTTCCTCTAAAATATCCAGGTGCGGAATAGTCATCAAATCAAAGTCTTTATAGTATGGTTGTAAAACGGGAAAGTCAAAAGCCTTGCTATTAAAACCTATCACCAGCTCAGTGTTTTTCAAAAGCTCCAAGAGCTCAGGAAACTCCTCTTCTTTAAAACCACGATATTTATCAAGATTATAAGAATAGACACCCACTACCGATACCCCTAACAAGTGATGGTTACTTTGAAAGCCACCAACTTCATCAAAAGTTTTTTGTGTTTCTAAATCTAAGACAATTGTATCTTTCATTGTCTTATTTTATCATTATTTTTTCTTAGTTTCAAGTGAAAAAAACTTGACTTCCATGACAAAATTGCTAAGATAAATGCATAAATATTAATTATAATTTTATGGGTTTTGAAACATCAAATTTAACACCAGAAAATGCAGTGCATTTAGAGTGGCCAGCAGAATTTACAACTGAAGAAATACAAATACTAGAAGAAGCTGCCAAGGTTTATAATGGCATGCGTAATTTAGATCAAATGGGCATGGGTGACACAGCAGACACCATGGCACAAAATGACGTGGAGTTACTACAAAATGCCAAAAAAATTTGTGAATCTAAAGAATATAGATTGGAATCACTGATTGAGCAAGTACAGACTGAAGCTGAGCAAAATTACACAACAGCTGAATAAAATAAAAAAACTTAATAACAAAACAGCTAATAAATAATTTTATTAGCTGTTTTAAATTTAGTCTTTTACCTATCCTTCAACTTAAAGCTTAAATTATCTAATACTCTAGTATACCAGTATCTAACTGGGATAGTGATGATATCTTGCCATTTAAAGCCTAGGGATAAGAAAGTGCTTTCGTCAGGGATCCAATATTCAATACTGTCTTTAATATAGAAGATTGGAGCAAAGTTACCATGCTTTAATAGTTGTCCTGTAGGGTGAGTATTAGAGTTAGTAATGTCAGAGCCTATAGCATAGTGTTGAAAGTCTTCACTTGGTAAGTGAATGATTTTGTTAAAGTCATAACCAAAGTCTTGGAAGATATTGCCTGTACTAATCCATCTTAGAGTTTTAGTAGGCTCGACTGCATAGACTTTGTTGTCTTGGTCAAATTTAACTAGATTACCTGGTTTAACTGTTAGTCTGCCTAGGTATGGATATGAGGCTAAAGTTTGAGGAGTGACAACTGTAAGGCTATTAAAATTTTTAA
>JAGORJ010000054.1 GCA_018062885.1 Patescibacteria group bacterium | reverse complement strand
GTGGTCACAGCTCCTGCCCAAATAGTATTTTTAGCAGACCAAGTAGCACCACCACCCGTCAAACGCCACTCCAAAATATCATCAGAAGCTGAGGCAGTCGCTTCATAAATCAAAGCAAAAACTTCTCCGGTCCCTGGATTTGCATGCAATACTACGTAAGCAGTATCATCAGAACCCGTCAAAGTAGCCGCCGCACCCCAAGCTGTACCAGACCAGAGCTTAGCAGACACTGTGGTGCCATTGCCCCATACTAACCAGGCTTTACCAGCATTGGTACCATAAGTCTCAAAAGCAATATCAAAAACTTGAGAGGCATTACCCTCTACGCCAGCTGAGTGCTCTGGATGTTGAGTGACTGTATCCCAGGCCGTGCCTGACCATTTACGAGTATTTAGATCTGAACCCGCATCAACCACACCATACAATAATTCATCCGAATTTGGACGAGGCGTAAGTTTGATCCAATTAGCGACACCACCAGCTGTCGAAATATCTAGCAAAGTAGCAGCTGACAAAGTTGTACCGTTCCAGGTCCTATAGTATTGATCAGTGGAGACTGAGTCACCCCAGATAAACATCGCCTCACCAGAATTTTGCTCATAAGCAACATCGATGATTTTTTCCGTCGCAATCGCTGCGGTCGCATCCCAGACTGCCGCTGCACCCATCGTACTCCAAGTAGATCCGTCCCACACCATACCATAAACATCTATATTAGCATCAGAAAAAATCATCGCTATTTCATCGCTAGTACCACCAGGATTACGAGCTAGCTCTATCCACAATGGAGCACCTGTCGTAGGCGGGTCAGTGATAGGCGTCACGGCAGTCCAAGAAACGCCGTCCCAAATAGTATAAGCCGGGTCTGCACTGTTAGCATTGTTAAACACTACCATTGCTCGATCACCACTAGTTTCGTATTCGATATCAAGACCTCGATAGCCGTCATTGGTGGTACCAACATTGGCTAAAGTTTTTACCGTACTCCAAGTAGCACCGTTCCATATTTGCACTTGAATATCCCCACTATTAGTAATGGTTCCTAAAATAGCTTCATCTCTATCTTTAGCAAACTTAATCACCATATATTGTATAAGTCCAGTGACATTGGTAGCTGATTGTTCAGCTCCCCAAGTAGCGCCATCCCATAAACGATAAAATGGCGTAGCAGTATTTTTGGAGTAAACCATCATACTACGAGATGAGACAGTCGTAGTCCAATCGCTCAAACGAGTGACAGTCGAAACCGAGCCAGCTCTTTGTAAATTTTGATCCCAAGTAACAGTTGAAGTGATGTCTTTTCTTCTGCTATCTACTGTAGAAATATTAACTTGTCTAGTAAAAATATCTCTCACATCAGACGAACCGGATAAATTCCATTGATTGGTAGTAGTTGTAAGACCATAAGTACCATCAACTAAATTTGCAAAAGCATTGTCAGCGATATTTTTGACTGCCTCAATACCCTCTTCAGCCATTAAAATAGCGCGATTACGATTGCCCGCTAACATACTAGACTCTTGACCATATAGATAAATACCAACCAAAGAAACCAAAAGCAAAGCAAAAACAGCATTAGCCAAAATAACTTCCACTAAAGAAAAACCAAATTTTTTAGTATTCAAACATTCCTTGATCATTGATGACTATATTTCTCGTCTCGTTATTAATATTTGTCAAAATAATAGTACCCACACTCGGCGCTGTCGGTAAACCAGAGAATTTAGTAAAAACTATTTCTGTCACTCCGGAAAAAACTAAAGTACTACTCAAAGGATAAACTTCATCAAAGTGAGTATCGCGAGCCGCAAAACTAGTGCCCCGAAAAATAATCAAATTAGGACTTTCTAGTTTGACACCCCAAACATCATCATCTGTACTTGCTTGTGCCAACATTTGTGCTCGCCTAAGACTTTGAGCGCTAGTAGAAACGGCGATGTCTAAGTCATTACGATTTTGAAAGGACAAATACATCGGCGCAGACAAAGCAGCGATCAAACCCAATAAGGCTACCGATAATAAGACTTCCAATAAAGTAAATCCACCTGACTTATACATAAATCATAATCCACCGATCAAGCTATAAATTGGCAACACAACCGCCAAAGCCACAGCTACCACTCCTAGCCAAACAATAACTAATAAAATAGGCTCCAAAATAACTGTTAAATTCTTGGTGGTATTTTCTGTTTTGGCTTCAAAAATTTCACTGAGCTTAAAAAGAGTCTTAGACAGATTACCAGACTGCTCACCAGTGACAATCAATTTTTGCATCGGTGTGGGCAACAAACGATTTAAGCCTTTGTATTCTAAAAAACTATTTTTAAAAGAATAACCTTCTTCTATTTTTAGATTCAAATAAATATAAAACTTTTTGTAGTGAGGAAAAAAAGTAGCCGCTGTCAAAGAATTTAAAGCCTGATTGATAGGTAAGCCAGCTTCTAGCAAAGTCCCCAACAAAAAACCAAAACGAGCTATCTCCACTTCTTGAATCAAACTTTTGATTCCCGGCAAGGCAAATAAAAACCACTGGCCAATAAATCTAGTTTTTCTAAAATAAAAAACAAAATAAATAAACAAAGCAAAAAGAAGCAAAAAAATAGGAATAATAATTTTGCCATATTGACTGAGATACATGCCGGCAGCGATCAAAACTTTGGTTACAAAAGGAAGATCTATGTCCAGCTGAGAAAAAATCAAAGATAATCTAGGTAAAATAAACCAGGCAATGCCTAAACCAACTACTAGAGTCAGCGACAAAACAAAGATAGGGTACATCATCGCTGAACGAATTTTGGAACGAAAGAGTCTTTCTTTTTCTTGATTTAAGCTGATTATTTTTAAATTATCAGCCAACTTGCCAGACTCTTCACCGATTCTCAATAAAGACAAAACATGATCTGGAAATAATTGGAC
>JAGORJ010000053.1 GCA_018062885.1 Patescibacteria group bacterium | reverse complement strand
AACAGAGCCAGCCGGACTATATAATGGCTGCTTTTGACTTAGCTGGACCGACTTTTAGGCACACAGAATACGACAACTACAAAGCCCAGCGAGTGAAGCAGGCTGATGAGTTTTATAACCAGATACCATTGGCACGCGAGGTGCTTGATGCCTTAGAAATACCTATTTTAAGCCAAGAGGGTTTTGAGGCTGATGATATTTTGGGCTCAGTCGCCACCCAAGCTTTTGCCAAATATCCAGAGCTGGAGATTTTTATCGTCACTGGTGATTTAGATACTTTACAGCTAGTAAATGATCGCATCAAAGTTTTGACCCTAAAAAAAGGCTTCAATGATATCGTAACTTATGACATAGAGGCAGTAAAAGAAAGATATGATTTAGCGCCACGACAAATCATTGATCTCAAAGCTATCATGGGAGATGCTTCGGATAACATCAAGGGCGTCAAAGGCATTGGGCAAAAAGGCGCCAGTGATTTAATACGTGAGTTTGGTGATCTTGAAAATTTGTACAAAAATATTGCAAGTCCAAAAATCAAAGATCGCACTAGAGACTTATTGTTAGCTGATGAAAAAAATGCTATTCACAGCAAACATCTAGTGACTATCGTGACTGACTTAAAACTTGACTGGAGTTTAGAGCAAATGGCCTTTGGTGATTTTGATAAAAATAAAGTTTTAGAAATTTTCCAAAAATTTGAATTTAATTCTTTATTAAATAAAATCCCAGCAACAACAAATAGCACTGAAAGCGCAACTCCGGTCGCAAGTCCTTTGATAGAGAAAAAAGCAGAAGCAGAAGTAGGAGCAAAAAAAGATTATCAACTTATCAATAACGAAAAAAGCTTTGATAAATTTATACTTTTACTAAAAAAACAAAAACTTTTTGCTTTTGACACCGAGACCGAAGGCCTAGATACTATCAACGACGCAATTTTAGGTTGCTCTTTTGCCTGGAAAGCTGACCAAGGTTTTTATATCAACCTCAGTGACAAAACTTTCAAGGAAAATGCTTTGAAAAAACTAAAGCCAATCTTAGAAGATGAAAGCATCCAAAAAACTGGTCACAATCTAAAATTTGATTACAAGGTTTTGAGAGCTTTAGACATCACTTTAAATGGTATTTGCTTTGATACTTTGATTGCCGCCTATTTAGTCAATCCAAATCGTGGTCTAAAACTAGAAGAATTAGCTTTTAGTTATTTGGGCTATCAGAAGTCAAAGCTTAGCGACCTAGTACCTGAGGACGAGACTTCTCGCAAAACTCGAAATGACAAACATATCGAAGTCAAAGATATTCCTCTAGATAAGCTTGCTTGGTATGCCGCTGAAGATGCAGACATTGCTTTGGCTTTGTATCATAAACTATTACCTGAAAGCAAAGAGACCAAAAATTTTGACTTGCTGACTAAAATGGAACTACCACTTTTGCCCGTATTGGCTGAAATGGAAATCAATGGCATTTGTTTGGATGTAAAATTTTTGAAAGAAATGGAAAAAACTTTTACAAGTGAAATCAAAAAAGTGCAAAACAAAATTTTTAAACTAGCCGGAACTGAATTTAATGTTTCTTCGCCTTTGCAACTCAAAGAAATTTTATTTGATAAACTAGAAATCAAAACTCAAGGTATCAAGAAAACAAAAACCGGCTTATCGACAGCAGCAACGGAACTTGAAAAAATGAAAGCCAGCCACCCTATCATTGAGTTTATCATTGAGTACCGCGAACTGACAAAACTACAATCTACTTATATCAAGGCTTTACCGGAGTTATTAAACAAAACTACCAAAAGAATTCACACTAGTTTTAACCAGACTATAGCCGCCACCGGTAGATTATCCTCTTCTGATCCTAATCTACAAAACATTCCTATGCGTACTGACTTAGGCAGAAAAATTCGCCAAGCTTTTATAGCGGCAGAAAACTATGTTTTATTGTCAGCTGATTATTCACAAATTGAGCTGCGCTTAGCTGCCGCTTTATCTAAAGACCCAAAAATGATTGAGAGTTTTAAAAAAGGTGAAGACATTCATAGTCGCACGGCGGCTGAAATCCACAAGATTCCTTTGGCTGAAGTGGACAAAGAAATCCGTCGGACTGCCAAGGAAGTAAATTTTGGTATTTTGTATGGCCTGGGATCACTTGGACTTGCTCAGCGCACGGGTATGAATCGTAATGAAGCTAAAGAATTTATTGAGCGCTACTTTGATATTTATAAAAAAATCAAAACTTATTTAGACAACACCAAAAAATTTGCCGCTCAGCATGGCTATGTCCAGACTTTGTTTGGCCGTAGACGCCAATTGCCTGATATTTATTCTTCTATGCCCCAGCTGAAAGCGGCTGCCGAACGCATGGCCATCAATATGCCTATTCAAGGCACAGCCGCTGATCTTCTCAAACTGGCTATGATTAAGCTCCACGCTGGCTTGCCAAAAATAAGCAAAAACTCTAAGATGCTCCTACAAGTACACGATGAATTGGTTTTGGAAGTGCCCAAAGCTGAGCTAAAAAAAGTGGCTAAATTTGTCAAAGAGACTATGGAGAATATTTATACCTTGAGTGTGCCTTTGGCAGTAGATCTTGAGATAGGTCAAAATTGGTATGAACAAGAAAAACTAGAAATATGATTTTTTTCTTTTACGGCGAAGATTCATTTCGCGCCAAAAACAAAATAGACGCTATCAAAGATAAATTCAAAGCTAGCGTTGATAAAAGTGGCATCAGCTTGATCAATCTTGATGGCGAAATTTTGACACTTGATGACTTTTTAAAAAATACTGAGTCACAAGGTTTTTTTACGAGCAAAAAATTAATCATTATCAAAAATATCTTTGATAATAAAAATCTAAAAATTCTAGAAAAGCCATTGATTGAATATTTGGCTAAACAAAAAGATTCAGTGGAAGAAAATTATCTGA
>JAGORJ010000019.1 GCA_018062885.1 Patescibacteria group bacterium | reverse complement strand
TAGCCAGCGCTCCCTTTGAAAATGGCCGAGTTTTTTTCAGTTTTTGGGATACAAATTCTTTAGACTTAAATAAAGATATTTCTGTACAGTTGTTAGCTAAGGTCAAATTTGAGGGTGAAAATCCACAGCTTGGCGCTAACTTTCTGTTTGACAAACAGGACATGCAAGCAGACAATACGGAAAATTTTTTCTTATGGTCAAGCTCAGAAAAATTATATAATTCTTATTTGTTAGCAGGTTTGCCTTTGGCTCCAGTGGTATTAGAATAATTTTTTTGAAATTGATCATCTCAAAACTTCATCCAAGTCATGGGGGACTATCATGTCAGAAGATAGATCTGTGCGTTCATTTTTGCGTGCCTTACCTAGTGTTAAGCTGAGAAGTGCGCGCAGTTCTTTTTTAGAAAAACTAGCTCAAGGTTTCTTTGCTAATTGTCTTGAGTCTGGTTTATCCTGTGATGAGATTCTTGGGCTCAGTCGATTGTTTTTGGATCCAGAGATCATCGAAAATGGCACTGAGCTCTGTGAGCGTAAATCCCTACTTGAGCATCTCTTGTCTTTGCAACAGATAAGCTCTGTTCTTGAGAGAGGTGTTTTTTTGAACAAACTTGCTAAAGCTTTGTTAGCTGAGTCTGTCTCGCAAGGCATGACAGCTAATGAGCGCTTGGAGTTTGTTTCTTATGTTCTTGGTTTTTATATATCATATATCAAGGAGACCAAAGCCTCTGCTCCGCCCTCACGAAATTCGTGATGGCGGTTTTTTTTTCTTGACTTATTTCGTATTTTTGTCTTAAATAAAGACAAATCATTAAAGCGATTTTGATGGGCAAAAGTAAAATATTTTTGATTATTAGCCTTCTTTTTTTATTGGTGATTTTTGTTTTTGGTATTTATTATCCGCAAATTTTTATCAAGCCTTCTGATTTTGTGTTTGATAAGTTTTATACTTTCAATGGACAGGTGGTGGACGCAGAAAAAAAACTTGATGGCTGGAGATTGACAGTCAGTCCTGAAAATTTAGAAAATTTTTCTGGTCTTTTGATAGTGCATGCGCCTTTGTATCCTGAATATCGTTATGGTGATGTTTTGCAGGTGGCCGGAAATATTTATAAGCCGGAAGTGATAGAGCAAGAGGATGGGCGCAAGTTTTTTTATGATTTGTATTTAGCCAAAGAAAATATTTTTGGTCTGATGTATCGTATTCGTATCACTTGGCTTGAATATCGACCAAGTTGGCGGGCTGATTTTTTCTCAGCCAAAAAATACTTTTGGCGCAATTTAAATAATAATTTAGTAGAGCCAGAGTCTGCTTTTGCCAAAGCGATGATTTTGGATGAAAGGCGAGAGCTGACAGCTGATTTTCAGGTGAGTTTTTCACAAACTGGTATTATCCATGTGATTTCTATTTCTGGTTTGCATATTGCTATTTTTGCTATTGTTTTGCAGATTATCTTAAGTTGGTTTTATTTATCTAGGCAGCAAATATTTTTTGCTGTTAGTTTTATTTTGCTAGCCTATTTGTTTCTGTTGGGTTTTCCTGCTCCGGCTGTCAGATCAGCCTTGATGGTGCTTTTTGTGTCGCTAGGACCATTTTTTGGGCGCCTGGTGACTTCTATCAACAGTTTGTTGTTAGCAGCCTTGTTATTATTATTTTTTAAGCCCTTGGCTTTGATTTATGACATTGGTTTTCAGCTTTCATTTTTGTCAGTTTTGGGTTTGTTGTTGTACGGGAAATTTTGGGAAGCTAAATTATTTTTTATTCCCAATACTTTGAAGTTGAGAGAAATGTGTGCGGTGACTTTAGCGGCTCAAACTTTTACTTGGCCACTGGTTTTGTATTATTTTCATATTTTTTCTTTTATTTCGCCCATTGCGAATTTAGCTATTTTACCTTTTACTACTGGCACTTTGATTTTTGGTTTTTTGCTGGCTGTTTTTGGCGCCTGGCCAATTATTAATGACTTTTTAGCGTGGCCATTGTTTTTGGGCCTCCGGGCGATTGCTTATATTTCTAAATATTTAGCGCAAATTCCTTTTGCTTATATAGAAATTGAAACATTTAGTATTTTAGCTTTAGTTTTGAGTTTGTCAGCCATGTTAATTTTCACTTTTATTATCAAGCCTTATGAAAAAGATTTTTAATTTCTGTTTAGGACTAGTGATTTTATCTTTGCTGACACTGTGGCAACTAGAGCGATCTGCTTTAGCTTCAGTGTATTTTTTGGATATCGGACAAGGCGATGCTGTTTTGCTTCGTGTGGCTGGGCAAAATATTTTAGTTGATGGCGGGCCAGACAATTTGTTGATGTATCGTTTGGGAGAAGTTTTGCCTTGGTGGGATAAAAAAATAGACTATTTACTAATCTCTCATTTTCACGCTGATCATTATATGGGTTTTATTGAATTGCTCAATCGTTATGAGATAAAAAATATTTTGGTAAGCGCACATAAACCAGAAGAAGATTTTTTATTTAGTATTTGGCAACAAGCGCTAGCACAACATGATTTACAGCCACAGATAGTGAGTCCCGGCGAAAAATTTGGTATAGCTGAGAATATTTTTTGGAAAATAATGTCTGCCGATAGTGAGCACAAAGATTTTAATGACAATTCTCTGGTCGTTAAATTTAGTATTGGAGAAGCAGACTTACTTTTGACCGGTGACCTGACCACTGTCAAAGAAGAATTGATGCTCAAAGAAAATTTAGATTTAGAGTCTGAGCTTTTGAAAGTCGGACATCATGGCAGTCGTTATTCGTCATCGATTGAGTTTTTGCAAAAAGTAAAGCCAAAAATATGCGTGATTCAGTCAGGTTTAGACAATAGCTTTGGTCACCCTCACGCAGAGACTTTGCAGCGCTTAGAAGCTGCTCAGTGTCAGATTTTGCGTAATGATAGTCTAGGGACTATCAAATTAGTGACAGATGGTGATTTTTGGCAACTAGAATAATTTGCCTTGCTTTTTCATTTTTTTTGCCTTATAATAAAGGATATTAGAGAAATAATTAGATTAATTAATCTAGATAGTTTAGATTTTCTTAGGCTATCTACTATAAGCGAATAATATGTCAGAAACAAGAGCAAAAATTCTTTTGATAGAAGATGAGGAGATGCTAGCTAATATGTATGAGGTCAAATTTCAAAATGAAGGTTTTGAAATTACCAAGGCTTTAGATGGTGCTAGCGGCTTAGAGCTTGCCAAAAGCATTCAACCAGATTTGGTTTTGTTGGATGTTATTATGCCAAAAATGGATGGTTTCTCAGTGCTCAAATCTATCAGAGAAGATGCTAGTATCAAAGATTTGCCTGTCATTTTGTTGACTAATCTTGGGCAAGATGAAGATGTGCAAAAAGGTAAAGAACTGGGAGTTGTCGGCTATTTAGTCAAAGCCAATGTGACGCCAGCTGAAGTAGTGGAAGCAGCCAAACGTGAGTTGGCTAAGCTTGGAAAATAATTTAAATTTAATTAACATTTTTTATGGACAGAAAATTTGAAAGAAGTTTAGTTTTGTTAAAACCGGATGCCGTGGATAGAGGTTTGATAGGTGAAATTATCACTCGTTTTGAGCGCACTGGTCTGAAGTTAGCTGGTTTGAAACTTGTCTGGTCAGACAAAGATACAGCGATGAAGCATTACACTGAAGATTTAGCTCAACGTCGTGGACAACATGTCAGGGATATGATGATTGAGATGATTACTTCTGGTCCTATTGTGGCACTTGTACTTGAAGGTGTAGAAGCAGTAGCAGTAGTGAGAAAAATGGTAGGAGAAACTGAGCCAAAGTCAGCTGCTCCTGGCACTATTCGTGGAGATTATGCGCATTTGTCTTTCAAATATGCTGATGCTAATCAAGTAGGCGTTTTTAACCTTATTCATGCTTCCTCAAATCCAGAAGAAGCTGAAGTAGAAATTAGCGTTTGGTTTCATGATTACGAATTACAAGATTATAAACCTAGTTACACTAAGCATACTTTAGTAGAAAAATAATAAAAATATATCAAGATACCCCCTAGATTAGGGGGTATTTTATTTAATTATTTTTTATGCTATATTTAATTTGTGCTCTTGTTTGACAATCAAAAACTCTACAATCTGACTTATTGGGATTCTTATATTATTTAGGACTGTGGTCTTAAATTGCGGAAACCCACCTGATTTTTCAGGGGTTAGAATTGTCAAATAAAGTGCACAAATATTTAGCCGTCTGCAACAATCGTTTTGCCGATTCACAGTGGATTGGTTTTGTTAAAAAATCAGGATTCTCCTGTTTATTTTGGCAAAACGATTATAGTGGTGGCTAAAAGCTTTTCACTATTAATATCTAGTGATTTTTTATTTTTATGAAAACAGAAAATTTGCAGGAGTTTTTAAAAGCTAAAAAGATTGTGGCCGTTGTTTGTAATCAGTGGGGTGACACTGGCAAAGGCAAGCTAGTCGATCTATTGAGTTCTTGGGCGGACATCATTGTGCGTGGTACTGGCGGCGCAAACGCTGGTCACAGTATCAAAGTTGGAGAGCAAGAACATGTCTTTCATCTGATTCCGTCTGGTATTTTGCATGACTCAGACGGCAAGATAAATATTTTAGGCAGAGGAGTTGCTTTTGATCCGCGGGTAGTGATTGAAGAATTAGATTTGCTGGCGCAAAATAATATTTTTGTTAAGCATTTAAAAATCAGTCATCAAGCGCCTTTGATGCTACCTTATCATTTATTGATTGACCGGCTCGCTGACATCAATGCCAAAGTTGGCACCACTGGCCGTGGCATTGGTCCGCTCTATACAGATTTTATTAGTCGCCAAAGTTTGTTTGTCAATGATATTTTTAATCCAGATATTTTCAAAGCTAAGTTAGAAAAGTTTTTAGCTAACAAAAAAAATATTTTAGCTGGTCTAGACAAGGATTTAGCCAAACAAGTTTTGTTGCATCCACATTTGGGCTCAGGTTTATTTTTTGATGAGCAAAATATTTTGTCAGTAGATAAAATAGTAGAAAAATATTCTGAGTACGCTTTGAAACTCAAAGATTTTGTGATCAATTTAGAATTATTTTTAAATCAAGCGAAGCTTGAAAATAAAAATATTTTGTTAGAAGGTGCTCAAGGAGCTTTGTTAAGTATTGATTATGGTACCACAAAGTTTCAGACTTCTTCGGACTGCACGCTAGCCGGCCTGGCTAAGGGCTGTGGTCTTATGGAGTCTGAAGTTGATTATGTTTTTGGTATTGCCAAAGCTTTTTATATGACGCGTGTTGGTAATGGCCCTTTTCCTACGGAATTGGGCGCCAAAACCAGCGAAGATTATTGTGCTTCAGGGCATAGCAAAGAAGAAGAAAAAGAAAATTATGCCAGTAAAATACCAGCCTTACTAGAGGCTGACGATTTTTCCCAAGGTATTGCCTTTCGTTTATTGGGCCATGAGTATGGTGCAACGACCGGTAGACCTAGGCGTACTGGCTGGTTGGATTTAGTAGCCTTGAAATATGCCATGCAGTTTAATGGCAAAAATCTGAGTCTCACTAAAATAGATGTTTTGACTGGTATAGAAAAAATTAAGCTATGTGTTAAGTATAAATACACTGGTCCAGAAATTTTTTATGCTGGCAAAATTTTGCACACTGATGAAGAGCTAGATTATTTTATTCCCGACTCAGATATTTTGTATGATTGTAAGCCTTTATATCAGGAGTTTAGTGGCTGGACAGAGGATTTGACGCAAATCGAAGACTATCAAGCTTTACCGGACAATGTCAAAACTTTAGTGGAGTTTATTGAAAATTATACTGGTGGCCAAGTTGATTTAATCTCTGTCGGTCCAGACAGAGAAGAGACTATTATTAAAATATAAAAAATATGAAATTAATTTTGCGCTTATTATTTAACGCTATTATTTTGATTTCAGCTGCTTACTGGCTACCAGGTGTAGTAGTTGATAATTTTTATTCAGCTTTGATTACAGCTATTGTCTTAGGTTTGGTTAATGCCATTATTCGTCCAGTTTTAATTCTTTTGACTTTGCCAATAAATATTTTGACCTTAGGTTTATTTACTTTAGTCATCAACGGCTTGTTGATTTTATTTGTCGCTAGCTTTATTGACGGCTTTAGTGTATCTGGTTTGTTGCCAGCTATTTTATTGTCTTTAGTTTTGTGGCTCTGTTCTTGGTTGACAAACGCTTTGTTAATTGACGAGAAAAGATAAAAAAACAACCTAAAGTCAGACTTTGGGTGTTTTTAATAAATAAAAATATTTTAAGCTATTTTTAAGCTTGAGAGTTTTGTTTGTTGATACTTTTAATACAAGAAGTACAGACGTTCATTTTTTTGCCAGCTACTTTTTTGCTTTGCAAATTAATACTCATTGTTCTTTTGCTAGCAATATTAGAATGACTTCGGCTATTGCCGACAACTGCTTTACGCTCACAAATTTCACACATTTTAGACATAGGATTACTTTAATTGTTGCTTTTTTAGTCCAGTAAGTTATAATTGGATATACCGAAATCTAACATAAATTTTAAATTTTGTAAATACTTATGCTTTTAGCACTTTTATTTGATACGCCCATGATGTTTTTGGTGATAGTTTTGGGCATTGTTTATGCTTTGACTATTCATGAATTCGCTCATGCCGCTGCTGCCACTTATCTAGGAGACAACACAGCCAAGTTTGCTGGCCGTTTGTCACTTAATCCTTTGGTGCATTTGGATATTTTTGGCACCTTTATGCTTTTGGTGGCTGGTTTTGGCTGGGGTCGCCCAGTACCAGTTAATCCTTATAACCTAAAATATCGCAAATGGGGCGATGCTTTGGTGGCTTTAGCTGGTCCAGTTTCGAATTTTTTGAGTGTAATTGGCTTTATTATCATTTTTCATTTAGCGAGTTATTGGTTGCCAGCGGATAATATGATGTTGATTTTTTTGCTTTATTTGGTGATGATCAACTTTATTTTAGGTATTTTCAATCTTATTCCTATTCCACCGCTTGACGGCTCCAAAGTCTTATTTGCTGCCTTGCCTGATAGTTTGGATAATTGGAAACAAAAACTTGCCATCAATGGACCTTGGATTTTGTTGATTTTGTTGGTGCTTGATAATGTTTTTAATTTACACATTTTTTCTAGTGTTTTTAACTTTTTTCTTCGTTTCTTAGAGCTTTTCTTATAGAGTCTTGTAGTCTTGACATTATTTGTAATTTATGTAGAATGTATAGGTTAAAAGTGTACACTGAAATTGTTTGAGGGCCTCGGTCTGGAATTGACTTTGTGTTGGGGGACACGAAGGAGAGGAAGGTCCGAGGCTCTTAAACACATTGCACCAAAAAGCCCCGCCGAACTTGGCGGTTACCCATCCGTCTGCCTGAATAGCTGACCATAGCTACAATGGCTGACAGATGGATTGCTTGGAACCCACTAGGGTTCTTTGTGTGCAATGTTGGCCTCGAGTGTCGCCAAGAAGCTGCGTATGGGGAATACGAGCAATGATTGGGGACACTTGAGGCTTCTTTTTTTAAAAACCTTGATAATATCCTTGACTTTAGTATTTCTTTGTGCTATTTTATTGAGGACTTTTCTTTTTGAAATATTGTTTTTCAAAAAGGATTTGATAATTTTTATAGACTATTTAATTTACATTTTTTTAAAAAACAGATTTTTGTATGCCTACAGTGAATCAATTATTACGCAAACCACGAAAAACAGCCGCCGCTAAAGCTAAAACTCCAGCTTTGCGTTGGACTTTAAACAGTTTGCGCCGTACCAAAAAAGAAAGAGCCGAAGGTGCTCCTTTTAAGCGTGGTGTGTGTGTGAAAGTAACTACAACTACTCCAAAAAAACCTAACTCCGCTTTGCGTAAAATCGCTAGGGTGAGACTATCAAACGGTATGGAAGTGACCGCTTATATTCCTGGTGAAGGACACAACTTGCAAGAACACAGTATTGTTTTGTTAAGAGGTGGTAGAGTTAAAGATTTACCTGGTGTGCGTTATCATATTGTTAGAGGCGTTTATGACACTCAGGGTGTAGAAAAAAGAAAACAAGGCCGATCATTGTACGGTACTAAAAAAGCAAAGAAGTAAAGAAAAAATATGAGAGGTAAACAATCCCCAAAAAGAAGTATTAAGGCTGATCCAAAATTTAATCGTCTTGATTTAGCCAAGTTGATCAACAAGATCATGAGTGATGGTAAAAAAACCACAGCACAAAAAATTGTCTACGGTGCTTTTGCTTACATTTCTGATAAAACCAAAAAAGATCCATTGGAAATTTATGACACTGCTATGCGCAATATTTCCCCTAACTTAGAAGTTAAGGGTAAAAGAGTTGGTGGTGCCAATTACCAAGTGCCGATAGTGGTTACTGGTGAGCGTAAATTAACTTTAGCTCATCGTTGGTTGATCAAAGCTGCTCAAAATCGTAAAGGTGCTGCCATGTACAAACGCTTAGGCGAAGAGTTACTAGCTGCCGCCAACAGCGAAGGTGAAGCCATGAAGAAAAGAGAAGATGTGCAACGTATGGCCGAAGCCAACAAAGCTTTTGCTCACTTTGCCTAAAATTTATTTATTTTCAATGCATGACCGAACCTTTCGGTCTTGCATTTTAGTTTAAAAATATCAAAATTTAAAATTATGCCTAGAATTCATCCTTTATCACAAGTAAGAAACATTGGTATCATTGCTCATATTGATGCCGGTAAAACAACGGTTACCGAGCGTATCCTTTTTTATACTGGTAAAAAACATAAAATCGGTGAAGTGCACGAAGGTGCAGCCGAAATGGACTGGATGGAGCAAGAAAAAGAGCGTGGTATTACTATCACCTCAGCTGCTACTACTTGTTTTTGGCCAATCGCTAGCTGGTTGGGTGGTGGTGAAGCTAATATCAATATTATTGACACCCCAGGCCATGTGGATTTTACTGTAGAAGTAGAAAGATCTTTGCGTGTTTTGGATGGTGGTGTGATTGTTTTTGATGGTGTCGCAGGTGTTGAGCCGCAGTCTGAAACTGTTTGGCGTCAAGCTGATAAATATCATGTACCAAGACTAGCCTTTGTCAACAAGATGGACCGTATGGGCGCTGACTTTTATTTTGACTTAAAAACCATTCATGAAAGATTGACCAAAATTGCTCATCCAATGCAATTGCCAATCGGCGCCGCCGAAACTTTCCAAGGTATTATTAAACTTTTAGAAAGAGAAGCTTGGTTTTATCTAGATGAAGAAGGCAAGCAGTTTGAAAAACGTGATATTCCTGAAGACATGAAAGAAAAAGTAGAGGAATATCGTGGTCAATTGATCGAAGCGATTGTTGAACATGATGAAGCTTTGATGGACAAATACTTATCAGGAGAAGAACCAAGTATTGAAGAATTAAATAAAGTTTTGCGTAAGGCTGTTGTCACCAACAAGATTGTTCCAGTTTTATGTGGTTCAGCTTTGAAAAATAAAGGTGTGCAATTTTTATTGGACGCTGTTACCGCTTACTTGCCATCTCCAATTGATGTGCCACCAATGGAAGGTCATGATCCAGAAGACGCAGAAAAGAAAATTCTGGTTAAGACTGATGATACTGAGCCTTTAACAGCCTTAGCTTTTAAGGTGGCTACCGATCCTTTTGTAGGTAGATTGACTTTCATTCGTTTATATTCCGGTACTTTGAGCTCAGGCTCTTATGTGCACAATGTCAACAACGCCAAAAAAGAGCGTATCGGTAGATTGGTGCGTATGCATGCTAATTCTCGTGAAGAAATTTCAGAAGCTTACTCTGGTGACATTGTCGCCGTAGTTGGTTTGAAAGATACTACTACTGGTCAAACTTTGGCCGCTGAAGGTCGTGAAGTTGTTTTGGAAAGTATGGATTTTCCAGAGCCAGTTATTTTCGTGGCGGTTGAGCCAAAGACAAAAGCTGACCAAGAGAAAATGGGTATGGCTTTGGCAAAATTGACTGAAGAAGATCCAACCTTTACTGTTCGTACTGATGAAGAAACCAACCAAACTATTATTGGCGGTATGGGTGAGCTACATTTGGAAATCATCGTTGATCGTATGAAGCGTGAATTTTCCGTGGAAGCCAATGTTGGTGCTCCACAAGTAGCCTACAAAGAAGCTATTACTGGTGAGGCTGAAGGTGAAGGTAAATTTATCAAACAGTCTGGTGGTCGTGGTCAATATGGTCATTGCTGGTTAAAATTAGCCCCAAGAGAACGTGGTACTGGTTTTGAATATGTTGATGCTATCAAGGGTGGTGCTATTCCTCGTGAATATATTCCAGCGATTGAAAAAGGTATCAAAGAAACTTTGTCCAACGGTATTTTGGCTGGCTATGAAATCCAAGATGTCCAAGCAACCGTCTATGATGGTTCCTATCATGATGTTGACTCTTCTGAAGCCGCTTTCAAAATGGCTGGTTCTATGGCTTTCAAAGCCGCTTTTGCTAAAGCTAAACCAGTTATCTTAGAGCCAATTATGGCTGTTGAAGCTGTTACCCCAGAACAATACATGGGAGATGTGATTGGTGATTTGAATTCTAAGCGCGGCCAAGTCAATGAAATGACAGATAGAGCTGGCGCCAAAGTTATTCACGCCGATGTTCCTTTGTCTGAAATGTTTGGTTACGCCACTTCTTTACGCAGTATGACTCAAGGTAGAGCAAGTTACAGTATGCAATTTAGCCGCTACCAAGAAGTGCCTAACAATGTAGCTGAAGAAATCAAGAAAAAACAAGGCAAATAAATTAAACTAATAATTTTCTTATAATGTTTTAGACCCCGCCGCGAGTGCTCTCGCGGCGGGGTCTTTATGGTGTGGTGTAGGCGACGACCTTGATTTCTCGAGCCTTGCCAGAGAGGTAGGCCCAAGAAAATATTTTGCACAT
>JAGORJ010000052.1 GCA_018062885.1 Patescibacteria group bacterium | reverse complement strand
AAAGTAACAGGCCTTGGCAAAGCGGAGTTTTTTCTGATAAACTTAGGAGGTAATTTAACAATATGATCAAACATTGTAAAATCAAAGTGTTTGGTCGCGTGCAAGGAGTAGGCTTCCGCTATTATGCTCAAAAACAGGCTAGTAAATTGAGCGTTAAGGGCTTTGTTTCAAATCAAAGCGACGGTTCAGTTTACTTGGAGCTAGAAGGTACTTCAGACGCATTGGCTGCTTTTGTCAAATGGTGTAAGAAAGGTTCTCCTTGGACCAAGGTCAAGGGGATAGAAGTGAAGCAGGGAGATTTGCGTTATTTTGATGATTTTGTCATTGAGCACGACTAACGAGGATTTTAAGCAGCTGGTCTTTTTTTGGCCCCAATAATTTATTTTAGACGTAGTATTTATGGGAAATAATTTAAAAATAATATCTTGGAATGTTAACGGCATTAGAGCAGTGGTCAAAAAAGGTTTTGTTGATTTCTTAAAAAAATATCAGCCAGATATTTTAGGCGTTCAAGAAATAAAAATTTCTGAAATGGCGCGTGCCAAAGAAGTATTTGATTTTGCGGGCTACCAAGAGTTTTGGCACCCAGCTGTCAGGCCCGGCTACAGTGGTACGGCCTGTTTGGTGAAAGATAATATCAAAGTAGAAAGACTAAGTGATTTGCCTTGGGATGATGAAGGGAGAATTTTGATTTTGGATATCGGTAAATATTATTTAGCCAATGTTTATTTCCCTAATTCTAATGATGCTTTAACTCGTCTAGATTTTAAAATAAAATTTAACGATAAATTGTTAGCTCACTTAAAAAAATTAGAAACAAAAAAACCAGTGATTGTCACTGGAGATTTTAATGTCGCACATCAAGAAATAGATTTGGCGCGCCCCAAAGAAAATATCGGCAACTCTGGCTTTACTCAAGAAGAAAGAGATTGGATGACTAAATTTTTGGCAGCTGGTTTCAAAGATACTTTTAGAGAATTACATCCCAAAGAAATCAAATATTCTTGGTGGTCATATCGAGCGGGCGCCAGAGTGAGAAATGTTGGTTGGCGGATTGACTATTTTTGTGTGTCTGAAAATATTTTAAAAAATATTGAACAAGCAGATATTTTGCCAGAAGTTTTGGGCTCTGATCATTGCCCGGTGGCTATCAAAATAAAATAATAAGCTGTATTTTAAAACAGGCTGATTTTCAGCCTGTTTTTTTGTTTGCCTTGTCTAAATGAGTTTTTTTCTTTAGAATATACATACTATGAAGAATCCAAAGTTTTTAATTTTATTGTTGCTTTTAGCGGTTTTTAGTTTCTTTGCTGGCAAAATGTTGATTTTTGCCAATGACAAAGAAAACGACCAAAATCAAGCTGTGATCCAAGAATCACCTGACAAAGAAGTGCTGATTAAGATTGAGTCCGGCATGACTTTTTCGGATATAGCAGAAAATGCGCAAGTAGCTAGTTCTACTCAGGCTTTACTTTTGGCAAGCCGTGATGTTTATGACTTGGCTAAGATCAAGGCTGGTAAAAATATAGCTTTTTATTTTGACAAACAAAGTCAAGATTTTCACAAAATGGTTTATCAGACAAACTCTGAAACTGAACTTATTTTAAATAAAGTAAATGAAGTTTGGACAGCTGAATTAAAAACTATTGATTACGAAGTGAGAATCAGAACGGTCTCAGGTAGTATTGACTCTTCTTTTTATCAGTCAGCGCTTGATCAAAATATTGACGAGCGAGCGATTATTGAGTTGGCTGATGTTTTTGCTTGGACAGTTGACTTCGGCATGGGTATCAGAAAAGGAGATACTTACAAATTTATTTATGAAGAGCGCTATCGTGATGGAGAGTATGTCATGCCAGGGAAAATTTTAGCCGCCGTTTTTAATAATGACGGTAACGATTTAGAGGGTTATTATTTTTCTGAGGGCTTGGATGCTGATGGTGATGAAATTGATGGCTACTATAATTTGACTGGTGAGTCTTTGCAAAAAATGTTTTTGAAAAACCCGGTTGATTTTCGTTATATCAGTTCTGGATTTACTACCGGTAAAAGATATGTGGAAGCTTTCAATGTTTCTACTGGTCATCGAGCGATTGATTATGCTGCAACGATGGGTACAGCTATCAAGGCTATCGGTGACGGTGTCGTGACTCATGCTGGCTGGAATCGCTCAGGCTATGGTAATCTGACTTCTATCAGACACAACGGTACTTATTCTAGTAACTATGCTCATCAATCTAAGATGTATGTCAAAGTCGGACAAAGGGTCAAACAGGGCGAAGTGATTGGAGCTGTTGGCTCCACTGGATTTTCCACTGGGCCACATTTACATTTTGAGATTGTCCAAAATGGAGTCAAAATAAATCCTTTAACTTTAGAGATGCCAGCTGAGAAAAATTTGGCCAGCGAAAAGATGCCTCAATTTTTGGAAAGCATTCAAGATTGGCAAAAACAATTGCATGAATAAAACACCAAACATCAATCAGCCAAACAATGGTAGTCGTTCAATGTGGACTTTGTCTTGGCGTCTCAAGGGTTTGTCTTTGGGCATGGCTTTGGCTGCTCTGTATTGCTACTTTTATTTACAAATTTGGGATAAGTGGCTATTGCTTGCCGGTATGGTGGCTGGCTACTTTTTGGGCTGGATAGCTGCTTTGTTTTCTTACCGAGAGCACTAAATCTTTTGGTTTGAGTTTTGTAGGGTATTTTGGTATAATAAGAGTAGTTTTTGACTTAAATATGGCAAGAGTAATTTCAGTTGTGAATCAAAAAGGCGGCGTCGGTAAAACTACGACCGCTATTAATTTGGCGTCTTATTTGGCAGATGAGGGTCAGCGTGTTTTGGTGATAGACATTGATCCTCAAGGCAATGCTTCTTCAGGTTTGGGCTTGGATTTACAAAAAATTGACAGAGGCTTATATGAAGTTTTGGTAGAGCCAGAAACTAAAATTAGCCAAGTTTTGAAGTCGCACAATAAAAATTTACATATTTTACCATCTACGCCCGACTTAGCCGGCGCTGCCGTTGACTTGGTGTCGCAAGTTAATAGAGAGTTTATTTTGCGAGAAAATTTGAAAGAGGTGATAGATTTGTATGATTTTATTTTGATCGACAATCC
>JAGORJ010000018.1 GCA_018062885.1 Patescibacteria group bacterium | reverse complement strand
CAACTCCCGCCGTGCCGCAAGACATGGTAGCTGGCCAAGTGCCTTGAGTGGCTGAGCCAGCAAAATTATAATAATGCCAGCCATTAGCATCTTCAGTCATCAAAACATTATTGACTATCAAAGATCCGCTAGGATTCCAAATATTGATATTACAATCAGCTGTCGAAGCGGTATAATCATCTTCATAAACAAACTCACCCAAAGTAAAAGGAAAGTTTGGCGCATAAACTGTTTGTGCTGAAGCTGCAAAAGCAAATAAAAAAACAAAAACAAGCACACTAATAAACTGTGCTTGTAGCTGTTTTAAATTGTGATAAATTTTTCTGATTTTTTGAGACATCCTCTTTATCTTTAAAAGCGTCTTTATTTCTTTTGGCTTGTCTTTTTTGTCTTAACTGGCTGCTCATCAGTACTCAGTTTATCTGTTGGGCTAACAACAGTTTCTTCAGTGCTAGTAGCGACTTCTGGCTCAACTACTTCTTCAGTGTTATTTACAGGCGCAACTTCTTCGGCTGCAACTGTCTCTAGTGTTTGAGCGTTAGTGATACGATGACGGCTAAGCCACTGAGCAACCGCAGTCACACCTTCTTGCCAAGAAGCGTAATTTCTAATAGCTGTGCCAGTATTACCGACATTGCCCGGATTCATTGTATCGACTGCTACACCAGCAGTACCAAAACGAGAATCAAGCTCCATGATAGCCATCATCAGACGGACATCTACAGGATATTCTTGGACAGCATTCAAAATCATCATCGCTGTCACTGGGCTAGAGATAGCCTTAGAGTCAATATATAAATCAATCTCTGAGCTATCCGCCATTGCTCCCATGGTTTGTAAAATACTAGCAATCTTTTGTTCGTGCAAAGGATCAGTCGCATAAGTAGAGATGTCATAAGCCGTCATACAAGCGGTAGCACCATCATAAATAATCGGCGCATTTTTGACAGCCATCATACCAGCGGCAATCATAGTAGAGACATCAGTGTTTGCTCCAGCGGCCACTTGCGTAGCACTGAGTAATAAACGCAACTTATACAAAGTCTCATTAACCTCTCCCATTTCTGCGTCATTTGCATTCATGGTGTTTAAATCCCCCACCATAAAAGCTTGGGCCTTCGAATTGGTCAAGAAGATTAGTTTATTTTCCAACAATTGGATCAAATATTCTACATTCATATGCGTCTAAAAATTTTTATTAATACCACATGAGTTGTTTAAAACACTCTACGTTACTAGCGCGATTTATCCATAAATATTTCAAATGATCAGCTGTCTCGATGATTTCCATACGATTACCGATCACGGCAGTTGGTGCTAGATATGGATACTGCCCAGCGCCGTGTACCCAACTAGTCACTAAATCAAAATAATAAATTCTTTGCGTGTTATCTTTGGTGAAATAAATTCTATCATTACCATCATAACAAAAATTAGAACCAGTAGTTAAAGTTTCTACTTGCGGACTGAGTGCTAACATTTCCCAACGATTGGTAGAGATATTGTAGCGATCCCAGCCATAACTAGCACCACCACGAGGTGAGTAAAGATATTTACCAGAAATACTAGAGTCAGAAGTACCAAAGATAGCTAATAAACTAGTGCCTAAACCACGAATCGGAATATCTAAAATCGCATATGTAGTAGAGTTCGCCACCGGCAAGGTACCAGCCACCGTAATAGTCAAAACTGTAGCGGTATTAGAACTCACGATACCTTCGATATCAGCCTGACCAGCACCAGCTATTTTTTTGACACGACGACCAGTGTGGATATTGACTGGCCAATTTTTACTAGAATCAGCGATAGCGGTCGTAAGCTGGCCAGCGCCAGTAGCAATACCATACTCATAAGCACCATGCGCTGCTCGCTCCGCAATCACATAGCGACCAATGCCATTACCCGGCAATAAAGAAGGATTAGTTTTGAAAGTCAAAGTCGTAGCCGTATTGGAAGCTATTTCCATACCCACTGAGACCAAAGCACCGGTACCAGCAGGAGGATTAGTGATAGCAAAATAGCAAATATAGTTAGCCCAGCCATTAATAGTCCAGTTTTGAGAAGCATCAGTCAAAGTACTAGCTGAATGGCCGGTAAAAGTAGCATTAGCGCCCGGCGTGCCAACCATAGTATAAGTAAAAACTGTAGCCGAAGTGACTGATACGACTTGGGTGGTGATATTATAAAGAGCAGCGTCACCACCAGTAGCACCCATGACCTTAAAATAATCACCCACCTTGAGACGATGAGGATTGACTGTGGTACAAGTTGCTGTCGTGCCAGATCTGGTCAAAGTATTAATAGCCTGTGGTCGGCGTGCTCTTACGCCAGATGAGTTGCAAAGAATCACTGCCCCTTGTCTAGGTGTGCCATAATCAACGATGTTTGAGTTGGCCGCCATATCGGCATCAATACTATGACCAATCATAGCCGCTTGTCCGCCAAGTAATAAATATATTTTGTTGTGGTTATTGATAATAATATAGCCACTAGTAGTATCTGGAGTCACATCCCAATTATTGTCTGGGTACAAAGTCAAGGTAGTAGAATCATTACTAAAAATCTTTCTCTCTTGTCCAATACCGGTACCAGAGATGATAGCTACGCGATAATTTTTCCAGCGGTCAGCCGTCCAGCTGGATGCTGAGGCATTAGTATCCTCTAATGTTGTGGCTGTGGTACCGGCTGTAGCAAAACCAGCATCATAACCTTCAATACGATATCTAGTGGTGGCGTCAGGAGCAGTTGTCGTTGATCCTACCCAGGTCAATTGCGTGGCTGTGTTAGCAGTGATTTTGCGCAATCTATCAGCGCCACCAGCTGGTATAGTGCCAGAGACAAAACGCACCCACTTACCGACAAATTCATTGACCGTCCAATTACTTGTAGTGTCAATCAAAGTAGTGGTCGTACCTCCGGTAGCTGTACCCGCTTCATACAAAGAAGCATTACGCACGGTACGCTCAATCACACCATCGGTACCGACGGCGGTCATCAAGGCTGAAGTAGCGGAGCGAATATACCAAGTATCAGAAGCAACACTATAAAACTGTAAAGTAAAAAATGGCGCAGCGGCAGCGGACGATGCCAAAAAAATACCACCAGCTTCAACCACAAAATGCGAAGAGCTATCAGGCGTTACATCCCAAGCACTGTTGACAGTGATGACTGAACTTTCAATCTGATAAACGGAGCCGACGCCAGCGGCAGCGGCCACAAAGACAGGATTTGGTACAGCTGGATTGGTATCATAATCAATCTCATAACCCAAAATATCAGCGTAGGTAAACACTGTAGCTGTATGGTGCAAAATACGTCTAACTTGTCCGATACCAGCACCAGCGATGATACGAAATTGATAACCAGCGTATTGATTGATGGCTGCGGTACTAAGTGAGTTGGTAAATGTCAAACCAGCAGAAATGGCGGTCATGATGCCAGTCTGGACAACTGTTGCTTCGGACACTCCAGTGATAGTACGACGCTGACCAGCGCCAGTGCCAGACTCGATACGGATATCAAAACCTTTAAGTACTTGACCAAAATAAGCCGGTGCCGTGACAGTGGTAGCAGAAGCATCCAAAGCACGCGCTTCAAAGCCATAAGCACCAGAAAACTTCATAGAGGCCCAGGTAGCAGGAGCGATCGGCGGTGAACTAAGCTGCATGTAAGTATCAGTCCAAGTATCGTAACGGTAAAAACCAGCGGCTGATATCAAATAATAAATATAACGGCCGTGAATCGGATTACCAATCGCACTATCAGAAGCGGTTGAGGTGCTAATAGCACTTGAAACAGCTGGTGCAGTACGACACCATTCCCAGATCGGAGTATCTACTTGTACTCGTAAACTATTTGTTGTAAGACTCATATAATCTTATATTTATGAAAAAGTTAATTTACTTCTGATAGCATTATTATAAACCCTGTGGGATATATCACCAAATCTTTGTTGAGAGGCGTAGGAACCGATGCTAGCGATATTAGCCACCGACACCATTGTACCGACGGTAGAGTTGGTGCCCAAAGCTAAACGTGGCATGCCAGCGATTCTTCCGACATCTAAATTCGCTGTAGGTAAAATACGGATATCATAGCTTCTGGCTGGCACGGGATAAATAGCATAAGTAGAAGTCGAGTCAGGCAAACTTTGCCAAATAGCTGACACTGTCAAAACTGTGGCTGTATTAGAAGCAATGTGACGCACTTGTCCTGCTCCGGTACCAGAAGTAATTTTGACTAAATAATTCGCCCACATATTTGTCGTCCAGGCCTTACTAGTGTCTATCAATAAAAAACTCGAGTCAGACACCCAGGTCGCTGTACCAGTCACACTAGCATCACTTGGTAAACTGCGGATAGCATAAGTAGAAGTAGCGTCTGGTATAGTAGACCAGCTACCAACTAAACTCAAAGTATCACTGGTGTTACTAGCTATTCTCAAGGTTTGCTCTACTCCTGTACCAGAAGTAATAGTCACAATGTAATTAGCCCAATTATTGTCTGCCCAAACTTTAGTTGTGTCTGTCAAAGTAGTTACACTTTGTGTATCAGTAGCGGTACCACTGTCTTGATCTGGTGTCTCACCTATCCTAGCTGTCCAAGGTGTAGCCAGAGTCAAGACTGTAGCCGTATTGCTAAGAATCAAGCGGATTTGCACATCTCCCAAATCACTGACGATACGAACCGCGTAATTATTTGCCCAAGCATTTGTCGTCCAAGCTTTGGTGGTGTCGGCTAAAGTATACAAACCCTGCGTACCAACAGCTTGACCGACGACAGACACAGCGGAATCCGCTTCACAAATACAATAAGTAGAAGTCTCATCAGGTATAGTGGACCAAGGATATTGCAGAGTCAGAGCTGTAGAAGTATTGGTGTCAATCATGCGAATTTGACCAATGCCCGTACCACCCGTTATCTTGAGTGCAAAATATGACCATTTATTTATGAGCCAAGTATTAAATTTTGTATTATCCACCAGCTGCATGGTATTTTGTGTACCAGTAGCTGTCCCCATCTCAACTGGACCACTAAGATTCTCTCCCCAGGCGTCAACAGTAATTCTTTTACGATTAGCTACGTCAACTGTGGCACGAGATTCTAATAATTTCACGACGCGGCGCAACATCACCACTGAATCCTCACTCGTGGGATCAATCCTTATGTTGTCAGCGTCTTTCAATCCAGCAGCATCAGAGCCACTTGCACTAGCTACTAATAAATTATTGCCTGAAAAAATAAACTTGTTAGAATTAGTAACTAGAGTATCGGTATTAGTTTTGCTACTAGCTAAGCTCGTCTCTGTCGCTGGACTGATACGGACATCGGAAGCATCTTTGACGCCCACGACACTAGTAGCTGGCGTGCCACCCATCACCAAAGCGCTAGTTTTTTTGGGAAATAAGCTAGCACCAAAAACACCTAGACCAAGTGTGCCTAAAGATTTCAAAAACAAGCGACGTTTTTGGTCTGCTACTACATCATTTGTTGTTTTGTTTTTGGAAGCAAGAGCTTGCTGCATTGCTTAAAAATTTTATTTTATTTATCAGGAAAAAGTAAGATTGCGACGAATAGAGTTGGCATAGACATCATGAGCCACGTCACCATACATCTGGGCAGCTGCATAAGAGCCAATAGACACTACATTGGTAACCGAGGTCACGGTACCGACAGTCGAGTCAGTACCCAAAGCCACACGTACGCAGCCAGTTATATTACCAGTGCCGCTTGGCACGCTAGCACCCCAAGCATCCACAGTCATTCTTTGACGATTAGCTACGTCAACTGTGGCATTTGATTCTAATAATTTTACTATACGACGTAGCATGATCACTGCGTCTTCACTGACAGGATCAATCCTATTGTCGCTTGAGTCTTTGACACCGACTACATCAGAGCCACCAGAGCTTTCAACCAAAAGATTGCTGCCTGAAAAAGTAAATTTATTTGAATTAGTGACTAAAGTATCGGTATTATTTTTGACGCTAGTTAAGCTAGCTTCTGTAGCTGGACTAATGCGGACATTAGAAGCATCTTTGACACCTACGACACTAGTCGCTGGAGTACCACCCATCACCAAAGCGCTAGTTTTTTTGGGAAACACAGTCGCACCTATAGCACCCAGACCGATGACACCCAAAGATTTCAAAAACAAACGACGTTTACGGTCATCTACTTTGGAAATATTATTTTGTGGAGATTTTTTAACAACAGAAAAATGATTTTTCTTCGGTTGTTTTGGCTTTGAACCAAAAAAATTTTTTAGTGAGAAGACGGGCATTAAAAATTAATAAATTATAATTTAGTTTTAAAAATTCTTAACTAAATTATAACATATAATCCTCAATTTTTCAAAATAAATTTATTTATTCTTGAAACACATTGAAGTGATTACCGTCTTTAGATTTTTAATCGTTTTAAGAAAAATTATTTTTAGTCATTTTGCTATTTTTTCTGTCTGCCCACAAAGACATCCAGAGATATAAAAATAGTGGAAATAATAAAATGTTTGCTAAAAACTCTTTGGCATTATTCATCGAGTACCAACCACCGATAAACATAAAAACTGACAAAATTGCTGAGTAATATAACAAAATTCTACGGAAAGATAAACGTGATAAATCTAATTTCATGACAATTAAATATTAAGTTGCTAAATTTATTTCTTTTTATTTTCTTGACCTTTATCATCAACATTACCACCAAAACCACGGCGAAGATTTTTGACAGCCTCACCGATACCATTGGCTAGCTCTGGAATTTTTTTGGCGCCAAATAGTAAAACTAAAATGACAGCAATGATAATAATTTCTTTAGTACCTAATCCAAACATAGTTTTAAAAAATTATTTTATTAAAAATTATTAACTAATTTCTAATCTCTTTTCGACCTCAAGAGATCGATGTCGATTGGTTAAACGATCATAAAGAATGGTAATCTCATATAATAAAACCAAAGGCACCGACATTATTAATAATGATACCCCATCTGTAGGCGGAAGTAAAGAAACAATGACCACAATAAAAGCATAGGCTATCCTTCTTTTTTGAATTAAAAATGTCCTATCAATAATACGAAATTTCAAAAAAATAGACATAACAATAGGAAATTGAAAGATAATTCCGAGTAAAGCAGCTGTGATGGCTAGCTGAGATAAAAATAAACTAATATCCCAAATATTTTGCAAGCCAAAAGAAACATTTAAGCTAGCCAACATTTGTAGACCAAAATACAAAGTAAAAAATCCATAAGCAAAGCCCAGCACAAAGAGTACAAAAGACAGCGGTAAAGTCAAAAATAATGAGCGAAATTCAGCTTTGGAAACTGCGGGTTTCAAAAAAGCATAAAATTGCCACATAGTAAATGGCGCGGTGACTAAAATACTCAAAAATAAACTAATATCTACCGAAATCTCTAAAAATTGCAGAGGCGAAGTGACGGCAATCACAACATCTTGTAAATGAAAAGCTCCTAAAAATGCTTTGATTATCCAGCCAGCTGAAAAGAAGCCAATAACAAAAATTACAATAAAAAATAAAGCAATAAAATAAATACGACGCCAAATATCATTTAGATATGGGCCATAATCTTTGATAATTTTATCTACTTTAGCTGCCATAAAAACTATATCTTCCTTGAATCATAAGCCCAGTGTAGCAAAGCTTGGCGCTGTCGTCTACGGCAGGCCAAATCACCGGCATAACAATTTTTTTTCACCGCACTCCAATGTCGCTTGATAGCTTTCCAACGCTTGATTTGTCTGACATCGTCTGGACAACGCCTACCCATAAAATAGCGACAATACCACTGAAACCAACCACGAGGATCTTCAGGATAAATCCAGTCATGCTTTTGCCACTCACCTAAACTTTGTGAGGCATTGATTTGAAAAAAATTTAATTTTGGATCATGCTTATTCGGATTTAATTTGGCTTTAGCAAACCAATTTTTGGGAAATTCTTTTTGACAATCTGTCATATATTTACCGCCAAAAACTCCAAGCTCAAGCATTTGTTTGGGCGTTAATTCTGGCTGAAAATCATCATCAAAATCAGAACCCATAGAAGCAGTCAAATAATAAATATAAGACTTTTGCATTTTATCATTGACTATAACTTTGATTGGTTTTTTACGCATAAAATTTATTGCAAAAATTTTATAGCTATCAAATATGTCAGCACTGATACTAAACTCGTCAAAAGAGTCCCCCAAAGTAGATCGACTAAAGTCACTACAAAGGGCCAGTCTTTTAAAGTGGCTAGATTGCTAAAATCATAAGCTGAATAAGCAACTAAACCAAATAAAGCTCCGTTTAAAATAACCTGGTAACCTATGCTTTTTTCTAAACCAGGCATAACTACAAACATCAGGATACCAAAAGTAAATACCGCATAAAAAACTAGAGCAGCAAAAGCATTGGCATTATTTTTCATCAAAGAACCAATCTTTTGATGATAAAAATTTTTAGCCACCAAGCCAAGCCAAATAACATCTACTAACAAAAAAATTGGCAAGGCGATTAAATATAATTTCCAAAACATAGAAATGTCTTTTAGCTACTTAAAAAAATAATTTCCCACGGCAAACTCCAGTAAAACAAAAACCAAATAATAAAACAATAAAAACAGCGCTTCTTTTTTGGTAACGGCCCGACCAGACTTCATAAAATAAAAAAGTAAAACAGCCGCAAACAACATAAACATCGCTGTCAAATAAACTATGCGCTGGCTAAAGGCAAATGGATTGACCAAGGCTAACAAGCCGACGATAATAGTCGCGTCAGTGATGACGGTACCCAATATATCCCCCATGGCTAAAGCATGATTTTTTTCTTTGACGGCTTTGAGAGAAAATAGTAGCTCAGGCAAAGTCGTGCCAACACCCACAAAAAGCATGCCAACTAAAATAGGGTTTATTTTTAAATCAATCGCTAAATCAATGCCAAATTTGACAGTAAAGTTTGCCGCCACCAGCAAAACACCCATAAAAAACAGCAGGCCCAAAAAATCTTTCCCCGAAAAACCTCCTTTGACCTTCTTCTTTGATGAAGGATTTTTTTTGAATAGATATAAATAAAATAGCAGGCCCAAAAAAATCAATGACAAGCCTTCAAGTCGAGAATAATAACCATCTAAACCAAAAACGATCGGCACCGCTAAAATAGCTAAATATAAAAAAGAATTTTTAATAAGGTGACTTTCTATTTTTAGGGGCGTAGAGCTGACAAAAATAATGATCACAAGCACTAAGGTCAAATCAGCGACATTGGAGCCAAACAAAGTGCCTAGACCAAAACTGGGGTTGCCTTGAAAAGCGGCTGAAAGTGAAATAAAAGTCTCTGGTAAAACAGAAATAATGGCGACTAATAAAAAGCCAACTAGATATTTAGAAAGATTTAAACTTTGAGCAAGCTTATCAGCTGACTGCATGGCGTAGTCTGCAGCTTTGACAACAAAAAATAAAGCTAGAAAAAAGAAAATAAAATTTAACATGTCTAAATTATATCAGCTTTCATCAAAAAAAGAAGTCCCACCTCCATGGGACTTGATTGATGACAGAGAAAACAAGACTATTCGGCCAGCAGCTGACGCACCAGAGCAAAGACTTGGTCTACCTTGGCTTGGATATCATCAGCGCCGTTGATGACGTGACGCTTAGGATGATCTTGCCAAGCATCAAGACAACGATGCTCCAGCTCAGTGGCACGCTCCACGGTCTCAAAGCGATGCTTGTTGCCAATCTGCCCATAGGCAACAGGGTCAGAAACCGCCAGAGAAACGAGATGAATGACCGTGTCATAGCGTGTCAGTATGCTGCTACGCGTCAAATCATGACGGTGCAAAAGCCCAGCGCTACAGCCAGGAGCATAGGCATCGACGTCCAGTAAGCCCCGGTCATAGACTATAAGCTGAATGTTCGGGAGCGCCAGCATTTCGTTTGCATCCTCCAGAGCAATCTGCGCCGGAAAAATGGCTTGCTCAAACAGCACTTGCCACTTTTCAAACTCCGGATGATCAGGAGGCGGAACAGGAAAACCACCCTTCAAAAGTGTGGTCGCCATTTCTTTGACTACAGTTACCTGCTCACGAAAGGCCTGCTTCAACAAACGGCGAACAGAGGTCTTGCCACCGCAAGGGCCACCGGTCAACACGATCTTTTTCATGGCAAACTCCTTTCCGTCATAATGACGAATATCTTGTTTTCTTTGTAAGGTGCCTATTTAAAAACCACAAGCACTGGCTTGTGGTTAAATTTTAAAATTATTCAGTTGTTTGCCCATCAAAATCTTCTTCATTGTCCATCGCCTCTTGGCGAGTCACACGGACTATCTGATCTTTATGGTGAGCAGGGGAATAAATAGTGTAAAGCTTCAAATCCTCAGTCTCAGAAGTATTGATGATATTATGCTCAGCGCCAGCAGGAACTATTACAGCTACACCATCTTTAAGCTCATACTCATTGCCGTCAATAATACATTTGCCTGTCCCCTTTTCAAAACGGAAAAACTGATCATTTTCGCTATGTGTTTCCATGCCGATTTCTTCTAGGGGTTTCAGAGACATCAGAACTAGCTGGCTGTGCTTACCTGAATACAAAACCTTACGAAAATTAGTGTTTTCTAAGGTTGCACTTTCAATATTTTGATAAAATCCTTTCATATATTTTCTTGTCCGGCATATGCCGGATCTTCTCCTTGCTAACACTATAGTCTATTCTGAAGCTTTTGTAAATTTTGGCGGAGAGGGTGGGATTCGAACCCACGGTACTGTTTCCAGCACAACACTTTTCGAGAGTGTCCCGATCAACCAGCTCTGGCACCTCTCCGGATATAAAATTTTTCCCTTTTTATAACAATAATGCTAAAATAAGGCTAAACTTATGTTATCACATTCTTTTATAAAAACCAAGATAAATTGGCAGCAAATTTTGCTCCTAATTTCAGGCTTTTTTGCTCTCAGATTATTGTCTTTTTTGCTCAAAGACAGCCAAATTGGCCAAGACATTTTCGTCTGGCTCAATGTTTTGCTATTATTAGTCTTATTTTACAAAAACAAAACTTGGGCTTGGTATTATTTGCTAGTAGAATTTATTTTGGGTGGAGCGGGGCTATTTTTCCAAAGCTTTGCTTTGTCATTAAGGACAATTCTCACGCTAGAGTTTTTGGGCCTTTATTTTTTGTCTGACTTAAAAATATTTAAAAAAGATTTTTGGTATAGCAACAAAAATATCTTATTAATTTTCTTAGCTGCTCTGCTATTTTTGATTAGCAGTTTTTATTTGGGCCTAAAAAATAATCACTCTCTACTATTTATTGTCCAAGATCTTTTGCCTTTTATTTTCTTCTTATTAATTTTTCCCGCTAAAGAATATTTTGTCCCTGAAAAAATATCTTCTCATCTACTAAATGGTCTTTTGGCTTTTGTGACTGCTTCCAGTCTATGGTCAATGTTTAATCTCATGCTTTTTAGGACAGGCACTGGTGTTTTACATGCTGACTACTACAATTGGCTAAGAGATTTTGCTTTGGCAAAGATCACTTATTTAGACTCTGGCTTTTGGCGCATTGTTTTTCCTGAACATTTACTACTGGTGCCGGCGATGATATTGTTAATCACCTTGTACATCAAGACAAAAGACTCGCCTCGCTTACGCTCAGGCGAAGCGGGCAAATTAATTTTAATTTTTTTAGCGCTAGCTAATATTATTTTGGCCCTCAATATTTCGCG
>JAGORJ010000017.1 GCA_018062885.1 Patescibacteria group bacterium | reverse complement strand
GCACTAAATTCACATCATTACGCTGATATTGTAAATCATTGAGGTGTTTCAAAATCTGCAAACGATTATAAATACTTCCCACTGTCAAAGTTAATTTATAATTTTGATATTCCAAGGGACTACCCAAATTATAAATACAAGAAACTGAGGCAACAATCAGAACATCTGATCTAGTGATCAAACTTTGCGTGGACACATGCCTAAGACGATCTATCTCTTCGTTTATTTGTGTTTCTTTTTCTATATAAGTGTCACTGGCCGGCAAATATGCCTCGGGTTGATAATAGTCATAATACGAAACAAAATAATGCACGGCATTATTTGGGAAAAAATCTTGAAACTCAGAGGCAAGCTGAGCTGCCAATGTTTTGTTGTGAGAAATAACCAGGGTAGGCTTATTTACTTTGGCTACAATATTGGCCATCGTAAAAGTTTTACCCGAGCCTGTCACTCCCAAAAGTGTTTGCGCTTGAAAACCTGCTTCCAAGCCACGATTAAGTTTGGCAATAGCCTCTGATTGTGAACCAGCTGGCTGAAAAGGTGATTTGATTTGAAAATCCATATAAATATCGAGCTATTTTGTACTACTCTCTAACATTGATGATAATCGGTTGCGAATTAAACACTCTTGAGCTCTTATCCGTGATGACTAAATAAAGCTTATAAGCACCAAGCTCGGTCAGGCCGGTGCCCCAGTTTTGAACTATTTCTTCCCCTGGGTTTTCTAAAAAGGCAAACCACTGCGATTGATTGTTTGGGTTTAAATAATAAAAATCAATTTTTTGAATATTCTGTGGGTTCAAAACTGATAAGCGTAAATCTAGAGGTAAGTTGGCCAAAAACAAATTCTCACCGTCACTTGGACTCTGCCACGAAACATTAAAATCTCTTTCGGTATTTTCTAAGTCTAATTTAAAATTCACAGTAGCTGACTGCCAATTTTCTAAATCATCAAAAGCTATGGCTTTCAAAGTATGATCACCATTGTTTAAAAGTGGACTCAAACGATAGTCCAGAGAAAATGGACTTTGACTACTAGCACCAATCTTTTGCTCATCAATAAAATATTCCACTCGTGACACTGACCTGGAGGCAGAAGCAGAGACAGCTAGACGCATCACATTTTCTTTGATGACTTGATTGTTTCTTGGCTCAAGTAAATTGATGCTCGGTCTAAGCTCTGGTAGATGAATATTGTCATACTCAGTTGGCGGCGCTTCCGTCAGATAATTTTCTTTTTCCGCCCAAGCTTTTATCGGCGCCTCCCACAAAGCATATTGAGAATCTAAACTAGGGTCTGTCGGTGCATCGCCTGTAGGATTATTAGCGTCAACAAAATGCAAAATATTATGCACTTGCATGTATTTTCTTTCTTCTATCTGCGTATAAGGTGTATACTCGGTAGCAAGCAAGCCTGACATCTTATCTATTTTGATAATTTGCTCAGCCGCTGTTTGACCACACAACATAGGCCTGTCACAAGCACTTAGCTCAGTGGTCTTAAAGTTTTCGGCCGGCAAATCTTTGTGTAAAAACTTCATCATTTTTTGCCAAATCGGCGCCGCTATCTGTGAACCATCAGCTCCACTAGACATCGCTGTGTTGTCATTGTTTCCTACCCAGACGCCGACTGCTATTTGAGGCGTATAGCCCATCGTCCAGGCATCGTGATAGTCATTGGTAGTACCAGTTTTGGCAGCCACTTGTCTGTCTGGCAAAGTCAGATAATTACTTTCTCCAAAGATAAAGGCTCGCGCCCCATTGTCTGACAAAACGCCACTCAATAATCTGACCGGCTCTTTTTCAAGTGCTCGCCTGCCTTTATTTTCTTCAAGCTCCTCAATGACCTTGCCTTTACTGTCTTCTATTTTTAAGATCGCCACTGAGTCTTTGGCCACACCCTCACGAGCAAAACCAGCGTAAGCATTGGCATGCTCTAACAAACTTACTTCTCCTCCACCCAAAACCAATGACAAACCATAACGATCTTTATCGGTTAAACTGGTGTAGCCAAATTTAGCAGCCAAATCTAAAACATTGTCCATGCCAGCTAAATACAAAGTTTTGACAGCTGGAATATTGAGCGAACCCGCTAAAGCTTGGCGCATGCTAACAGGACCATGCTCTTTGAGATTATAGTTTTTAGGCTCATACGCAGGGCCTGAGGCGGCAAAGTTGGTATTTAAATCAAACAAAATAGTATCTGGCCTAAAGCCTTTATTAAAGGCAGCTAAATACACCAAGGGTTTCAAAGAACTACCAGGCTGACGTGGGGCTAAAGCGACATTAAATTGTCCGTCAATTTCATCATTAAAATAATCTTTAGAGCCGACCATAGCTAGGATCTCACTATTTTCCGTACTCAAAGCAACGAGCGCTGCATTTTGAGCATTGTAGCTTTCGGCGTTTTTTTCTGCTTGCTCAGTCACTATTTTTTCTGCTTCTTCTTGAGCTGGCCAATCAATGGTGGTAATAATCTTCCAGCCACTTTGCTCAATCACTGTATCGCCATATTTTTCTCCCAAAAGCTGACGAATATACATGACAAAATGTGGCGCCTTGATATTCTCCGCGCGTTTCTTAAATTTTAATTCTTCTTTTTTAGCATTCTCTGCTTCTTCTGAGCTTATATAGCCTTGTTCAGACATCAAATCCAAAACCGTGTGTTGGCGAGCTATTAAAGCATCCAAGTTGCTACCATAAGGCGAGTAGTAGGACGGCGCTTGTGGTAAAGCTGCAAGTACAGCGCTCTCGGCGATAGTCAAATCTTTGGCTCCTTTATCAAAATAATACGAAGCTGCCGACTCAATGCCATAGGCTGAGGAGCCATAAGGAATTTCATTAAAATAAAGTTGTAAAATTTCTTCTTTGGAAAATTTTTGTTCCAAACGATAAGATAAAACCCATTCTTTTATTTTACGAGACAAAGCTCTTTCATTTGTCAAAATAGCATTTTTGACAAACTGTTGGGTCAAAGTAGAACCACCTTGAGAACGCTTGCCTTGCAAGCGAGGCACAATCTGTCCACGCAAAATTCCCCACAAAGAAATTCCACTGTGTTTATAAAAATTTTTATCCTCCACTGCAATCGTGGCATTGACTGCGTACTTAGGAATGTCATTGATGTTTACTAGAGATCTTTTTTCTGGTCCATGAATTTCATACAACAAAATCTCCCCCGTGCGATCATAAATCTTGGTGGACAATGGTACAGACCTATCGATGATTTTATAAGGATCTGGTAAGTCTCGAGAATACCAAGCCACTAAAGCAATAAAAAAAATGCCACCAATAAAAATTGCGACTAAAGCCTGTCGCCAAAATCTTTTAACTAATCTCTTGAGCCAAAATTCTTTGTTTTGAAAATTTTTATAAAAATGAGATTGTGTTTTGTGAACATGAACTTTGACATTCTGTTTGACTGTTTTGGGAACAAGATCATCACTAAGCTTACGCTTATGAAAAGTCGAGGATTCATCTAATTTGCGACGGCTAAAATTGGCTGACATATAATCTAAAAATTTTAAGACTAATAAACCTTAGTATTTGAATTATAACAGAAATACGCTATAATTTGAATATAATTAATTAATCAACATTATGGCAAAAATTAGCACAGATTCAGACAAAATTCAACACTTCATGTCAAGAGGGATAGCAAATATTTATCCAAATAAAAACTACTTAGAAAAAGCCTTAAAATCAGGCAAGCAATTAAGTATTTATTATGGCATTGATCCAACTGGCCCAAGCCTACACCTAGGACATGCTATTGAGTTAGAAAAATTGCGCCAATGGCAAGAATTAGGACATAAAATAATTATTTTAATTGGCGACTTTACTGCTACAATTGGAGACCCGACAGACAAAAAAGCCACCCGTCAACCTTTGACTAGAAAACAAGTTTTACAAAATGCCAAAGATTATCAAAAACAAGCAGCTAAATTTATTAATTTCACTGGATCAAATAAAGCTGAACTCAAATACAACAGCCAATGGTTTGCCAAAATGAAATTTGAAGAGATTTTAAATTTAAGCTCTAAGTTTACTGTCCAACAATTATTAGAACGAGACATGTTTCAAAATCGTCTCAAAGAAGCAAAGCCGATCAGCTTACATGAACTCATGTATCCGGTTATGCAGGCTTATGATTCTGTCATGCTAAATATTGATGGCGAAATTGGTGGCAACGATCAAACTTTTAATATGCTAGCTGGCCGCACTCTGATTAGACAACTTTTGGATAAAGAAAAATTTGTCATCACCATGCAACTTTTGACTGACAGCAGTGGCACTAAGATGGGAAAATCTGAAGGCAATATGTTGAGCTTTAGTGACTCAGCAATAGAAATGTTTGGTAAAGTAATGTCTTGGACTGACGGCATGATTATGCCTGGTTTTGAACTCTGTACCAGAATAAATGACAAAGATTTACAAGCTATTAAAAAAAATTTAACTAAAGATACCAATCCTCGTGATTTAAAATTTTTATTAGCTAAAGAAATAGTTACTATTTATTATTCAGCTAAAGAAGCTGAAAAAGCAGCTACTAATTTTGAACAGATTTTTAAGAAAAAAGAAACACCTGATGATATCTTAGAAATAAAACTGCAAAGCAAAAAAATCAACCCCGTTGATTTACTACTTAGTCTAAAATTCGTCACTTCTAAAAATGAAGCTAAACGCTTAGTAGAAGGCAATGGCATGAAGATCAATCAAGAAAAAGTAAGTTCCTGGGAAAAAGATTTGGACTTAAAAACTGGAGATATTATCCAGGCCGGTAAAAGAAAATTTGCTAAAATAAAATAAACCAAAAAACGGCCCTAGGGCCGTTTTTTAATTTAATACTACTTTTTAGCTAGCTTAGAAATAATAATAGCTGGAAAAATAGATAACAAAAACCCGAAAAAAAATGTCCCTGTAAAAAAAGCTAGCAGCTTAAATATGTTATCTATTAACGTAGAAAAATTAAAATAAAAAACCCATAAAAAAACTACTGAAAATATTTGATAAACGACCAATAAAACTATGGCTGTTGCAAAAACTCCTACTAAAACTTTGGATATTTTACCCATTCCATTCTGGGTATAATTATAAAAATTAGAAATCACAATATTTAAACCAATTATAATGGCTGTGAAAATTTCTATAGCCACCCATTCTAAGCCAGCACCCTCAGAATTAGCCACAAACTTTGGCGCAGCAAAAGCCAAAAGTAAAAAATAAGCAAAATAATTTAAAAAGAATAGCACTTTCCTTTTTGCTGGCGACAAATTTTCTAAATTTTTAGCTAAAATCAATATTAAAATTAAACAACTAAAAAATACGTAGACTAAAACATACGATAATTCGTATTTCACCCTTCCTTCTCCAAGTGTCGCAAACCAAATGAAAAAAGATAAAATGAATAAGGCATTGTAAGCTATTATTCTATTTAGCATAAATTTATATTTAACGATTTATAATCCCTGTCTATAAAACTCGGCTGCTTCTTCTGGTGGGATAGGATTGATAATCAAGCCAGAACCAATCTCCACACCAGCCCAAACTGAGCCTCTAGGCACGACTTTGAGATAGAGATGTTGGTCATTGTCATTGATAAGCTGATGAAAATAAAAGTTATAAGGTAAATCAAGCTGTCCGATCTTGGTCAAAACATGTTTCAAAATCTTAGCCATTGAGAGCTTAGCATCTTGAGACAAATCAGTGATATTGTCTTGATGTTTTTTGGGCATGATCCAAACTTCATAATTAAACATTGAGGCATAAGGGCAAAAAGCAATCATATTTTTATCCTGCCAAATCAAAAGTGAGCCTTTAGCTTCTTTAGCAATCACGTCACAATAAACACAGCTGCCATGCTGCAAACGGTACTCTTGTTGTCTTTTTGATTTGTCTAGCAAATGTGGCGGTAAAAACTCAGTCGCAAATATTTGTGAATGTGAGTGCTGAAGACTGGCGCCAGCCACACCACCGTCATTTTTGAAAATCAAAATATACTCAATTTTTTTGTCTTTAGAAATTTCTTTTGTACGCACTTGATAAGCCGTCAATAAATCAGCAATTTGGGAAACTTTCAAATCCTCTAACTCCTGAGTGTGGTCTGGAGTTTCCACGACCACCTCTTGTTGGCCATAAGCTTTTTTGTTGAGCACAGAAACTGCCGGAAAAATATTGGCAATCACTTTCAAAGACCATTTATCTCCTTTGCCTTTTTGATACAAAGCTTTCGTGGCTTTCAAAGACTCCGGACAAAAAACACAGCTACTAAGCGGCTTGTGATAATCCTTAGGTTTGATCACGTCATGTGGACGCTTGCCACGCTTAGGGGCAATGATGACATATTTTTCCTGAATATAGTCTTTGCGTATTTCAGATTTAGTTAGTCTTTTCATAAAATTAATTTATTAATTTTTTATAAAGCTTGATATACTCTAAAGCTGATTTTTGCCAAGAAAAATCTTGTGACATAGCATTTTTGATCATCTTATTTAAACTTTTTTTATCTTTAAAAATCTTTAAACTCAAATCACAAGCTTTTGCTAAAGCCTTGCTATTGTAATCCTTAAAAACAAAACCAGTTTTTTTGTGTTTTACTGTGTCAGACAAACCACCAGTGGCACGCACTATCGGAATTGTGCCATAGCGCATGCTTATCATCTGTCCCAGACCGCAAGGTTCAAAGCTAGAAGGCATCAGGAAAAAGTCACTCCCTGCATAAATCAATTGCGCCAAGTCAGCGTCAAACTTTAAAACAGCCTTAAACTTTTTAGGATATTTTTTGTTTAAAAGCGCTAAGGCTTCTTCGTATTTTTTTTCACCCGTACCCAAAATAACAATCTGCAAATCTTGCTCCAAATATTTCTCCCACAAAGGCTCTAGGATATCCAAACCTTTTTGTGACACTAGCCTGGAGACTAAAGCAAAAATCGGAACCTCTTTGTTTGGCAATTTTAACTTTGCTTGCAAAGCCTGTTTATTTAAGGCTTTATGGCTAGTGAAATTATTTGGGCCATACTTTTTGGCAATAGTTTTATCAGTCTGGGGATCAAATACATCGGTATCAATACCATTGACAATGCCAAACAAATGTTTCTTGCGACGCAATAAATATTGCTCGAGCTTTTCGCCATACTCATTGGTCAAAATTTCTTTAGCATAACTAGGACTGACGGTATTTACTAAATCGGCTGATAAAATACCAACTTTCATCATGTCTATTTTATCATTGTCATGATCATAATAATCCTCCATCAAAGCAGGCGTCAAATTATGATGCAAGCCAGCATAGTCTACAATATCAAGTGGCGCTATGCCCTGATTAGCCAAATTATGAATGGTAAAAAGTGTTTTAATATTTTTAAAATTTTCATCTGACAAACTGTACTCATCAATAAAAGTAGGCAACATAGCCGTGTGCCAATCATGACAATGCACTAGGTCAAATTGCCAATTTAATTGTTTGATGACTTCTACGACAGCTTTGGAAAAAAATATAAAACGGTCATTGTCACTAATCTCTTTGGAGTTAGCTCCATTTTTAAAGTATTTTCTACCACCAAAATAAATATCCTTACTATTGAATAATTTGTGTTTAAATAAATAGACCGAAATTTTTGTACCAGGTAAAAAAGTTTGGTATAAATCAAATTTTTCTTTTCGCTTATCAATTTGTAAGCTCAAGTCTTTTTTAAAAAGCTTAAGTTTAAATTTATTTTTATCTATCAAGCCATAAAAAGGTATAATAATTTTAACATCTACACCTTGTTTGACCAGACTTTTAGGCAAGGCACCCATAACATCTCCCAAGCCTCCTACTTTGACCAGAGGCGTCAACTCTGCACCCACAAATAATACTTTAATTTTTTGTTTCAACATAAAAAGCTTACAATTTAATGCAAGCTAATTATAACATAAAGACTTCTAAAACTAAAAACTAATAAAGATTGATTTTTCTCTCTCCACTCTTTACCAGAGCCAAGTATTTATCTACTTCATCAAGTAAAAATTTGACCGAATCATCTTTGTGCATATAAAACAAAAATGTAGCTGTGCGTAATGCCACCCAAGCTTGATACAAATTGATACGCGGAAAAAACTCAAGGGGAATTTCCTCAAATTTTTGGTCAAAATATCTAATAAGAAAATGTTCTTTTTCATAATTGACTTTGGCACGTGAAAAAAATCTATGCCCCATAAAATCTAATTGCTGCAAGAAAGAACCTATATCTAACATCGGATCTCCCAAAGCCACATCAGTAAAATCTATCATCTTTATTTGTTTAGCCTCTAGGCTGGTCAAAATCACATTTTCTGGATGATAATCTCCATAGACCAAACAAGGCTCTAAGCTTTGAGAAAATAATTCTTCGTAATTTTGGATATCAGCTAGCATTTTTTCCACTCTTTTTCCCAAAATCTCGTTGTGACTAATAATATCAGTAAAAAATTTCTTTATACTAGGGCCAATGTGACGCACCGAAAAGTTTGGCCAGACAAAAGTTTCATCTATCTCCAATTGATGTAATTTTTTGACCCAAGCAGTCGTCAAACTCATAGCATTGGCTAGGTCCAAATACTCATCGGCCTTAAACAAGCTAAATAAACGATGGCCGATAGAAGCCTCATAAACAAAAGCTAGATTTTCTTCTAAATAAAACAAAGGCTTAGTGACTAAATATTTCCCTGAGTCAAAACCGTGTTGATACAAATAATTAAGCTTAGCAAAAGCTGCTTTTCTTGAGCCATCAGAATGACCAGTAGCAACTAACTTTAGTTTTTTGCTTGTATTGTCATGGCTTAAATATTCTAGCTTGTAAGCTACCACAAAAACAGCACTGCTTTTGCCCAAATGTTTTTTGTAAGCATGCAATTCTAATTTTTGCACTTCTACAAAGTCACTATAGTATTTGGCTAAATTTTGATTTAAACACTCTTTGATAAAAGTCGCGTCATTTAACAAAGCTACTCTTTTCTTTTGTTCTTCAAGTTCCATAAATTGCTTGCTCCGGCGTATGCCGGATATTTAAGTGTTATATTTCTTCCAATGTGTTTCCCAAATTAGTTTTTTGGTTTTAACATAATAACGCTCAGCTTTAATTTTTTCCGCTATCGTTGCTTTTTTTAAGGACCTCACAGACCTGACTAATTCTTCAGCGCCATTGTCCACCATGTCAGGATGCCAAGCAAGCCCTGAAAAAACACCAACTTTTTGTGCACTAGCCCACCAAAAAGTACAAGAAGACAAACCTCTGTCTAGATGCGCTCTTGCCCAAAAATGATTTTCGTCCTTGTGATATTTTTTAAGCAAGCTGATACTCAAATCAGCCAGTTGCCAAAGAGTTTTGTGAATAGCATTTTTTGGATTGTGCCACAAAGTAAAAGGAGTGTTTTGCTGAAGATCTTTAGCACTTGTTTCCCAAGACGAAGCGCGCAAAACAATGTTTTCTTTTTCTTTCAAAGTTTTTAAATACTGAGAAACAGTCAAAATTTTTAAATCTGCATTTAGCAAAATCTTTTCTAGATGTCCTTGCCAGTCAGTATGCTTATGACCATACATCTCACCATCAGTGGCGGTTATTATGGTCTCGACAAAATCTTGTGCCTGCTCAAATTTTTGATAAATAATTTCAGCTGGATAATTTTGTGAATACTCTCTACTTCTAAAAACAACTTTGAGGCCTAAATTTTTAATTTGATATAAAATCTTATTATCAATTTTTTGGGTTGTTGATATTTGATCCAAAATAATCCAATCAAAACCTAATTTTTTTATGATTTTAGCAGACTCTAAGCTATAAGCCATCTCTGGTAGATAAAAACCAGTCGGCTTTATTTTAAAATACTTAAATAATATTTCCTGATTTAATTTTATTTGCCTTATTATTTCTTGTTCTGGTAACAAAGGCAAAATTGGATGAAAAAAAGCCGAAGCCGTTAGCTCCAAGCGTTTAGCTTTCACGGCCTGCTGTAATTTGACTAAAATAGCTGGCTCTAAACTATGTAATTGCTCGATTAAAGAGCCGCTAATATTTAAAGTAAAAGTAAAATTTGGATATTTATTAAGCAAAGTTAATAAATAATCATAGCTCTCGCAAGCTGTCTGATGCACAATAGCCTCTTCTTGCCATGGTGGCTGATAAATATGTAAAAAATTAACCCAAGTTATTTTAGACATTTTGTTTATTTGGACTCTGGCGAGTCTTTAAAAATTTTGGCTTTTTTATAAAGCTCTAAATATTTTCTAGCTGGCAAATCCCAAGAAAAAGAAGCTGACATACCACGCCTAATCAAATCTTTCCAGACTTGGCGATGATGATAGGTCTCAAGTGCTCTGGTCAAAGCTACTAAGAGCTCAGCGGTTTTATAATTTTTAAAATTAAAACCATTGCCCTTAGTTTTTTTATCTGTTTTGGGATCAAAATTAATCACCGTATCAGATAGACCACCAGTTGCTCTGACTATCGGCACGCAACCATAACGAAAACTAATCAGCTGATTGATGCCGCAAGGCTCAAAACGAGATGGTAAAAGAAAAAAGTCTGAGCCCGCATAAACCAAAGTTTCTCTCTTTAGCACTTCTTTGTGTGAGGGAATGACTACTAATTTATCTGAATATTTTTTAGCAAGCTTATTTAAACTTTGTACATATTTTTTATCTCCTGAACCCAAAATAATAACCTGTACATCTTGCAAAAGTAGCATGGGTAAAACATCAATGATCAAATCAAAGCCTTTCTGCTCAACTAGTCGTGAGGTCAAACAAATCAGTGGCGTATTATCGGAACTAGGCAAATGATAGAGCTTTTGTAAAAACCTTTTATTGACTAACTTACGATGAATGGTTTCTACGGTATAATTTTTGATCAAGCCCTTGTCGGTTTTTGGGTTGTACTGATAATAATCAATGCCATTAACCACGCCAAAAAGTTTGTGCCTGCGATTGACTAAAATACGATGTAAGTCTTGTCCAAAACTTTTTTTCAAAATCTCTTTAGCATAAGTTTCTGACACAGTATTGATAACATCAGCATACATAATGCCTCTTTTCGCAAAATTGATATAAGCTAATTCTGCTGAGCCAAAGTCCGGCAAAGCAACTTTGCCTTTGTCACGAAATTTGACCGGCACATCCCACCAATTTGAACCTAGTTGAAAAGTCAGATTATGAATAGTAAAAACAGTAGCTGCTTTACTCAAAGTTTGACTATCTTTAAATCTGGTTTTTTTCAAGTAAGGAATAAGCCCGGTGTGCCAATCATGGCAATGAATAATATCCGCTTTAAATTTTAAGAGAGAAATCAATTTTAGAGCGGCTACAGAAAATAAATAAAATCTAGCATTGTCACGAGAAGAGCCGTAAATATTTTTTTTCTTGCCAAAATACTTGTCACATTTGACAAAATATACCGGCAAGTTTGGCAACAACTCACCACGAAAATAACTCACCTTAATTGAGTTATTTTTATCCACCCGCAAAGACACATCTTTGTAGAGCTCGGTAAATTTATATTTTTTGCTATCAATAGCTTTGCTATGATAGGGGATGATAACTATCACCTCATGCCCAAGACGCGCCAAACTTTTTGGCAAAGCACGAGCCACATCACCCAAACCACCCGTTTTAACAAATGGATCTAGCTCAGAGGAAATAGAAACTATTTTTAATTTTTTCATCCCGTTAGAAATTTTAAATACTATTTATTTACCCTAATAGAAATTTTCTATGAATTTCTAACGGGCATCATTACACTAAAAATTTAAACTATTTTTTAAGGGCTAATTTAGGATTAAACCAAGCTCCACA
>JAGORJ010000005.1:2702-44789 GCA_018062885.1 Patescibacteria group bacterium | reverse complement strand
TTTTGAGTCTAGCAGGAAACTTCAAAACCAAAGAGGCTTTGGCTTTGATCAATCATTTTTTCCCTGTCAAAAAATCCAAAAAGCGTGTCAAAATAACGCCAGTCAAAAAAAGTTTGCAAAAAACTAGCCAAGTACAGTTAGTTAATCGTCCTTTAGAGCAAGTGCAACTGATGCTTGGTTGGACTTCAGTTTCCAAGAAAGACAAAAAGTTTTTGGCCTTGCAGATGCTAGCTAATATTTTGGGAGGCAATATGAGCTCTCGTTTATTTTTGCAGATCCGTGAAAGACGGGGTTTATGTTATTCTATCCGCGCTGGTGTAAATGGCTATGAAGACATTTCAAATTTTGCAATTTCAGCAGGCCTCAATAAAGATAAAATAGAAGAAGCTATCCAGGCTATCCGTGAAGAAATAGACAAGGTAAAAAATGAAGGTATTTCGGCTGAAGAGTTGGCACAGGCTAAAGAAAATATTCGCGGTCGTTTGATTTTGCGTTTAGAAAATTCTTCAGCTTATTTAGCTTTTTTGTCTGATCAGGAGTTGTTTGGTCAAAAACCAAAAACATTAGAAGAGCTTTTACAAGAAGTAGATAAAATAACTTTGAAGCAAGTCAATCAAATAGCTAAAGATATTTTTGTCATGTCTCAAAGCAATTTGGCCTTGATCGGCCCTTTTGCTGATAAAAAGAAATTTCTTAATCTTTTAAATAAGTAAATAAAAAAATATGTCGGAGTTTCAAAAAGTTTCTATCTCCATCGGTACGATTATCAAGACAATTGTAATTTTGCTGGTGTTGGGATTTCTTTTTTTAATCAAAGATGTTTTGGCTCTGCTCTTTGTGGCAGTGATTTTGTCAGCCGCCTTTGATCCTTTGGTTGATTCTTTACAAAAAAAGAAAATACCTAGAGCCTTAAGTATTTTGGGGGTTTATATTATTTTTCTGGCTTTAGTGTCTGGTGCTATCTTTTTGTTGTCAGGACCAGTAGTCACTCAAATCAAAGATATTGCTAGAGATTCAAGTACAGCCGAGTTTTATCATAAAATTGAAGATGGTCTCAAAAATTTAGGTCAATTTAGTGTCAATGAAGATGGACAGCAACAATTTAATGGTCTATCAGTTTTGACCAACAGTTTATCCAAAGCTGGTTCTGGTATTTTTAGTTTTGTAGCTTCTTTGTTTGGTGGAGTGATTTCCTTTTTTATTGTGCTGGTTATCACTTTTTATTTAGTGGTTGAAGAAGATGGCATGAAGCGTTTTATTCGCACCATGACACCTCTCAAACACCAACCTTATGTCGTGCAGTTGATGAATCGCATTCAACATCGTATGGGTTATTGGCTCAGAGGTCAGTTGATTTTGTCATTGATTGTTTTTACTCTAGTGTTTACTGGGTTGAGTATTTTGGGAGTAAAATATGCTTTGATTTTAGCTTTAGTGGCTGGCTTGTTTGAGATTATTCCTTATTTAGGACCATTGATGTCAGCTATACCGGCCGTATTTTTTGCTTTTGCTCAAAGTCCAAGCAAAGCCGTGGCTGTCATTGTTTTATACTTTTTGATTCAGCAAGCAGAAAATCATTTGATAGTACCCAAAGTCATGGGTAAGTCAGTTGGTTTAAATCCGATTGTTGTTATTTTGAGCATCTTGATTGGTGCCCGCTTAGCAGGCCCTGTAGGTGCTATTTTAGCTGTGCCAGTTGCAACTGCTTTAGCTGTTTATTTAGAGGATTTAGCTGGTGAAAAAGTTAAAGCCGATAATCAACTAGAATAATGTCTACTGTTTACTTTGTCGCTACTCCTATTGGAAATTTAGACGATTTGACCTTAAGGGCCAAAAATATTTTGTCGCAAGTTGATTGTATTTTAGCCGAAGACAAAAGAGTGACAAGTAAATTGCTTGCTCACTATGAAATCCAAAAACCATTACTTGTCTGGCAACAGCACAGTAAAATGGCTGATTGGCAAAAAATAAAAAATTTATTGCAAGAAGATAAAGATTTAGCCTTAGTGACTGATGCTGGTACTCCAGGCGTGTCTGATCCAGGCGGTATGCTGATAGAAAAAATCATCCTGGAATTTCCGGAAGTTAAAATAGTGCCTATTCCTGGCGCTTCCGCTATGACAACTTTGATGTCAGTGGCTGGAATTGCCTTAGACAAATTTTTGTTTTTGGGATTCTTGCCTCACAAAAATGGTCGTCAAACTTTAATCACGCAAATCAAAGAGTCCAAAATTCCGGTGATATTTTTTGAGTCCGTACACAGAATCTCCAAAACTCTAGATGCTTTGGCAGGCAGTGACAAACAAATAATTTTGGGCAGAGAGCTGACCAAAACTTTTGAAACTATTTATCGAGGGACCGCTCAAGAACTCAAAAATATTTTAGAAAAAAATCCTAGCCAAGTCAAAGGAGAGTTTGTAATTATCGTAGATAGCTATGTTAGAAAAAAATAAGTACTACATCACGACGCCGATTTACTATGTCAACGACAAGCCACACATTGGTCATGCTTATACGACTATTGTAGCTGATGTTTTGGCAAGGTTTTGGCGAGAAAAATTAGGCCCGGAAAATGTTTATTTTTTGACTGGCACTGATGAGCATGGCGCTAAAATTGCCGAATCTGCTGCCAAATTAAATATTGACCCTCAAACTTTTACTGATCAAGTCAGCGAGCAGTTTAAGCTTGCTTGGAAAAATTTGGATATTTCTTATGATCAATTTATCCGTACGACTGACGAGAAGCATCAAAAAACCGTTCAAGAAATTTTATTAAAATTAAAAACAGCTCAGACGCCCAAGGGCAACGAGGTGATTTATCAGGGAGATTATCAGGGTTTGTACTGCGTAGGCTGTGAAAAATTTATTTTAGAAAGCGAGTTGCTAGATGGCCTTTGTCCTGATCACAAAAAAGCGCCCGAACAAATAGCCGAAAAAAATTGGTTTTTTAGGCTGGCTGACTATTTGCCGACTATCATAGAAAAAATAAAAAATGATGAATTAGTTATTTTTCCTGTATCCAGAAAAAATGAAGTTTTGGGTATTTTAGAAAAGCAAGCTTTGCCAGATTTTTCTATTTCTCGTTCCAAGCTCTCAGTGCCCTGGGGCATTGATTTACCTTGGGATGAAAGCCAAAAGGCCTATGTCTGGGTAGATGCTTTATCAAATTATATTACGGCTTTAGATTATCCTGATGGCAAAAATTTTCAAAAGTTTTGGCCAGCTGATTGTCAGCTACTAGCGCTAGATATTTTGAAATTTCATGCAATTTTCTGGCCTGCTATCTTGATGGCTTTAGATTTGCCAATGCCCAAATCTTTGAACATTCATGGCTTTTTTACCATAGACGGTCAAAAAATGTCCAAAACAATTGGCAATGTGATTGATCCTAATACTTTGGTAGAAACTTATGGTGCTGAAAGTACCAAGTATTTGATTTTATCTCAGTTTGCTTTTGGCGCTGAGTCAGATATCAGAGTAGAAGATTTTCCTGCCAAGTACAATGCTGATTTGGTAAATGGTTTAGGAAATTTAGTGAGCCGTGTGACCAATATGGTGGAGCAGTATTTAGCAGGTACTGTTGCTTTGAAGCCGCAAACAGATTCAGAATTTATTTTGTCAGTCAATCACAAAATCGAACAACTAAAATTTCGTGATGCTTTGTTAGACATTTGGAAGCTCATTCAAAATTCCAATGTCTTAGTAGATACCACTAAGCCTTGGCTCTTGAGCAAATCAGAAAGTGAAGAAGATAAAAAAACTTTAGTAGAAGTTTTGACTACTTTGAGCAATGACTTGTATCAGATTGCTTTTGCGCTCAAAGCTTTTATGCCAGAAACTGCGCAAGCGATTTTAGATATTTTGACAGCTAAAGAAATTAAAAAACCAGCAGAGCCACTTTTTAAAAGATTAGAAAATTAACCCCGTTAGATAATGGGGCTGTAGTAAATTAGTTTTATTTTAAATAAATTTGTTTTTATTTATTATCTAACGGGGTAAATAGTGATATGCACAAAAAAATTATTTTATTTATTTTGATGATTAGTTTGTTTACATTATCGGCTTGTAGTCTAAAACCGATAGAGGAGACATCTTCTTTTGATAAGGTTTTGCTAAATTAATAAAACAAAAATATGAATTGGTTAGATGTGGTTATCTTGGTTATCTTGGTGCTTTGTGTCTTCCAAGGTTTTAGAGCAGGACTAGTAGGCGCCATTGGTTCTCTGCTTGGTATTATTTTGGGTATTTGGGCTGGTAGTCACTATATGTCTGCGGCGGCTGCTTGGATTATGTCGGCTTTTAATATTGACAATCAGGGTCTGGCTAATATCTTAGGCTTTATCGCTATTTTCTTGGCGCTTAATATTGTGATCAGTATTGTTGTTTGGGTGATAAACAAAATTTTTCATATCATTCCTTTTATTAATTTGGCCAACAAACTTTTGGGCGCAGCCGTAGGCTTTCTTGGTGGTATTTTGGTGGCGGCTATTTTTGTTTATTTATTATCTTTATTTCCTTTTTCTCAAGGCATCAAAGATGCTTTATTAAACTCTCAGTTAGCATCCATTGCAGCAACTATCGCTGTCGTAGTGAAGCCACTTATTCCTGAGGCTGTCAAAAGTATAAAATCTATTTTATAATGTTGTTTGATTCACATACTCATTTAAATTTTCAAGCTTATGACGAAGATCGTGACGAGGTGATTTTGCGCTGTCAAAATTTACCCATGACTTTAGTCAATATTGGCGCAGCTTATGCTACTAGTCTCAAAGCCGTGGAGCTTGCTAAAAACAACAAAAATTTTTATGCCAGTCTTGGTTTACACCCCATTCATGTTTTTGATGAAGACTTTGATATTAGTAAATATCAAGAATTAATTGATAACAATAAAAATGAAGTAGTCGCTATGGGGGAAACTGGTTTGGACTACTATCATTTTAATGAAGTAGAAGAAAAATACGGCGTTGATTTTGCTACTTACAAAGCTAAACAAAAAGAAGTTTTGATTCAGCATATCAAGCTTGCTCAAAACAATAATTTAGCCTTAGTCATTCATGGCCGTAATGACAAAGAAAATAAATTTAGTTGTTATCAAGATATTTTAAGTGTTTTAAAAAGTGAAAATGTAAAGCGAGCAGTTATTCATTGTTTTGGTGGCAGTTTACAAGACGCTAAAGATTTTATTGCCGCTGGTTTTTATTTGGGCTTTACTGGTATTATTACTTTTGATAAAACTGGAGTTTTAGAAAGCATTGTCAAAATAATGCCTCTAGATAAAATTTTGATTGAAACTGATGCACCTTATTTGACACCAGTGCCACATAGAGGAAAAAGAAATGAGCCTATTCATACACAACATGTAGCGGAAAAAATTGCTGAGATTTTGAATTTAACTAAAGAAGAAGTGATAGAACAAACTTTTCAAAACGCTGTTAAATTTTTTAACATAAGATAAAAATCTATGTCAGAAAAAATATTAGAGTTTACCACTCCAGATAATAAAGCAGAAGGAGAAACTAATAAAGCAGAACAAGGAATAGTTTATCCTCCAGAGATAAAAGCTAAACTAGACCAAAGTCTAGCTAGTTTAAGTAAAGCAGAAAAAGGCTCAGCAGAAGAACTCATAGCTCTACAAGCTTACCAAGAAGAAATAAACTTACTAACTAAAGCTAGAGAAGAAAAAGAAGCTAAGGAAGCTTTAGTAGACTTTAAAGGAGAACAAATACATAAGTTTGAACTAGAAGCTTTAGAAGATCTAATACTGCAAATAAACAAAGGCTTTGCCCAACAAAGGATAATAAACAAAGATTTTAAAGCAGAAAATATTAGTTTAGATGATTTAAAGATTATAATAGAAGATAATAAGGTAATACAAATAAGGTCTAATACCACTGTCTTATCTGGAGATATCTCTAAAGCTATTGAAGCTCTGATAAGCTTAAAATACCTTGGTCTTCGCAGCCTCAGCTCAGCCGAAGGTCTCATACTACCAACAACATTAAATGGTAATCTTGATCTTCATAACCTAAGCTCAGCTGAAGGTCTTACGCTACCAACAATATTAAATGGTTATCTTGATCTTAGCAATCTTAAATCAGCTGAAGGTCTTACGCCACCAACAATATTAAATGGTGGTCTTGATCTTAGCAATCTTAAATCAGCTGAAGGTCTCATACTACCAAGTACATTAAATGGTAGTCTTTATATTCCTAGCCTCAGCTCAGCTGAAAGAAATGCATTAAGAAAAAAACATCCTAGTTTTAAAATATTGCCTTTAGGTTAGTATAATAAAAATACACAAAACACATGTCAGAAAAAATATTAGAGTTTACCACTCCAGATAATAAAGCAGAAGGAGAAACTAATAAAGCAGAACAAGGAATAGTTTATCCTCCAGAGATAAAAGCTAAACTAGACCAAAGTCTAGCTAGCTTAAGTAAAGCAGAAAAAGGCTCAGCAGAAGAACTCATAGCTCTACAAGCTTACCAAGCAGAAATAACCCCATTAACCAAAGCTAGAGAAGAAAAAGAAGCCCATGATAAAAAAATGATGGAGCTAGTAGATTTTAGAGGAGAACAAATACATCAATTTGAACTAGAAGCTTTAAAAGATCTAGTAGTTCAAGTAAACAAAGGCTTTGCCAAACAAAGAACAATAAACAAATATTTTCGAGCAGAAGATGCTAGTCTAAATGATCTAAGGCTGAAAATAGAAGATAATAAGGTAGTCACAATCCAAATTATTAGCACTATTTTAGCTGGAGATATTTCTAAGCCCATTGAAGCTTTAATAAATTTAAAATGGATACATCTTCATAGCCTCAGCTCAGCTGAAGGCTTAGTGCTGCCCACAACAGTAAATGGTAGTCTTGATATTAATAGTCTCAGCTCAGCTGAAGGCTTAGTGTTGCCCACAACAGTAAATGGTAGTCTTGATCTTGCTGGTCTCAGCTCAGCTGAAGGCTTAGTGTTGCCCACAACAGTAAATGGCTATCTTAATCTTTACAGTCTCAGCTCAGCTGAAGGCTTAGTGCTGCCCACAACATTAAATGGTGGTCTTTATTTGAGTAATCTTAAATCAGCTGAAGGCTTGACACTACCAGCAACATTAAATGGTGATCTTGATCTTAGAAGTCTCACTTCAGCTGAAGGCTTAGTGTTACCAGGCATATTAAAGGGTGGCCTTAATCTTCATAGTCTCAGCTCAGATGAAAGGAACGAACTAAGAAAGAAACATCCTAGTTTTAAAATATACCCTGAAGATTAGTCAATAACAAAAATCTATGTCAGAAAAAATATTAGAGTTTACTAACCAAACTAATAAAGCAGAAGGAGAAACTAATAACACAGAACAAGGAATAGTTTATCCTCCAGAAATAAAAGCTAAGCTAGACCAAAGTCTAGCTAGCTTAAGTAAAGCAGAAAAAGGCTCTAAAGAAGAACTTATAGCTCTACAAGCTTACCAAGAAGAAATAGTCAAAGCTAAAGCTGAATATAATAACTCAATGGAGCTTATTCACCAAGAATTAATGAATTCACCAGAGTTTCAAGATAGAGCTATAGCTTATATACAAGACTTATTAGATCAAGGAGCGTATAAGAGCTTTGTTGCTCAAGGTCTAGCTGGCTTGGATTCAGATAAAGCTTGGGCCATGAGAGAAGAGTTGTTAGCTCAAGGAGCAGGTAAAGACCTAGTTGCTATGGGTCTAGCTGGTTTAGATTCTGACAAAGCCTGGGCTATGAGAGAAGACTTATTAGCCAAAGGAGTATACAAGGGCCATGTTGTCCTAGGTCTAGCTGGTTTAGATTCTGACAAAGCCTGGGATATGAGAGAAGACTTATTAGCCCAAGTGGCACACGGGGAATATGTTGCTCAAGGTTTAGTTGGCTTGGACTCAGATAAAGCTTGGGCCATGAGAGAAAAGTTATTAGCCCAGGGAGCGTCTAAAGACTTTGTTGCTCAAGGTTTAGTTGGCTTGGACTCAGATAAAGCCTGGGATATGAGAGAAAACTTATTAGCTCAAGGAGCAAACAAGGGCTATGTTGCTATGGGTCTAGCTGGTTTAGATTCTGACAAAGCCTGGGATATGAGAGAAAACTTATTAGCTCAAGGAGCAGACAGGGGCGTGGTTGCTCTAGGTCTAGCTGGTTTAGATTCTGACAAAGCCTGGGTTATGAGAGAAGACTTATTAGCTCAAGGAGTAGACAGGGACCATGTTGCTATAGGGCTAGCTGGTTTAGATTCTGAAAAAGCCTGGGTTATGAGAGAAGACTTATTAGCTCAAGGAGCAAACAAGGGCGTGGTTGCTATTGGTGTTTATGGTGATTACCTGATGACTGGAGTAAGAAAAGCACGCACCGATAAACTTAAAAATGAAGGAAGATTATAAAAAAATCTATGTCAGAAAAAATATTAGAGTTTACAGCTAAAGATAATAAAGCAGAAGGAGAAACTAATAACACAGAACAAGGAATAGTTTATCCTCCAGAAATAAAAGCTAAGCTAGATTTAGCTATGGATAAAATAACTAAAACAGAAAAAGGCTCAGCAGAAGAACTCATAGCTCTACAAGCTTACCAAGAAGAAATAACCCCATTAACCAAAGCTAGAGAAGAAAAAGAAGCTAAAGAAGCTTTGGTAGACTTTCAAGGAGAACAAATACATAAGTTTGAGCTAGAAGCTTTAAAAGATCTAATAGTTCAAATAAACAAAGGTTTTGCCCAACAAAGAATTATCAATAAAGACTTTGAAGCAGAGGATATTAGTCTAGATGATTTAGAGATTACAATAGAAGATAATAAGGTAGTAGGAGTCAAATTTACTAGCACTATCTTAGTTGGGGATATCTCTGGGCCCATTGAAGCTTTAATAAATTTAAGAACAATTAGTCTTTATAGCCTCAGCTCAGCCAAAGGTCTCACACTACCAAGCACAGTAAATGGTGATCTTTATCTCAGTAGTCTCAAATCAGCCAAAGGTCTCACACTACCAAGCACAGTAAATGGTGATCTTGGTCTTTCTAGACTCAGCTCAGCTGAAGGTCTTATACTACCAACAACAGTAAATGGTGGCCTTAGTCTTTCCAACCTCAGATCAGCCAAAGGTCTTATACTACCCACAACATTAAATGGTGATCTTTATCTTAACAGCCTCAGCTCAGATCAAAGAAATGAGCTGAGAAAAAAGCATCCTAGTTTTAAAATACAACCTTTAGATTAGTATAATAGTCAATAACACACAAACACATGTCAGAAAAAATATTAGAGTTTACAGCTAAAGATAATAAAGCAGAAGGAGAAACTAATAACACAGAACAAGGAATAGTTTATCCTCCAGAGATAAAAGCTAAACTAGATTTAGCTATGGATAAAATAACTAAAACAGAAAAAGGCTCAGCAGAAGAACTCATAGCTCTACAAGCTTACCAAGCAGAAATAGTCAAAGCTAAAGTTGAATATAATAACTCAATGGAGCTTATTCACCAAGAATTAATGAATTCACCAGAGTTTCAAGATAGAGCTATAGCTTATATACAAGACTTATTAGATCAAGGAGCGTATAAGAGCTTTGTTGCCCAAGGTCTAGCTGGCTTGGATTCAGATAAAGCTTGGGCCATGAGAGAAGAGTTGTTAGCTCAAGGAACAGATAAAAACTCGGTTGCCCAAGGTCTAGCTGGCTTGGATTCAGATAAAGCTTGGGCCATGAGAGACAAGTTATTAGATCAAGGAGCGTATAAGAGCTTTGTTGCCCAAGGTCTAGCTGGCTTGGATTCAGATAAAGCTTGGGCCATGAGAGAAGAGCTAGTAGATCAAGGAGGAGTAGCTAAGGACGCTTTTGTTATGGGTCTAACTGGCTTGGATTCAGATAAAGCTTGGGCTATGAGGGAAGAGCTATTAGCTCAGGGAGTGCCTCAAGACTCGGTTGCTGAAGGTCTAGCTGGCTTGGATTCAGATAAAGCTTGGGCTATGAGGGAAGACTTATTAGCCCAAGGAGTAGATAAGCGTTTTGTTGCTATGGGTCTAGCTGGTTTGGATTCAGATAAAGCTTGGGCTATGAGAGACAAGTTATTAGCTCAAGGAGCAGACAATGGCGGTGTTGCTATGGGTCTAGCTGGTTTGGATTCAGATAAAGCTTGGGCTATGAGAGACAAGTTATTAGCTCAAGGAGCAGACAATAGCAGTGTTTCTCAAGGTCTAGCTGGCTTGGATTCAGATAAAGCTTGGGCTATGAGGGAAGACTTATTAGCCCAAGGAGTAGATAAAGCCCGGGTTGCTCTAGGTGTTTATGGAGACTGTGTAATGACTGGAGTAAGAAAAGCACGCACCGATAAACTTAAAAATGAAGGAAGATTATAAAAAAATCTATGTCAGAAAAAATATTAGAGTTTAGTAATAAATAAAGAATATATAAAAAATATAAATATTAATAATTTAATCTCATTTGTATGAAAAAAGAACAATTTATTCAACTTTTAGGTAAAACAGAACTAGACCACGGCTCTTTTAATATAGGCCTAGTCCTCTACAAAAATGAGAGTGATTTAGCGGAAATTAATAAATATTTTCCCGATTCAAACCAAATCTCCACAACTAATGTTTCCTTAGAGTTTGATAGTCCAAATATCCAGTCAATATTTGAGGCACTAGAACAAGGTAGGGTAGTAAAAGTTATTGTAGATAAAGATCTAAATAGCGATTTTTTTATGTTTATCAATTACTTATCAAAGTATGCTAAGTTAAAATTTGATCAACAAGAAAAAGATCCAGATTCCAAAGCCAAACTTTTTGTTTGTATGACAGATGATGAATACAATCATTCTAACCATGAGCTAGGCGATATTTTTTATCCAATTTTAAACGTTTAATATAAAGAAATATGAAATTTGAAGAAACTTTTAAAAACATAGAAAACGTTGAAGAAAAGACCGTTCAATTAATGGGCTTTGAAATTGAAACAGATACTCGCAAGCACGAGCGCATTCCTTCACTTAATAAAGAGACTTTAAGGGATTTTGTTGAAGATGAATATTCTCAAGATCTAATGAAAAAAATTTTAGAAGCAGTAGTCACAAACGATCCTTTATTACTTGAAGGTGATCCAGCGGTAGGCAAAAACATAACTATCGAATATTTAGCCGCCTTATTAAATCGACCAATGTATCGTGTGTCTTTGAATGGTCAGAGTGACATTGGCGCTCTGGTTGGCAAATGGATACCAAAAAACAAAGGCTTAGAACAACAGTTATATGATAAGATCAAAAATAGATCATCACTTTCTGAAGATTCAAAACAAATAGTAGCTAAATATACACAAAAGTTAGAATTAGAGCCCGCAGAGGGACAAGAGGCAGTGAGAGATTTTTTAGTTGAGGGATTTTCAGAAGATGATATAAAAAAAATTGCTGAAAATGAAAATATAGAAATTAGCGATGAAGATTGGACATGGCAAGACTCAGACATTGTTCGAGCGCAGGAGGAAGGCGCTTGGCTTATTCTTGATGAGGTGAATACTGCTGAGCCACAAATTTTAGTGCGCTTAAACGCTCTATTAGAAAAAGGCGGGGAGATGATTTTAAGTGAGAATGGAAACAGAAAGATTAAGAGAGATCCTAAATCTAGAGTTTTTGGCACCATGAATCCACCCGGTGGAAGAATCAAAGGACGCGTTCAATTATCTGAAGACTATGTTAGTCGTTGGCGTTTTGTATCAGTGAGGTCAATGAATGAAACAGAGCAACTAAATAGATTATTGATAAGTGAAGGATTAGAAGAGTCTACAAAGTCAACTGTAGTAGAAGTCAAAGAAAAAGAAAATGTGACTCAATTTACAAAGTTAAGTGATGTTTATGATGATGTTTGGGTCAGAGGTTTTATGACTAAATATGCCACTTTTTTCTGCAAGGTAAAATCTATGGTCGGAAAAGATATTAATACAAAATCTGGTGAGCAGCAAAATATTACTTATGATCAACGTGATACTGTCAGATTTAAACAATTTATTTTAACATTTCGTCAACCAGGTAATTTTAAACAAACAGTTCAAGATGCGCTTCAGGCCATATTTTATGATAAATTAAAGTCTCCTGAGGATAGACAAAGATTGAAAGTTTTAGCTGAAGATATTGTTCAGCTAGATGAGCCAGTGGAGAAAGTAGTTTCTCAAGCTAGAGAGGGTAGCAGAGAAGAAGTATTGAATTTATATGCAGATCTTTTGAGTAATCCAGATGTGCCAGAAGATCATAAAGAGATATTACGTCAAAATATGCAATAAATTTTTTATTATCAAAAATATTATGAGAACATTTGAATCAGTTAATAATATACCACTTGTCAATAATGAGGAAGAATTGCCGATTGAAAATATAGAGGCTGGAAAAAAATTTAATGAGATTACAGCGATAGCTGAGCTTTTAGCATCCTCGGGTAGTGATATCAAGGTTCGTTATGGTAAAAAGCCAGGTTGGCGCTATATATTTGGTAGTAACACTATTGAAGTTTGTCCTAATGATGTAGCAAACAAATCACCCGAATTTTGCAAGGGTGTAATATCTCACGAGGCTGCGCATGAAATTATTAGTAAGGTTGATTTTATTCCCAAAGAAGAGTGGAATGAAAGTGGTTTTAAGTTTTTATTAAATGCCGTGGAAGATCCGCGGGTAAATAATTGGATGTCAGCTAAATACGCCGGCCCAAAGGAATGGCTAAATGAAGTGTATGATGATGAATATAATGATGAACAAAAAATTACAGATTTAGCTGAACAACAAGTTGGGTACACGCCAAAGCATATCCGGTTTGGTTTAGAAGTGATTCGTCGTTGGCATACAGGGGAATTTTCAGATGATTTGCCTGATGATGTTAGAGCAGCTTTAGAAAAAACAGATAAGATAGCTCAAGCTTGCTATAATACTGTTCCATCTATGACCCCATCACCAGCTGAGATAGTCGCAAAAGCACGGCTGATGTACAAATTGACTAGGGGTGCTATTTGGCCTGAGTATAAAAAATTAGTTGATGCTTCATACGAAAATGCTCAATGGGATGAATTATTAAAAAAAATGTTGGAAGATGGAGACTTTGAACTTGGTGAAGGAGAGGGTGATGATTCTGGTATGCCTATACCATTTGATCAGTTACCAGATGCAGTAAAAGAAAAATTAAAAGATAAAATAAGGAAAAAACTTGAAGACATGGATCCTGAGGAGCGCAAAAACCTAGAAGACAAGGCTAAAGCAGATGCCAAGAAAAAATTAGACGGCCTTGAGGCAGGTGCCAATGATGTTATTGGAGGTAAGTTTGGTGAGCCAGGAAAAAGGAGCTCAGAAGATAAGAAATCTGAGAATAATGAAAGTATTAAGCGTCAGATGGAAGAAGCGATGGCTGAAGCGGAGGCAAAATTAGACGCTACAAGATCAGAGTATGAAAAAACTGTTTTAGAACTACGCTCAGAAATTGATAATCTGACCCAGTTTTTTTTGGCAGAATTTATGTCCAAGAGACAGCCAACTAAAAAACCAGCTCCATCTGGAGCAGACATAAATATGTCTGGTGGTGGCCCTATGCTCTTTGAGGCAACTGGTAATTATGATGAATTATTTTTAAAAACTATTAGTCATGAAAAAAATGATTTTCGCGTGACGATGCTGGTTGATTTATCTGGTTCAATGCAAAATGCTAAGATACTAGAAACTTTCAAAGGCTTGGCTATGGTGGCGGAAGTTTTGAATAATGTTGGTATACCTTTTTCAATTCATGGTTTTCAAGATGATGTTTATGAGTTTAAAGCTTTTGAAGAAGAATTTGATAATAAAGTTCGTGATAAAATGATGCGGATGATAGGTATCACTTCTGGTCCTGGTGCCAGGAATAATAGTGATGCTTTTTGTGTTAATAAAATTTATGAAACTATAGTTTTAGCAAATTTAGCTAAGACAAATTTATTTATGGTCATGTCAGATGGTTTGCCGGCACCAGGGGGCAATCGTTATAATAGTGCAAAATCTTCTGAAGGTGAATTATCAGAAGTGACCGATAAAATACAAACAAATCCAGAAGTTGATTTGATTGGTTTTGGTATTGGTCCAGAAACAGATCATGTCAAAGGATTCTATAAAGATAGTATTCAAGCTAAAAATGTGAAATTAGTTCCCGAACAGCTTAAAAAGAAATTAAAAGAAAAGATTGTAGTATAATAAAAATACACAAAAACACATGTCAGAAAAAATATTAGAGTTTACTAACCAAACTAATAAAGCAGAAGGAGAAACTAATAACACAGAACAAGGAATAGTATATCCTCCAGAGATAAAAGCTAAGCTAGATTTAGCTATGGATAAAATAACTCAAGTAGAAAAAGGCTCAGCAGAAGAACTCATAGCTATACAAGCTTACCAAGCAGAAATAAACTTACTAACTAAAGCTAGAGAAGAAAAAGAAGCCTATGATAAAGAAATGATGGAGCTAGTAGACTTTCAAGGAGAACAAATACATAAGTTTGAACTAGAAGCTTTAGAAGATCTAATAGTTCAAGTAAATAAAGGCTTTGCCCAGCAAAGGATAATAAACAAAGACTTTAAAGCAGAAGATATTAGGCTAGATGATTTAGAGATTAGAATAGAAGATAATAAGGTAGTAGTAATCCAAACTACTAGCACTATCTTATCTGGGGATATCTCTGGACCTATCGAAGCTTTAATAAATTTAAAGAAGCTTGATCTTTCTAGCCTCAGCTCAGCCGAAGGTTTAAGTTTACCAAGCACAGTAAATGGTGATCTTTATCTCAGTAGTCTCAAATTAGCCAAAGGTCTTATACTGCCAACAATATTAAATGGTGGTCTTGATCTTGGTGGCCTCAAATCAGCTGAAGGTTTAAGCTTACCAAGTACATTAAATGGTGATCTTTGGCTTCAAAGCCTCAAATCAGCTGAAGGCCTCACATTACCAACAATATTAAATGGTGCTCCTTATCTTTTCCGCCTCACTTCAGCTGAAAGAAATGAACTAAGAAAAAAGCATCCTAGTTTTAGAATAGAGCCTGCAGATATAGTATAATAAAAATACACAAAAACACATGTCAGAAAAAATATTAGAGTTTACTAACCAAACTAATAAAGCAGAAGGAGAGACTAATAATACAGAACAAGGAATAGTTTATCCTCCAGAAATAAAAGCTAAACTAGATTTAGCTATGGATAAAATAACTAAAACAGAAAAAGGCTCAGCAGAAGAACTCACAGCTCTAAAAGCTTACCAAGCAGAAATAACCCCACTAACTAAAGCTAGAGAAGAAAAAGAAGCTAAGGAAGCTTTAATAGACTTTAGAGGAGAACAAATACATAAGTTTGAGCTAGAAGCTTTAGAAGATCTGATACTTCAAATAAACAAAGGCTTTGCTCAACAAAGGATAATAAACAAAGACTTTAAAGCAAAAGATATTAGTCTAGATGATTTAATGATTACAATAGAAGATAATAAGGTAACACAAATATACACCAACATCACTGTCTTGTCTGGAGATATCTCTAAACCACTCGAAGCTTTAATAAACTTAGAATACCTTGGTCTTTCCGGCCTCAAATCAGCCGAAGGCATTACATTGTCAACAACATTAAATGGTAATCTTGGTCTTGGAAATCTAACTTCAGCCAAAGGTTTAACACTGCCAATAACATTAAATGGCTATCTTGATCTTTCCAACCTCATTTCAACTGAGGGCCTTACATTGCCAACAACAGTAAATGGTGATCTTTATCTTGACAGCCTCAGCTCAGCCGAAGGTCTCATACTACCAACAACAGTAAATGGTATTCTTGATCTTCGCAGCCTCAGCTTAGCTGAAGGCCTCATACTACCAAGCACATTAAATGGTAATCTCGATCTTAGCAATCTCAGATCAGCTGAAGGTTTAACACTGCCAATAACATTAAATGGCTATCTTGATCTTCGCAGCCTCAGCTCAGATGAAAGAAATGAATTAAGAAGAAAACATCCTAGTTTTAAAATAGAGCCTGCAGATTAGCATAATACACAAACACATGTCAGAAAAAATATTAGAGTTTACTAACCAAACTAATAAAGCAGAAGGAGAAACTAATAACACAGAAATAGGAATAGTATATCCTCCAGAGATAAAAGCTAAGCTAGATTTAGCTATGGATAAAATAACTCAAGTAGAAAAAGGCTCAGCAGAAGAACTCATAGCTTTAAAAACTTATCAAGCAGAAATAAACTTACTAACTAAAGCTAGAGAAGAAAAGGAAGTCTATGATAAAAAAATGAAAGAAGCACATGATAAAAAAATGATGGAGCTAGTAGACTTTGAAGGAGAACAAATACATAGGTTTGAATTAGAAGCCTTAGAAGATTTAGTAATCCAAATAAACAAAGGTTTTGCCAAACAAAGAATCATCAACAAAGATTTTCAAGCAGAAGATATTAGTCTAGATGATTTAAGGCTTAAAATAGAAGATAATAATGTAATAGAAATCAGAGTCACTAGCACTATTTTAGCTGGAGATATTTCTCAAGCTATTGAAGCTTTAACAAATTTAAACAGAATTAACTTTTATAACCTCACTTCAGCTGAAGGTCTCACACTACCAACAACAGTAAATGGTAATCTGCAGCTTGATAACCTCACTTCAGCTGAAGGTCTCACACTACCAACAACAGTAAATGGTAATCTGCAGCTTGATAACCTCACTTCAGCTGAAGGTCTCACACTACCAACAACAGTAAATGGTTATCTTTGGCTTAGAGGGCTCACTTCAGCTGAGGGTTTAACACTACCAACAACAGTAAATGGTAATTTACGACTTGATAATCTTAATTCAACTAAAAGGGCTGAACTAAGAAAGAAACATCCCAGTTTTAAAATATACCCTACAGATTAGCATAATACACAAATACATGTCAGAAAAAATATTAGAGTTTACTAACCAAACTAATAAAGCAGAAGGAGAAACTAATAAAGTAGAAGCAGGAATAGTTTATCCTCCAGAAATAAAAGCTAAGCTAGATTTAGCTATGGATAAAATAAGTCAAGTAGAAAAAGGCTCAGCAGAAGAACTCACAGCTTTAAAAACTTATCAAGCAGAAATTAATGAAGCCAAAATAGAATACAATAATATTCACCAAGAATTAATGAATTCGCCAGAGTTTCAAGATAGAGCCTTAGATTATTTACAATACTTATTAACTCAAAGAGCAAGCAAGGATTTGGTTGCTGAAGCTCTAGCTGGTTTAGATTCAGACAAAGCCTGGGCTATGAGAGGAGACCTATTAGCCAAAAGAGCAAACAAGAATTGTGTTGCTCAAGGTCTAGCTGGTTTAGATTCAGACAAAGCCTGGCAAATGCGCCAAGATTTATTAGATCAAGGAGCAGACAAGGGCCATGTTGCTCGAGGCTTAGCTGGTTTAGATTCAGACAAAGCCTGGCAAATGCGCCAAGACTTATTAGCTAAAGGAGAAGACAAAGACGGGGTTGCGCTAGGTCTAGCTGGTTTAGATTCAGACAAAGCCTGGGCTATGAGAGAAGACTTATTAGCTCAAGGAGCAGACAAGGGCTATGTTGCGCTAGCTCTAGCTGGTTTAGATTCAGATAAAGCCTGGCAAATGCGCCAAGACTTATTAGCTCAAGGAGCAGACAAGGATTTGGTTGCTATGGGTCTAGCTGGTTTAGATTCAGATAAAGCCTGGGCTATGAGAGAAGACTTATTAGCTCAAGGAGCAGACAAGGGCTATGTTGCGCTAGCTCTAGCTGGTTTAGATTCAGATAAAGCCTGGGCTATGAGAGAAGACTTATTAGCTCAAGGAGCAGACAAGGGTTATGTTGCGCTAGCTCTAGCTGGTTTAGATTCAGACAAAGCCTGGGCTATGAGAGAAGACTTATTAGTCAAAGGAGCAATCGGGGGCTATGTTGCTATGGGTGTTTATGGTGATTGCATGATGGCTGGAGTAAGAAAAGCACGCGCTGACAAACTTAAATATGAAGGAAGATTATAAGGTAAAGTCTCGCTATGTTATCTAAAGGCTGTTAAATTTTTTTAGTATAAGATAAATAAGTTGATTTTAAGTTATCCTTAAGTTAAACTATGAATATTATTAGCTTAAAAGAATTAATATAAAATATGCGTATTTATAGATTTTATCAAAATCAAAAAAAGTGGTATTAATATCAAAGAGTTATTAAAAAAATTGTAATTTTATGGACATAATATTATTAGTCATTTTCATTGTCGGATTTGCAGCGGTGATATTTTTATTATTTAAACAATCACAAAAGCCCCAAGATAATCAGTCGGCTTTATTATTGCAACAACAAATAAATGATTTAAACAAACAGCTGAGTCAGAAAATGGACGAAAGCTCTCATCATGCTAGCAAAATGTTGCAGGATCAGTTTATGGAGACCGCTCGTTTGTCCAAAGATATTACAGACAAATTATTTAAACTAGAGGAAACCAATAAGCAAGTTGTGAATTTTACTGACCAGCTTTCAAACTTAGAAAAAGTTTTGACCAACTCTAAAAACAGAGGATCTTTAGGTGAGGCAAGTTTAGAAATGATTTTGGCAAATATTTTGCCACCCCAAAGTTATCAGATGCAGTACAGGTTCAAAAACAATGAAGCAGTTGATGCAGTCGTTAAAATCAAAGATAAAATTTTACCAGTTGATGCCAAGTTTTCTTTAGAAAACTATCGTCGTATTGTTGCCGAGAGCAACGAAGACAAGAAAAAAGAATTAGAAAAAGAGTTTAAAAATGATTTGAAAAAACGCATTGACGAAACCGCTAAATATATCCGTCCATCTGAAGGAACGCTAGACTTTGCTTTTATGTTTATTCCAGCAGAAGGTATCTATTATGATCTACTTATCAATGAAGTCGGGGCTGTCAAAGTAAATACTAGAAGTTTGATAGACTATGCTTTTAATGAGCGCAAAGTGATTATAGTGTCTCCAACTACTTTTGCTGCTTATTTGCAGACAGTTTTGCAAGGTTTGCGCGCTTTACAGATAGAGGAGTCAGCTAAAGAAATCAGAGCCAATGTCGAAAAACTAAATAATCACTTGTCTGCCTACTCTGAATACCACAAAAAAGTTGGTGCGCAATTAACTACTGTTGTTAATACCTATAATTTGAGTAATAAAGAGTTTAAAAAAGTAGACAAAGATGTGTTAAAAATCAGCGGCCAAGGTGGAAGCTTAGAACTTGAGGAAATAGAAAAGCCAAGAATTGAGTAAATAATATTTTTATGAATATTCAAGAACAAAAAATATTAGTCACTTCTTATGCTAATCCAGATATAGATGGTACGGCTTGTGCTTTTGCTTATGCAGAATATTTAAATAAAACAGGCGCTAATGCAATAGCTGGTTTATTTGGTGACCCACATAGAGAGGCGCAATTTGTTTTGGATAAATTTAATATTCAAATAAATAAAATAGATTCTATACCAAGTGGTTATGAAAATATTATCTTAGTAGATGCGAGTGATTTGGTAGCTTTACCAAGTGTGATTAAACCTGAGCAAGTTATTGAAATCATTGATCACAGAAAAATAAATGAAATAGAAAAATTTATTAAAGCTAAAATTCAAATTGAGCAAGTTGGAGCTTGTGCTACTTTGGTAGCTGAAAAATTTAGGCAAAATAATATTGTTATTTCTAAAAAAGCAGCTTTTTTACTTTATCCAGCCATAGTTTCAAATACTATAAATTTTCAAGGTAAGCTCACAACCGAAAGAGATAAAGATCTTGCCGAGTGGTTAGTAAAACAAATTGATCTGCCGGTAGATTTTATTCATGAAATGTTTGTTGCTAAATCAAAAATTACTAAATCATTAGAAGAAGTTTTACTTGAAGATTTTAAAACTTTTGAATTTGGTGATAAAAAAATAGGCATTGCTCAATTCGAGATTACTGATACTAATAAATATATTAAAAATAATCTTTCTGAAATAATAAAAATATTAGAAAAAATGAAGCAACAAAAATTGTTAGATCATATATTTCTAAACGGTATAGATTTAGAAGGTAAGGGTAATACATTTGTGAGTGCACATAAAGACACTATTAATTTACTTGAATCAATTTTAAAAATCAAATTTAATGATAATTTAGCCGTCGCTAATCGTATTATTATGAGAAAAGAGATAACTCCACTGATGAAAGAGTTTATAGAAAAATCATGAGCTCAGAAGAATATAAAAAGAAAATGTTGCTAAAAAAGAAATAGTATTATTAGTTGATTTAATTATATGGAATATAATAGACCAAAAGTAGGCGTTGGTGTTCTTATTATAAAAGATAATAAAGTTTTGCTTGGTAAAAGAAAAAACGCTCACGGCGAAGGTGATTGGGCTTTTCCCGGTGGCCATTTAGAAATGAATGAGGCTTGGGAAGATTGTGTGAAAAGAGAGGTTATGGAAGAGGTGGGTATTGAAGTACGAAATATTAGATTTGGTTCAGTGACCAATGATATTTTTGTCAAAGAAGGCAAACATTATATCACGCTTTTTATGGTGACTGATTATGCTGCCGGCGAAGTTCAGGCAATGGAGCCAGAAAAGTGTGAGCAATGGGAATGGTTTGACTGGGATAATTTACCAAGTCCTTGTTTTGTACCACTACAAAATTTATTAAAACAAAAGTTTAAGCCTTTTTAGCCCATTTTTGGCTATTTTCAGCAAAAATATATTGACTAATTTCAGCGCCTATAGTATACTGATGGCGCTGTTGTTTTTATGATATTTGATTTCAAAAATAGCCAAGATAAAGATCTATGGCGTTTGGGGCTTACGGCCTTTGCACAAATGAGTGGTTTGATTGCAATGCCTGTTCTAATCGCTCTATTTGTCGGCAGATTTTTAGACCAAAAGTACAATACTGGCTATTTATATTTTTTTAGTTTGACGGCCTTAGCCTTTGTAATTTCTTGTGTCGGTATCGGTGTGATAGGAATGAAATATCTAAAACAAGTCAATAAAGAAGATAATAAGTTAGTAAATAATAAAGAAAGTAGTGATCATGACCAGCGAAGATAATAGTCCTATAGTAGAACAAAATATTGAACATAATAGTCCAGCTGTTTTAGAGCAAGATGGTCATGAAAGTGATGCACAAACTTTGGAAGCTGAGCATGGGGCTGAAACTGAGCACGCTGATTCCCATGAAATAACTTTATATGCAGAGCCGGTTACTCATATCGGAAGTTTCCCTATAACTAATTCTTTGATAACTTCCTGGGTAGCGGTTTTTTTGATTATCTTAATTTCTTTAATTATTCGTAAAAAAACCAAAAGAATTCCTAGTGCTTTTCAAAGTTCTGTTGAAGTTGTCGTAGAAGGCGCTTTGAGTATGATGGATTTGGTGACTAACGATAGAAACAAAAGTAAAAAAGCCTTTCCGGTAGTTTTTTCTATTTTTGTTTTTATTTTGATCAATAATTGGTTAGGTTTAGTGCCTGGTATTGGTTCTATTAGTTTCAATGGTCATCATATTTTCCGTGGCGGTACTGCGGACTTAAATACCACTTTAGCCTTGGGTATTTTTGCAGTGGTGGGTGCTAATATTTTTGGTGTGATGTCTGTGGGTGCTTGGGAATATTTTAATAAATTTATCAACATCAAAGCTTTATTGGAGATTCCAAAAAAGATTATCAAAGAGCCAACTATTATTTTGGTAAATCCTATCACTTTTTTTGTCGGTTTGATTGAAATCATTTCTGAGTTCGCCAAAATTGCCTCTCTGTCTTTTCGTTTGTTTGGTAATGTTTTTGCCGGTGAAGTATTATTGGCCTCAATTTCTGCCATGGTAGCCTGGGGCGTGCCTTTGCCTTTTATGTTTTTGGAGTTAATCGTCGGTGTTATTCAAGCTTTGATTTTTGCAGTTTTGACTTTAGTTTATTTTACTATTGCGGCCACTCCACATAGCCATGAACATTAACCCCGTTAGATAATTGGGTTAATTACTTTCTGAACTTTTAAAATAAAATTATAAATATCTAACGGGGTTAATATCTGATGTTTGTTTATTTTTTTTTAGTAAATAAACATTAAGTATTAATTAAAAAATAGTTTGCCGACTGAAAACAAAATATATAAAAGTCTAAGTAAATTATTTTAAGGAAAGAAAATTTTATGGAATTAACATTAATTGCCAAAGCAGCCGCTATTGCTATCGGTGGCTTTGCTCCAGCTTTAGCTATCGGTAAGATCGGTGCCAAAGCTATGGAATCAATCGGTCGCAACCCAGAAGCTGCTGGTAAAATCTTGGTACCGATGTTGTTGGTATCAGCTTTTGCTGAAGCTATCGCTATTTATGCTTTGATTATTGCTTTCAGTATTAAATAGGATTTAAAAGTTTTTATTGGCTTAAAAATATTTTAAGCCAAGCTAAAGTTTTTAAAAAAGAAATTATGGAAATTTTAGAATTATTTGGAGTCAATTGGAAATTGATGTTAGCGCAAATTGTGAACTTTGCTATTGTCTTTTTTGTCTTGTGGCGTTTTGCTATTAAGCCCTTATTAAAGACCATGGAAAGTCGCAATCAAGAGATATCTGCAGGCTTAGACAATGCTAAACAAGCAGAAGAAAGATTGTTGGCAGTAGAAAAAGAAGTCAAAGCTCAGCTAAATGTTGCCAAAAAAGAAGCGATGCTTATTTTAGATAAAGCCAATAGTCAGGCAGAGGAAAATCGTAAACTAACTTTAAATAAAGCCAAGTCTGAAGTAGAAGTTGTTGTCGCGAAAGCCAAAGAACAGATTGCTCAAGAAAAAGAAAAAATGTTTGTTGAAGCCAAAAAAGAATTTTCTCAAATGTTAGTTTTAGCTTTAGACAAAGTTTTGTCAAAAAATTTGAGTAAAGAAATTGATCAAAAATACATCAAACAAGCTTTGGGCGACCTAAAAGAAAAGAATTAAGCAAAAGCATGAACAAGAAACAACAAGTTAAAATTTTAGCCAAGTCAGTTTATCAGTCCTTGAAAGAAAAAGATAAAAAAGAAACTGCTGTGATAGTGGAAAATTTTTTGTTGTATCTCAAACAGCATCATTATTTATATTTATTAAAAGATATTTTAGAAGCTCTAAAAGAGCTTGATAACGAAGCTCATAATGTTTTGGCCGTTGAAATATCAAGTGTTCATCCTTTGTCTAAAGAAACAGTAAATGCGATAGACAAGTATTTGCAAAAAAATTTAAATAAAACTGTGAGCATTGAAGAAAAGATAGACGCAAATTTGTTAGGTGGTTTAAAAATAAAATATCAAGATCAAGTTTTGGACTTATCTATCAAGCAACAAATCAATAATTTAAACAAATCTTTAGTCAATTAAAATAATTAATTTTATGTCCTACGATTATTTAGTAAAAAATTTACAGCAAGCCCTAGAAGATTTTCAAAGCACAGCCAATGTGGAAACTGTCGGTGAAGTGATTGAAATTGGTGATGGTATTGCCAAGATTTCTGGTTTAGCTGAAGTGATGGCTTCAGAAATGTTAGAATTTGAAAATTCTAAAGGCGAAAAAATCTACGGTGTCGTTTTGAACCTAGAAGAATTTTCCGTTGGCGCTATTATTTTGGGTGAATATCAAACTTTGAAAGAAGGAGATATTGTTCGTCGTACTAACAAAATTTTACAAGTACCTGTTGGCGAAGCGGTCATTGGACGTGTACTTAGTCCATTAGGTGAGCCACTTGATGGTCAAGGTCAGATCAAGACTAAAGAGTTTTATCCGGTTGAAAAAATTGCTCCTGGTGTGATCACTCGTCAAGCAGTTACGCAGCCTTTGCAAACCGGTATCAAAGTTATTGACTCTATTATTCCTATAGGTAAAGGTCAACGCGAGTTGATTATCGGTGATAGACAAACTGGTAAAACCGCTTTAGCGATTGATACTATTATCAACCAAAAAGGCAAAGATGTAATTTGTATTTATGTGGCTATTGGCCAAAAAGAATCAAAAATTGCTCGTATTGTAGCCAAACTACAAGAGACCGGAGCGATGGATTATACCACGGTAGTTTTGGCCGGTGCTTCTCAATCAGCTTCTTTATCTTATATTGCGCCTTATTCAGGAACTGCGATGGGTGAGTATTTCATGGATAAAGGCAAAGATGTTTTGGTTGTTTATGATGATTTGTCTAAGCACGCAGTTGCTTACAGGCAGATTTCTTTGTTATTACGTCGCCCTCCAGGACGTGAAGCTTACCCTGGTGATGTGTTTTATTTGCACTCTCGTTTACTTGAGCGTTCTGCCAAGATGTCAGCAGACTTCGGTGGTGGTTCTTTGACTTCATTGCCAATTATTGAAACTCAAGCTGGTGATATTTCTGCTTATATTCCTACCAATGTTATTTCTATTACTGATGGTCAGATTTTCTTGGAAACAGATTTGTTTTACAAAGGTGTGCGTCCAGCTTTGAATGCTGGTTTGTCAGTTTCTCGTGTCGGTTCAGCTGCCCAGATCAAAGCCATGAAAAAAGTAGCCGGTAAACTCAAATTATCTTTGGCTCAATATCGTGAGCTTGAGGCTTTTGCTCAGTTTGGTTCTGATCTTGATGAGGCCACCAAGCAACAGCTAAATAGAGGTGCAAGAATTACCGAAATTTTGAAACAGCCACAATTTAGTCCTTTGAGTGTCTCAAAACAAGTCGCCATTATTTATGCGGTTATCAATGGCTATACCGATAAAATTGAAGTTAGCGATTTAGCTAAATTTGAAAAAGAATTATCTAGCAATTTAGAACAAAGTGCTCAAGATTTTATCAAACACATTGAAACTGAGGGCACACTGACCGATGAGATCGAAGCTAAATTAAAAACTTTACTTGAAGATTTAACAGAAACTTTTGTAAAAAATTAATATATGCCTCAAGGAGCTGGAGACATCAAAAGAAGAATCAAGTCAGTTAAGAGTACTAATAAAATCACCAAGGCGATGGAATTAGTCTCAGCTGCCAAAATGCGTAAGGCGGTCAATAAAGTTTTGGCCACTCGTACTTACGCTGATTTGACTTGGGAATTAATTTTGCATTTATTAAAAAAAATAGATGCCAAAAATCATCCTTTATTTAGAGAGAACAAGGAAGTCAAAAAAGTAGCCGTCGTTTTGATAGGTACCAATCGTGGCTTGTGTGGAAGTTTTAATAACCAGTTAGCCAGAAAAGTAGCTGCTTCTATTCAGCTTCATCATCCAGAATCAACTGTCACTGATGTTATTACTTTGGGCACTAAGGTTCGCGATGAGGCTAGACGCTTGAAACTAAATTTGATTGCTGATTTCCCCAAAAATGATATTACTCAAGATTCAAATATTGTCAGACCAATTGTGAATTTGATTTTTAAAGATTTTGTTGATAAAAAATATGACAAAGTTTTTGTCGCCTACACTGACTTCATGTCTTCTTTGAGACAAATTCCTCATGTCAAACAGCTCTTACCATTTTCTACAGAAATAGATGAACGCTTGGGCCACATCATTCATGAGAAAGAGGAAAGTGAAAAAGCTGATTTAGAGAAAATTTCTGAGTTTATCTTTGAACCAAATCAAGCAGAAATTTTGAATAACTTTTTACCTCGTTTATTGGAAGTTCAGTTGTATCAAGCAGTCTTAGAAAGCGAGGCCTCAGAACATTCTAGTCGTATGTTTGCAATGCGCAATGCCAGTGATGCCGCAAGTGAAATGATGTCAGAATTAACTTTAGTATATAATCAGGCGCGTCAAGCGGGCATTACTGCAGAGATTGCGGAAATTTCTGCCGGAGCAGCTGCTTTATCTTAAAAATAATAAATATAATCATATGGAACACAATAAAGGAATTATCAAAGCTATCATCGGACCAGTCGTTGATGTTTATTTTGAAAAAGTTTTACCAGAAATAAACTCGGCTTTGACTATTAAACTAAAAGATAAAACAGTTGTTTTGGAAACACAAAAACATTTGGGTGACAAATTGGTACGTGCCGTCGCCATGGATTCAACTGATGGTTTAAGTCGTGGTTTGGAAGTCATAGACACTAAGAGCTCTATTTCTGTTCCGGTTGGTAAAGAGACTTTGGGTCGTATGTTTAATGTTTTAGGTAAAGCCATTGATGGTAAAGAAGAAGTCGTCACCAAAGAAACTTGGCCAATTCACCGTGCCGCTCCTGCTTTTACCGAACAAAATAACAAAACAGAAATTTTTGAAACTGGTATCAAAGTGATTGATCTTATTTGTCCTTTTACCAAAGGTGGTAAGGTTGGTTTATTTGGTGGTGCCGGTGTGGGAAAAACTGTCGTTATCCAAGAATTGATCAGAAATATTGCCGCTGAACATGGTGGTTTTTCAGTTTTTGCGGGGGTAGGTGAGCGTACTCGTGAAGGTAATGATTTGTACTATGAAATGAAAGAGTCTGGTGTTTTGAAAAATACCACTTTAGTTTTTGGTCAAATGAATGAGCCACCAGGAGCCCGTCAAAGAATTGCTTTGACAGGTTTGACCATGGCTGAATATTTTAGAGATCAAGAAGGCAAAGATGTTTTGTTGTTTGTGGACAATATTTTCCGTTTTACTCAAGCAGGTTCTGAAGTATCCGCTTTGCTTGGTCGTATGCCTTCAGCTGTGGGCTACCAGCCAACATTGGCTACCGAAATGGGTGAGTTGCAAGAGCGTATTACTTCTACCACCAAGGGCTCTATCACTTCCGTGCAAGCTGTTTATGTGCCGGCTGATGATTTGACTGATCCAGCTCCAGCCACTACTTTTGCTCATTTGGACTCTACTGTCGTTTTGTCTCGTGGTTTATCAGAGCTTGGTATTTATCCAGCGGTGGATCCACTTGATTCTTCTTCAGTGATTTTGGATCCAGAAGTGGTAGGTGAAGAGCATTATCAAGTAGCGCGTGGTGTGCAAAAAGTTTTGCAACGCTACAAAGACTTGCAAGATATTATCGCCATCTTGGGTATGGATGAATTATCAGAAGAAGATAAAATCACCGTTTCTCGTGCTCGTAAAGTGCAAAAGTTTTTGTCTCAACCATTTTTCGTAGCGGAAACTTTCACTGGTACTCCTGGACAATATGTTTCTCTTAAGGAAACTATTAGAGCTTTCAAAGAAATTTTGGATGGTCTTCATGATGATAAACCGGAGCAAGCTTTTTATATGAAAGGCACCATTGATGAAGTTGTCAACGCGCAAGAAAAATAGTGTTTGACATTATTGAGACTAAGGATTAAGATATTCAAGCCCTATCTATGGACAAATTTAAGCTAAAAATAGTTACCCCAGAAAAAGTGCTTTTGACAGACGAAGTCAGTCAAATGTCTGTTTCGACGACTTCTGGACAAATCACCATTTTACCGCACCATTTGCCACTTATTAGCCAGTTGGCTCCAGGAGAAATCATTGTCAAACATGAAGATAAAGAAGCAAGTTTGATGGCAGTTTTTGGTGGTTTCATCGAAGTTTTACCTGATGAAGTGATTATTTTAGCTGATCGCGCCGAATATGCTGCTGATATTGATGAGAAGCGTGCCGAAGAAGCAAAACTTAGAGCAGAGGAAGCTTTGAAAGAAAAGCATCTAGACAGCGAGCAGTTTGCTTTCTTGTCGGCTAATTTAGAAAAAGAATTGAATCGTTTGCGAGTCTATAGAAAATATAAAAAACAAAATACAAATATCATCCAGCATTAATTAAAAAAAATTAAGAAAGGAGCATTATGAATTTTGTTATCCCCAATGATAATTTGGACAAGCAAGATTGCCCACTCGTTGTTTTGAAATGTAGTGATTGGCGCTTTCGTATTTCTGATCAAGAATTTGTCGAAAAAGGTTTGGGCTATGTAGATTTTGATTTATTTTCTTGGCCAGATGGTGGTAAAGAAATTTTGAAACAAAATGGTTTCAAAACAGCTGTAGTAGAAAAGATTATTTCTTTTTCTCGTGGCAAACATAATATTAAAAAATTATTAGTTATTTGGCATATCGAAGATTTATCTGACGAACAAAAGTTAGTTCAAGATTTGCAAGCTGCCAAAAATATTTTGGCCAAAGAATTGCCAGGTGATTTAGAAATTATTTTGACCTACAGCAAAAACACTCCACACGGTTTAGAGTATATTACTTTAGAATAAATATGAAAATAAAAAATGTCATTTCAATGGCATTTTTTATTTTTGTCTTGACGCAGATTAAATTTTAGTATATTATACTACTATTATTTTTTCTCCTACAATTTATCAAAAGACCTCCTGCTAGCAGGAGGTCTTTTAGACCATTTATTATATTATTAATTTTGCAAAATAAAAATTTATATGAAAGATTTGTTATTAAAAAATTGGAAATCTGGCTTAACAGTTAGCTTGATCAGTACGCCACTAGCAATTGCCTTAGCTTTGGGTTCAGGCGCAACGCCAACTCAAGGTATCATCACGGCTTTTTGGGCGGGTTTATTGGGGGCTATTTTTGGTAGTAGTAATTTTAATATCATTGGACCAACTGGCGCTTTATCAGGCGTTTTGATTGCTTATGCTATTACTCATGGTGCTGGTTCTTTGCCCATTATTGCTATTGTCGCTGGCTTTATTATTTTTTTGTGTTACATTTTTCGTTTAGATAAATATATTATTTTTATTCCTAAAAGCGTTGTCCATGGTTTTACTTTGGGTGTAGCTTTTATTATTGGTTTTGGTCAAATTGATAATGCCCTAGGTTTGAATAATTTAGTTAAAACAGAACATTTTATAGAAAATGTTTGGCTTAGTTTACAAAATATTAATCAAGCAAATTGGTTAGCTTTTGCAATATTTTTTATTAGCACTTTGTTTATATATTTTTGGAATAAAAAATTTAACAAGTTGCCAGGGGCTATTATCGTCGCTTTCTTGAGTATTTTTATAATTTTGGGTTTACAAAAATTTGGAATTAATTTATCTATTTTGACTTTAGGCGATAAATATCCAGATCTTAGGGGCACCTTATTTATCAATATTTTTAATAATCTTGATTGGCATGTATTTTTTGCTAAAGATGTGTTACTTATTTCTATTGCCACAGCGATTATTGCTGTTTTAGAAACTTTGTTGTCCGGTCAAATTGCCAATCATATGACTAAAACAAAATTTGATCGCCCTAAAGAAATTTTGGGTTTATCGATCGCTAATATTGGCTCTGGTTTGATGGGTGGCATCCCAGCTACCGCCGCTTTGGCTAGAACAGCTTTAAATATCAAAAGTGGTGCTCAACATAAAACTTCCGGTGTGATTAATGCTATTTTAGTTGGTTTCACTGCTTTGTTTTTCTTAAATTATTTTAAATTAATGCCGATGGCTGTTATTGCTGCTATTTTGGTGATCGTGGCGATTGGTATGGTGGAGAAAGAGCATTTTATTCATTTGATAGAAAATCACAAAACAGCTTTTTTTATTTCCATTTTTGTCGCTGCTGTCGTAGTCGTAGAAGATCCTATTATGGGTATTGCAGCCGGAACGATCATTGCATTACTTATTTTTGTCAATAAAATTTCTTATGGCCAAACAGAAGTCTTGTTATGGAAAGATGGTAAGATGAAGGATGCTTTGCTAAAACATGAATTTTTAGCAAAAGATGTATTGGATTCTGATATTGTAGTTTATAAAATATCTGGTACTTTGACTTATGTTAATATGCCTGCTCATGTAGAGGCGGTAGAGAAGATTAAAAATAATAAATATGTTATCATTTCTTTGCGCCATGCTTTTTATGCAGATGCTGATGGAGTAGATTATCTAGGAGAAATTATTGAAATTTTGAAAAAACATAATGACCATATTATCATTGCTGGTATAAACAGAGAAATTGAAAGGCATATACACAAAACTGGTTTTTATAAACAAAAGCTTATGGAGGGAAAAATTTACAATCGTACTTCTGAAGCAATTGCAGATATTTTAAAAGCTTAGTTGTTCAAATAAAAATTTTTATAAAAAAGATGTCAAAAGTATTGACATCTTTTTTAAGAGTGGTAGAATGATATTCTTAAAAAGTTCATTGACAGGAAAATGGGGGGTGGCTCTATGACAAGGCTTCGTTATCATGGTGCGCTTGTGACATGTATGGATGGCTTGTGGATTCGCACAGCTCTGAAGGCTGCCGAAGAAATTGTAGGCGGCGACAAAATTGATTTTTGTGCAAAACCAGGAGGTGCTCAACAGGTCATATCCAATTGTCCGGTGACAGATAGGCAGCTTGATGATCTGGCTGTAATCTCAGTAGGTAAACATCATGTGTATGATGTTGTACTTTGCAACCATATGAATTGTTTGGCCTATGGCAGCACATCTGCCTTTTCTTCTATTGAAGATGAAAGAATGGCACATGTGACAGATTTACGAAAGGGGGCTGATTTTTTATCTTTGTCCTTGTATAAACGTTTTGAGGACATGCTGTATCAACCAGATGCTTATCCAGGCGTCAATTTGCAGCATATTGCCAAGGTGTTTGATAAGCAGAGTTTGCGTGTCCATACAATTCTCTTGATGCCTCATGACATGGCAACATTTGACGGTGATCCAAAGGAGTGCTTTGTCGTCCATGTTTGAGTCACGCTTGGAAATTCCAGTGTGTGGGCGGTGCTGTAATGTACCGCCTTTTTTCTTTGCCAAAAAGGCTATTTTTAGCTAAAATAGACTATATGTCACTAGACTTAAGTCAACTAAATAAAGCGCAAAAGCAGGCCGTTTTGCACGACCAGGGACCTGTCATGCTGATTGCGGGCGCGGGGACTGGTAAAACCACGGTGATTACTCAGCGCATTGCTCATTTGATTGCCCAAAAAAAGGCTAAGCCAGAAGAAATTTTGGCCGTCACTTTTACCGAGAAAGCGGCTGGCGAAATGGCCGAGCGCGTAGATCAGCTTTTGCCTTTGGGCTATGCTGAGCTGTGGATCCATACTTTTCATGGTTTTGCTGAAAAAGTTTTGAAAGATTATGCTTTAGACATTGGCCTGCCTAATGATTTTAAATTACTTGACTCAACAGCTGCTTGGATGTTGGTCAGAGAAAATTTAGATAAATTTGCTTTGGATTATTACAAGCCTCTAGGTAATCCGACTAAGTTTATTCACGCATTACTTTCACATTTTTCTCGTTGCAAGGACGAAGTAGTTTATCCGGAAACTTATTTGGAGTATGCACAAAATTTACAATTAGATTCAGATAGCGCTTTAGATAGACAAGACGCAGCATTAGAAATCAAAAGAGTCCAAGAAATTGCCAACGCCTATCATGTTTACCAAGAGCTATTGCTTTCCAAAAATGCTTTGGATTTTGGTGATCTGATCAATTATACTTTGCGTTTGTTTCAGCAGCGTCCAGCAGTTTTAGCTAAATTTCGTGAGCAGTTCAAATATATTTTGGTAGATGAGTTTCAGGATACTAACTGGGCGCAATACGAACTGATCAAAATTTTGGCCTCACCCAAAAATAATTTGATGGTGGTGGGCGATGATGATCAAGCAATTTACAAATTTAGAGGTGCGGCTATTTCCAATATTTTGAGTTTCAGACATGATTTTCCGGAAAGCGCCCAAATTTTTTTGGTAGATAATTATCGTTCGGGACAAAAAATATTAGACACCGCTTATAATTTTATCAAAGCCAACAACCCTGATCGCTTGGAAGCGCAACTGAAAGTCGGTAAGAAAAAATTAAATAAAAAATTAATTAGTCACAGTGAGGATGAGGGTGAAGTCAAGGTCCTTTCTTTTGCTGACAAAAATGCCGAGGTAGATGGCATCTTAAATAAAATTTTAAATCTCAAACAAAAAGATAAATCTTTGACTTGGTCAGATTTTGCGATTTTAGTCAGAGCCAATGATCAGGCAAGTGGTTTTGTATCTATGCTGAGAAAAGTTGGTTGGCCACATCAGTTTTTGGCGTCTAGGGGCTTGTATGGTCAAGATATTGTTTTGGATATTTTGGCTTATTTGAAATTGTTAGACAACTATCATGAGTCAGGTGCTTTGTTTAGAGTTTTGAGTTTGCCTTGTGTAAATCTTGATATCAAGACTTTGATCAACCTAAATCATTTGGCTTACAAAAAATCTTGGAGTTTATATTATACTCTGCAAAATTATTATGGCCATTTGACTATCAATTCCAATGAACAAAAAATTATTCGCGATGTTTTGGATTTGATCAAAAACCATACCGAGCTTGCCAAAGCTAAATCAGCTTCACATATTATCTATGTTTGGCTCGAAGAAAGTGGCTATCTCAAATTGTTGACTTTAGAAGATAGCGTTTATAGTCGTGAGCAATTACATTTTTTGAATCAATTTTTCAAAAAAGTGAGAGTTTGGGAAGAAGAAACTTTGGACCCGGCTATTCATCAATTTTTAGCTACTATGGAAATGGAGCTAGAGTCAGGCGAGCAGGGTGCCCTACGCCAAGATGCAGAGGCAGGTCCTGAGGCTATCAAAATTATGACAGTTCATGGCTCTAAGGGCTTGGAGTTTAAATATGTTTTTATTACCAATTTAGCGCATTTGCGTTTCCCTAGTACCGAAAGACGCGATCCGATCGCTATGCCAGAAAATTTTATCAAAGAGCAGCTTCCTAGCGGAGACGCACATTTACAAGAAGAAAGGCGTTTGTTTTATGTAGCGATCACTCGGGCCAAAAAGGCAGCTTATCTGACTTTTGCCAAAGACTATGGTGGTGTGAGAGAGCGTAAACCTTCTCGTTTTATCGAAGAAGTCAAAATCGCTACCCAAGATGTGCCAAACAAAGATGTCAAAGATCCGGTTGCGGTAGACACAAAATTTGAAAAAGTAAAAAATGTGATCCCCAAAACTTTTTCTTTTTCTCAGCTCAAAGCCTATGAGACTTGTCCAAGGCAATATTATTATTCTCATGTAGTAAAATTGCAGAGCAAAGGTAAAGCTAGTTTTAGTTTTGGTAAGACCATGCATGCGACCTTGCAAAAGTTTTTTAATGCTATTATTTTGAGCAAAGCAAAAACTCAAAGTGATTTGTTTGGTCAAAAAATTTCAGCGCCGATGCCTGAGCTTAAAGATTTACTGAATTTTTATACTGAGTCTTGGATTGATGACTGGTACAATGGTGCTCAAGAAAAAGAAAATTATCGTCAAGACGGCGAAAGAATTTTGAAAGAGTTTTATCATAAGTTTGAAGGCAATTGGCCAGTGCCATTGTTTTTGGAAAAAGGCTTTAACATCAAAGTCAAAGATTATACTCTCAAAGGTGTTTTTGATAGAGTGGATGTAGCAGGAGATAATACTTGGGAGATCATGGACTACAAAACTGGTCAGGCTAAAGGTGAGAAAATAACTTTTGAAGATAAAAAACAGTTATTGATTTATCAGATAGCGGCTGAAGAAGTTTTTCAGACCAAAGTAAAAAATTTAACTTTTTATTATCTGAGCAACAATATGCCCGTGTCTTTTGTGGGCACTGATAAAGAAGTGGAAAAAACCAAACTTTGGATTTTAGAAACCATTGCCAAAATTTTGTCAGGAGATTTTACCGCCACACCAGGCTGGGCCTGTGGTACTTGTGATTTTAATAAAATTTGCCCTTTTGCTAAAAATAACTAATATGTCCCGTTAGAAATTTATAAAATTTTACGGGGTAAAAAATATTATTTTTTATTAATTAATTTACTATAATTTCTAACGGGATATGTCCTGGGATAGTTTTAAAGATGTCGCTTCTGGGCGTGTCAACAAACATCAAGTTTGGCGACAGGTGACAGAACAATTGATTATTCAAGAAGCTAATAGTTTGTTGCACAGTTTTTTTGGTGAAAAAATTCTCAATACTGCGCAAGCAATTTATTTCAAAAATAAAGTATTAAGCTTTGCTATTTTGGCAGAGCAAAGTGAGCAGGATATCAGCGCCAAAAAGGCAGAATTTATCCAAGTTTTGAACAAAAAATTTCAGTCTGAAGTAGTAGAGGATTTGTATTTTTTACATTAATGGTGGGCTTGATTTTTTTGGGCGTTTTTAGTATATTTAAAGCACATGCAATTAAAAACATACAATCTTTCTATGCTAGGAGCCACGCTACTTGCTTGGTTTGCTTTCATCTTGGTTATCAATAGTTTTGATCCACAGCAAGCTAATGCGGTGGTCTTTATTTTTGTTTACCTCTCTTTATTTTTGAGTATTTTAGGCACACTGGCTTTACTTGGTTTTTTGTTTCGTAAATTATGGCCTATGTCATTATTTGGCAGAGAAAGAAAAAAAGAGTTGTCGGCAAAATTAGCTCTCAAATCTTTTAGGCAGGCTTTGATTTTTTCTGTCGTTATTATCCTGGCTTTGATTTTGCAGGCAGCTGAGTTACTAAATTGGTGGAATATTTTATTACTTATTATCTTTGCCACTCTGGTAGAGTTTATTATTTTAAGTTTTAGTAAAGCTGAAACCCAATAAATTGTTATATGGAAATTAAATTAAAAAATTTGAAAGAAAATATTTTGAAAGAACTATCTGAAATAAAAGATGGTCAGCTTTTGGGAGAATTAAAAAATAAATATTTAGGCAGAAAAGGCCAGCTCAATGAAATCTTAAAGGCAGTCAAAGATTTGTCAGAAGCTGAAAAACCACGCATCGGTAAATTAGCCAATGAAATCAAACAAGAATTAGCCGAGATTTTTAGTCAGACAGAAAAGATTTTGAATCCTCATGAGCAGACAGATTTAAAATTTGATCATAGCTTACCAGGTATCAAAAAAGACTTAGGTCATTTGCATCCTTCTACTATCGTGCAATACGAGATTGAAGAAGCTTTTTTGGCCATGGGCTTTGCGGTCTACGATGGTCCACAGCTAGAGTCAGATTATTATAATTTTACAGCCCTTAATATTCCAGGCGACCATCCAGCACGTGATACTCAAGACACTTTTTGGCTAGAAGGCGAAAATTTGTTGCGCACTCATACTTCCAATTTGCAAGTGAGAATGTTAGAAAAATATGGCGCACCTTTTCGTGGTATTTTTCCCGGAAGAGTTTTTCGTTATGAGTCCACTGACGCTTCTCACGATCATACTTTTTATCAACTAGAGGGTTTGATGGTAGACAAAAATATCAACATCGGCAATTTGATTGCTACGATGCGCACTTTGTTGTCGGCTGTTTTCAAACGAGAAGTTGATGTCAGACTACGCCCGGGATTTTTTCCTTTTGTGGAGCCAGCTTTTGAAATGGATATTAAGTGTTTGGTTTGTGATGGCAAAGGTTGTTCGGTTTGCAAACAATCTGGTTGGGTAGAGCTGATGCCTTGTGGCATGGTTCACCCCAAAGTTTTGGAAGCCGGTGGCTTAGATCCAAAGATTTATTCTGGCTTTGCTTTTGGCCTTGGTTTGACTCGTATGGCCATGATGAAATATCGCATTGATGATATCAGATTATTGCAGTCAGGCGACCTAAGATTTTTAAAACAGTTTTAATATGTATTTATCAGTAAATTGGTTGAAAGATTGGTTAAAATTACCCAAAGATTTGAGTGCCGAAAAAATTGCACATGATTTGACTATGTCCACGGTTGAGGTAGAAGAGGTCATAGATCAAGCAGCAAGTTTAGCTGGCATAGTAGTAGGCAAGATCAAAGAAATTGCGCCTCATCCTGATGCTGATCGTTTGCAAGTTTGTCAGGTTGACCTCGGCTCACGCATTGATCAGATTGTTTGTGGTGGCTCAAATTTATCTAAGGGTATGCTGGTAGCTGTTGCGACAGTTGGCGCCAAAGTCAAATGGCACGGTGAGGGTGAGCTAGTGACTTTGGAAAAAGTCAAAATTCGTGGCATTGAAAGCAATGGTATGATAGCCGCTTCCTCAGAAATCGGTTTAAATGATTTGTTTCCTGCCAAATCGGAAAAAGAAATTTTGGATTTAAGTGATTTGAACCCCAAAGTTGGTGCTGATTTATCTCAAGCTTTACAGCTCAATGATTTTATTATTGATATTGATAACAAGTCTATCAATCATCGTCCTGATTTGTGGGGACAATATGGTCTAGCTCGCGAAGTGGCGGCTATTTATAAGCTGGCTTTAGCAGATTATCAAGTGGCACCTATCAAAGAAAAAGAAGAGCTAAAACTCAAAGTCAGTATCAAAGACAAAGATAAATGTTTTCGTTATTTGGGCTTGGTGATCAAAAATGTCAAAGTAGAGCCATCACCATTGTGGTTGAAAAATCGTTTGCAAGCCGTGGGTTTGCGCCCGATAAACAATATCGTTGATGTGACTAATTATATTATGTATGAGCTTGGTCAGCCGATGCATGCTTTTGATGCTCGGATGATTGAGGGTTCTGAAATCCAAGTGCTTTGTGCCAAAAAAGGGGAAAAGTTTATCACTTTAGATGGTGCCAAAAGACGCTTAAATGAAAATTGTCTGATGATCGCTGACGGCAAAAAGTATGTTGCTATTGCCGGTATCATGGGTGGACAAAACAGTGAAATTTCTTCAGATACAGAAACAGTTATTTTGGAAGCTGCTAATTTTTTGGCCTCCAATATTCGTCGTAGTTCTGGCTTTTTGGCTTTGAGATCAGAAAGTTCCGCCCGTTTTGAAAAATCTTTAGATCCAGTTTTAGCCGAACTGGCTATTCGTAAAGCCGCTGAGCTTATCTTGTCTCTCAATGACGAAGCCTATGTGGCCAGTCACTTGCAAGATATAAATAACAATCCTTTCAAAGAAATAAATTTGGTGGTGCCAGAAGATTTGATCAATAGTCGTTTTGGTGTGGAGATTCCTACCAAAGACATCAAAGATATTTTGAGCAGGTTGCAATTTAAAGTTGACTACAAAAACAAAACTTTTTTTATCCAAGTACCAAGTTTCAGGGCAACTAAAGATATTTCTATCCCCGAAGATATTGTCGAGGAAGTAGCTCGTATCTATGGCTATGACAATATTCAGTCAACTTTACCTTCAGTTTCTTTGCAGGCTCCACACACGGATGTGGCTCACCAAACTTTGAAAGCCCTAAAGGCTTGGATGAGTTTGTCTCAAGCTTATACTGAAGTTTATACTTATCCTTTTACTAACCCTGCTTGGCTAGAAAAGTTGGGTTTGAGTCTCAATGATCATATCAAAGTCAAAAATACTATTAGCTTAGATCAGTCGTATTTAAATTTATCTTTATTGCCAAACTTATTGGCAAAAGCTGAGGAGAATTTTCGCTTTTTTGATAGTATCAAAATTTTTGAGATTGATAGAGTTTTTGATAAAAAACACAAAAGTATTTATCATGCCGATCCTGATAAGAAAAAATATTTACCTTTGCAGGACAAATATTTTAGTGGTCTAGAAGTTTCTCTTGAGACAGCCGAAAAAACTTTTTTGAGAGTAAAAGGTTTATGGGAGTCTTTGGCTGATTATTTTGGTTTGACTTTGTCTTTTGAAAAAACAGCCAATTCTTTTAGTAGTTTAGTCTATGATATCAAAACCCAAGATGTGGTTTTGGGACAATTTGGTTTATTAAACAATAATTTGTTTGATAGTGGTTCTAGTAAAACTCAAGTAGCTTGGTGGCAGGTCAATTTTTCTTTGCTAGTCAAATATGTCAATCAAAATATGACTTACACAAGTTTGGCAAAATTTCCTAGTGTGAGAAGAGATTTAGCCATCGTCGTAGACACAGATGTTTTGTGGGAAGAGATACTCAAAGAAATTAGTAAAGTTTCGCCTTTACTCATTTCGTCTGAGCCTTTTGATATTTTTAGTGGCCATGGTATAGAGGAAAATAAAAAATCAATCGCTTTTCATCTAGAGTTTCGTAGTTTAGAAAAAACTCTAGAGTCTGAAGATGTGGAAGAAATCTTGAAACAAATTTTAGAAGTTTTAAATAAAAAATTTAACGCTAAATTACGCTAATTTTTGGCTGATTTTAGGGCAAAAGGCAAGTCAATTTTGGCTTGTTTTTTGCTTAATTTTATGCTAAAATAATGATGAAATATTTAGATAAAAATATGGCTATAAAAGCAACAGAAGACAAAAAAAAGAAAGTTAAAGAGCAGGCTTATGGTGCCGAGCAGATTACTGTTTTGGAAGGTTTAGATCCCGTCCGTAAGCGTCCTGGTATGTATATCGGCAACACGGCCTCCGCTGGTTTGCATCATTTGATTTGGGAAGTAGTAGACAATGGTATTGATGAGGCTATGGCTGGTCATGCTGACACTATTGAGGTGCGCTTGTTAGCTGACGGCAAAGTTTCTGTTTCTGACAATGGCCGTGGTATCCCAGTTGACACTCACAAGGTGACCAAAAAGTCCGCCTTAGAAACAGTTATGACCACTTTACATGCTGGTGGTAAATTTGGTGACGGTGGCTACAAAGTTTCTGGTGGTTTGCACGGTGTCGGTGTCTCTGTGGTCAATGCCTTATCTAGCTGGATGCGAGCAGAAATCAAACGTGAAGGCAAACTTTGGGTCCAAGAATACAAAATGGGTAAACCGGTTGCTTCAGTCAAAGCTGTCGGTAAAGCTACTGGCACTGGTACTACACAGATTTTTTTACCAGATGATAGTATTTTTACTGTCACAGAATTTGATTGGGATATTATCGTCGAGCATTTGCGTCAGCAAGCTTATTTGACCAAGGGTATCAAGATCAATATTTATGATGAGCGTGTAGGCAAAGTCAGCCAGTCATACAAATATTATTTTGAAGGTGGTATTGCTTCTTATATCAAACATCTTAATCACAACAACGAAGCTAAACAAGAAAATGTTTTTTATGTTCAAAAAGAAAAAGAAAACATCAATGTTGAAATAGCTTTCCAGTATACTACTGATTTTCGTGAAATGATGTATGCCTTTGCCAACAATATTCACAATCCAGAAGGCGGCAGTCATTTAGTGGGTTTCAAGGCCGCTTTGACCAGAGTGCTCAATAAATATGCCAGAAAAAATAATTTCCTCAAAGAAAAAGACCAAAATTTGACTTCTGATGATGTTAGAGAAGGTTTGACAGCTATCGTCAGTGTCAAATTGCCAGATCCACAGTTTGAGGGTCAGACCAAAGCCAAGTTAGGTAATGTTGAAGTCAGACCAGTGGTAGAAACTATTTTTTCTGATGCATTAGAAATCTTTTTAGAAGAAAACCCTAGGGATGCCAAAGAAATTTTTGCCAAATGTTTATTAGCCGCCCAAGCAAGAGCAGCCGCCAGATCTGCGCGTGAAACTGTTTTGCGTAAAGGTGCTTTAGACGGTTTGACTTTGCCAGGAAAACTCGCTGACTGTTCTAGTCGTGACCCTAAAGAGTCAGAAATATACATTGTTGAGGGAGATTCTGCCGGTGGTTCAGCTAAACAAGGACGCGATCGTCGCTTCCAAGCTATTTTACCGCTTCGTGGAAAGATTTTGAATGTTGAGCGTGCTCGTTTGGATAAAATGCTCGCCAACAATGAAATCAAATCTTTGATTATTGCTTTGGGTACAAATATAGGTGATCAATTCAATTTGGAAAATTTACGCTATGCTCGTATCATCATCATGACAGATGCTGATGTGGACGGTGCGCATATCAGAACTTTGTTGCTCACTTTATTTTATCGTCATTTCCCTGAGCTGATTCGTCACGGACATATTTATGTAGCTCAGCCACCATTGTTTAGAGTACAGCAAGGCAAGGATGTGCAATATGTTTTCAATGAAGCTGAACTAGACAACATCAAAAAGAAATACAATATTCAAGATCTTGATCTTTTGGTGACAAATCCTGATGATGAAGAAGAAGTGCTACCACAGAATCAGGGTGAGGACAAAGTTGTCAAAACTACTAAGATCAATATTCAGCGTTACAAAGGTTTGGGAGAAATGAATCCTTCACAGCTCTGGGAGACTACTATGGACCCACAAACTCGTTTGATGAAAGTGGTGACTATCAATGAAGCAGCCAAGGCAGATGAGACTTTCGAAATCTTGATGGGAGCAGAGGTTGCTCCACGCAAGAAGTTTATCCAAACTCGAGCCAAATCTGTGCAAAACCTAGATATCTAATTCAACAGGCCAAAAGACTCTAAGATATAGGGTCTTTTGTTTTTTTCCTCAAAATTTAGGGCTTTTTTAGAGTTTATTGAGATTTAGGCATCAGACTTGACGGCAAAGGTTTTTTTTGCTATAGTTTGGCTGTAATAACAGCTCTCAAATCAGCTGTTTTAAAATACCAACATAATCTTTTTTTATGACTAAATTGATTAATTACTTCAAAGAATCTCGTGAAGAGCTAGCTAAGGTAGCTTGGCCATCAAAACAAATTACCTTTAAACACACAGCAATAGTGATTGTACTTTCTGTTGTCATGGCTATCTTTTTGGGTGGCATTGATTATTTGTTAAACAAAGTTTTACAATTATTTGTATAAAATAATATAATTTATGCCTAAACAAACATCGCAACAAGGTAAGAGATGGTATGTCTTACATACTTACTCTGGCTATGAAGAAAATGTCTGCAGAAATTTGCGCCAAAGAATTGAATCCATGGATATGGAGGATAAGATTTTTGATGTCTTGATTCCTACTGAAACTAAGATTAAGATCAAAAATGGTAAGCGTAAAATGCTGAAAGAAAAGATTTTTCCTGGTTATGTTTTGGTCAATATGATTGTGACTGACGCGTCTTGGTATGTTGTGCGTAATACCCCAAATGTGACTGGTTTTATCGGTTCTGGTACAACGCCATCTCCTGTGTCTGAAGAAGAAATCAAATCTTTGATGGATAGAATGGGCGATGAAGAGCCAGAATACAAGGTAGATATGGCTATTGGTGAGTTGGTCAAAATTACTGATGGACCTTTCAAAGATTATGAAGGTAAGATTTCTGCAGTGGATGAAGCTCGTGGCAAGGCCAAAGTTTTGGTGTCTATGTTCGGCCGTGAGACCCCAGTAGAATTAGACTTTTTACAAATAAAGAAAATTTAATTTATTAATTAATTATTTCCGCGCGTCACTCTTTGGCTTCTCCTTTTTTTAAAAAAAGGTAAAGAACGAGCGAGATTGAAGGTAAGAAAATAATATGGCAAAAGCAATTAAACAACTGGTAAAATTACAAATAGTCGGCGGCAAAGCCACTCCAGCTCCTCCAGTTGGTACCGCTTTAGGACCACACGGTGTGAATATCCAAGAGTTTTGTACCAAGTTCAACGAGGCTTCTAAGGATCGTATGGGTGAAGTAGTGCCGATTGATTTAAAGATTTATGAAGATCGTAGCTTTGATTTTGTTTTAAAGACAGCTCCAGCAGCTGAAATGATCAAAGCCAAAGCTGGTATCAAAAAAGGTTCTGGTCAAGCATTGACTTCCAAGGTGGGTAAAATCAGCCAAAGTCAATTGGCTGAAATTGCCAAGGCCAAGCTGCCAGATTTAAATACCACTGACCTTGAGCAAGCCAAAAAGATTATCGCTGGTACAGCTCGTCAAATGGGTGTAAGTGTTGAAGAATAATTATTTTTTGAGGGAGTGGCTACTAGTCCTAGGCACGTTTGCACCTCGTAAACTATATTTATATGAAAATAAGCAAAAGATTAAAAGAAGCTAAAGCCAAAATTGAAGTAGAAAAAGTTTATACTTTAAGTGAAGCAGTCGCTTTGATCAAAGAAACTTCCAAAGTTAAATTTGATGCCTCAGTTGAGGTGCATGCCAAATTAGGTATTGATCCTAAAAAGAGTGACCAGTTAATCAGAGATTCTGTTATCTTGCCTCACGGTACTGGTAAAACTGTCAGAGTAGCTGCTTTTGTGCCAACTGATCAAATCAAAGAGGCAAAAGACGCTGGCGCTGATATTGCTGGTGATGCTGAGTTGGTAGAAGAGATTAAAAAAACTGGTAAATGTGATTTTGATGTAGCTATTACCACTCCAATGTTTATGAAATCATTGGCTATGATTGCTAGAGTTTTGGGACAAAAAGGCTTGATGCCAAACCCAAAGACTGGTACTATCGGTGATGATGTCAAGCGCATGATTGGTGAATTGAAAAAAGGTAAAGTATCTTACAAAAATGATGATACCGGTAATGTTCACTTGGTCATCGGCAAAGTTTCTTTTGAAACTAGCGCTTTAGAAGAAAATTTTCAAACTTTTTTTGAAGCCCTAAAGAAAAA
>JAGORJ010000005.1:0-2602 GCA_018062885.1 Patescibacteria group bacterium | reverse complement strand
ATTGATCAATTTATAAAATTATGTTAATTTATAGCTAATTATTAACAATAAATTATGGAAATAAAATTTTCTAGTCAAAATATTTTGGAGCAAAAATTGGATTTAGTTTTTTATCCAGTCTTGCAAGATGCCAAACAAATCAAAAGTTTGTTGCTAAGTTTGGGTGTGAAAAATTCACTAGATAAAAAATTAGCTCAGGAAAATTTTTTGGGTAAAAAGGGGGAGCGTTTTAGCTTTGAGCTAGCTGATGTCACCGTTGTCTTCTTGGGCACTGGGAAAGAAAAAAAATTATTAGCCGATGATGTGCGAGAATTTGCTGGCCTTTGTGCACAATTTTTGAAAAAGACTAACATCAAAAGTATCGGCGTTGATGCTCAGGCTTGTTTGAAATTGTTTAGCGACTTAGAAGCCTTTGCTCAAAGTTTTGCTGAAGGTTTTTATTTGGGTGGCTATAGTTTTGATAAATACAAAACTAAAAAAGACTTAGTTAATCAGGCTGATGTTTTGGTTTTTTCAATAGCAAATAGCACAAAGAAAGTCTTTGAAAAGTTTTGGCAGACTGGCCTTTTGTTTGCCCAAGGCACAATTTTAGCTCGCGACTTAGTCAATGAGCCCGCCGCTTACATGACGCCAACTTTGTTAGCGCAGACGGCTCAAGATATCGCTAGCCAGCACAAGGAAATCAAAGTAAAGATCTTGGATAAAGAGCAGGTTGAAAAATTAGGCATGTATGCTTATCTAGGAGTTGATCGAGGTTCTGATGAGCCATTGAAATTTATTCACCTTACATATTTACCAAAAGTTAAAACAAAAGAAAAAATTGCCCTGGTGGGCAAAGGTATTACTTTTGATAGTGGTGGTTTGAATATCAAGGTTGGTGATGGTATGACTGATATGAAAATAGACATGGGCGGTGCCGCTACTGTCTTGGGAGTTTTTCAAGTTTTAGCTAGCTTAAATATCAAAGCCGAAGTACATGGTATTATCGCTGCTTGTGAAAATATGCCTTCAGGTAAAGCTTTGCGCCCTGGAGATGTTGTTACAAATATGCAAGGAAAAAGTATAGAGATAGCCAACACTGATGCCGAAGGGCGTGTCACTTTAGCTGATGCTTTGGCTTATGCACAAAAGCAAAAAGTAGATACCATTGTAGATCTGGCTACTTTGACGGGCGCCTGTATCGTTGCTTTGGGTAGTGAGTATGCTGCTTTGTATGCTAACAAAGATAGCTTAACAAAAGATTTATTAGCAGCAGCTAATACAAGTTCAGAAAAAATCTGGCATATGCCTCTGGCACCGGAATACAAAGAGCTTAACAAAAGCCAAGTAGCTGATATCAGAAATCTTGCAAGTTCTAGAGGTGGAGGATCTATTACAGCCGCTTTGTTTTTACAAGAGTTTATCGTGGAGGGTGTGGCTTGGGCTCATCTTGATATTGCAGGCCCTGCTTACGCTGAAAAAGCCTTTAATCATTATACACCAGTCGGTGGAGTTGGTTTTGCTGTCAGGACATTGTTGACTTGGTTGCAGGGGAAATAGGGCATTGACATTTTTGAAGGCAGTGCTAGACTAGAAGTAAGTTTTGTACTTCCACCTTCCGGTTCCTAGGCCGCGCGTTTTCCCCCTTTGGTCGTCCTGATTGATGCTCCTCAGGGCACCAAAATTACGACATCACCGTTGTTCGACTTTGCTGTCTCGCCTTGCCTTCTGCGCCGCCCAGGAACCCCGACCGCCACCAACTACTTGAGTAGGTGGCGGTTCTTTTTTTATTGAGAATTATATTTATTGCAAGCGATATCTAGGCCTTCAGAGACAAGCTCATCGAGAGCCTGACAACTTAAGTCTAATATTTTAGCTAGTTGTTTTTTTTGTTGAGCGTTAAATTTTAGTAAGACAAAGTTTTCCGCTACACCCAGCTGAGGGCCAATGCCTAGGCGTAAACGAATAAAATCTTGGCCATTACCAGTAGCTGACTTGAGGTGCTGGATGATAGACTTCAGGCCATTGTGTCCGCCGGCTGATCGGTCAAAAGATATTTTGATCTGACCAAAGTCAAAGGCTAGGTCGTCATGTACGACAATGATGTCAGAATTTTTGAGCTTAAAAAATTTTTTCAAATGAGCTAGCGTCTGACCAGACTCATTCATGAAAGTCAGAGTTTTAGCTAGGATAATTTTTTCTCCGGATATTTTGTATTCGGCGATGTCTGCTAATAAGTTTTTTTTGCTTTGCCAGCTTAAATGATTTTGTTGGCAGAGCTGGTCCAAAACTAGATGACCAAAATTATGACGCGTCAAAGCATAGTCAGGTCCTGGGTTTCCTAAGCCAATGATTAATTTCATTTTATTAAAATTAATAATTATTTAGTATCTTTAGTGTTTTGAGATTTTTCTAAGTAGATTTTTATCGGCACACCTTCAAAACCAAATTTGTAGCGCAGATTATTTTCAATAAAATTCAAATAAGACAAATGTAATTGCGCCTTAAAGTTTATTTTCAAAGCAAAGGTAGGTGGGTTTACTTTTTTTTGTTTCAAAGTATAGATGTATGGATGTTGTGTGCCCTTGCCTCGAGATGGTTTGTGTTTTTTGACCACTCTTTG
>JAGORJ010000051.1 GCA_018062885.1 Patescibacteria group bacterium | reverse complement strand
GCTACTAAAATTTGTTCTTGAGAATAGTTGTTGATAATTTTTACAAAACCACCGGCTTTCAAACTTGGTGTAAAGGTCATTTCACTCGGCACAGTTGCGCTTAACTCTAGTTCTTTTTGTAAAAATTTACCAAAAAGACTTTCATCGCTAAGGTTTTTACTGTTTTCTGGTAACATTTCTACCAAAGCACTATATTCTTCTTCGTTGATTTCGCCGTAGACATTGATAGTGACTTTAGCTAGGGCAAAATGAAAGATGGTAAAAATAGCAGCGACCACTAAGATCAAGAAAAAGGCCACTATTTTGCCATAAATATTGTGTTTATTTTGATATTTAGCATTCATAGCTTATATTATAACGAATTACTGGCTTAGTGTCCAAGCATTTTCATTGTCTAAAAAATTTAAAATTTTAGTTTTTAAATTTTCGTTAGGCAAAACTTTGATATCGGTTTTGATTTTTCTAATTTTTCCGTTGTTTATTTTTAGGTACACAGGAGTGGAGCCAGGAAATTCATCCAAGATTTTTTTGAACTCTTGCATTTTTTCTTTATCAAAACCAGCCGGTAGGTCTAGCCAGAGTTGATGGTCAGCTAATTTTTCACTGCTTAATTTTTTGAGAGTTTCGTCTTTGATGATGCTAGCGCTTTCTACCAAAATTTTTGCTTGACCGTCTTTATCAGAAACTTTACCGCTGACTAAGACCAAATTTTCATCTTGCCAAACATGCATGGTAGTTGCTAGTGTCTTGGGAAATACTAATAGTTCAGTGCTAGAGGTTGAATCTTCTAAAGTCACAAAAAACATAGCCTTACCTTTTTGGGTGATAATTTTTTGGATATTGGTGATGATGCCGGCCACTTTGACAATTTGGTCAGTATTTTTTTTGATGTTTTTTAATTTGGTGATGCTATTTTCAAGTAAAGCTAAATAAGGCTTAAAAGGATGATCGCTCAAATATAAACCCAAGAGCTCTTTTTCCCAGGACAAAGTTTTTTCTACGGCGATATTTGGGAATTCGTCTAATTTTAAAGAAAAAACTGTGCTAGCTAGTGGTAAGTCGGCAAATAAATTACTTTGGCCACTTTTGGCTTCATTTTGAATTTTTTTATTAAAATCAAGCATCTTATCTAAGTTGCCTAAAGCTTTTCCGCGACTGAAAAATTTATCAAAAGCACCACATTTGATCAGACTTTCTAAGGACTTACGATTTAAATCTCTGTCTTTGATGCGATTGAGAAAATTTTCTATTGAGCTAAAGTTGCCATTGCTTTTTCTTTCTTCCACGATCATTTCGGCGATATGGTGACCAACATTTTTGACAGCGTTTAAGCCAAAGCGAATTTTATTATCTTGACCGTCATTGATGACAGCAAAAGTGGGAAAGCTTTCGTTGATGTCTGGTGGTAAAACACTTAGGCCCATCTTACGACATTCGTTGATTTCTATCGTGACGCGGTCTATATTGTTTTGATCAGAGGTCAGTAAAGCGGCCATAAAAGCGGCGGGAAAATTGGCTTTAAGGTAGGCGGTTTGATAGGCGATCATGGCATAGCAGGCTGCGTGCGCGCGATTGAAACCATAGCGAGCAAAAGGCACGATAAAATCCCAAATCTTTTCCGCTGTTTTTTTCTCAATGCCGTTTTTCACCATGCCTTTGACCATGGCATCGGCTTGTTCGTCCAAAAGCTCTTTGATTTTTTTACCGACCGCTTTGCGCAACACATCAGCTTGTCCATAGCTAAAACCAGCGAGGTCGCGGGCGATATTCATGATTTGCTCTTGGTAGATAGCGATACCGTAAGTATTTTTTAAAATTGGTTCAAGCCTTGGGTGGAGATACTCAACTTTTTTTTCACCATTTTTACCGGCGATAAAGTCGGGGATGAACTCCATAGGACCAGGACGATAGAGAGAAACCATAGCGATGATATCTTCGAGTTCACTTGGCTTTAAGTTTTTGAGATATCTCTTCATGCCACCTGACTCTAGCTGAAAAACACCAGTGGTGTCACCAGATTGCAAAAGTTTGAAAGTTTTTTCGTCATCAAGCGGAAAAGAGTCTAAGTCTATTTTTAAATTTTTGGTTTTTTCAATAATCTTTAGAGCTTGCTCAAGGACGGTTAAATTTTTTAAACCCAAAAAGTCCATTTTTAATAAACCCAAATCTTCGACCGGATGCAAAGAGTATTGAGAAATAATAGTAGCATCATCTCCAGCCGCATATTGCAAGGGCACATGTTGAGTGAGCTCATGTTTGGTGATCAAAACACCACAAGCATGGACAGAGCTGTGACGAGCTAGGCCTTCTAATTTGGCTGCCATCTCCAAGAGTCTCTGAGCTTCCAAATCTTCTTGGTGAAGTTTTTTGAGTTCATCTACTGTAGCCAGAGCTTCTTTGAGAGAAGTGAACATGGGAATCATTTTGGCTACCTGATCACAATAGCTATAGCTGTAGCCCAAAACTCGGCCAACATCACGGACAGCGGCTCGGGCTGCCATGGTTCCAAAGGTGATAATTTGAGAAACATGATCATGGCCGTATTTACTTTCTACATAGCGAATAACTTCTTCACGACGAGTATCAGCAAAGTCAAGATCAATATCGGGCATGGAGACTCTTTCGGGATTTAGGAAACGCTCAAACAAAAGTTCATATTTGAGGGGATCAATGTTGGTGATACCAGTCAGATAAGCGACCAAGGATCCTGCGGCCGAGCCGCGACCAGGGCCCACGATAATTTTATTTTCTTTGGACCAATTGACAAAGTCTTGTACAATCAAAAAATAAGCTGCGTAGCCGGTCTTGGTGATGACTTCTAGCTCATAGTCTAGTCTGGTTTTGACGCTTTCTGGTGCTAAGTCATAAGTAAAATTAAAGCGTTTTTCTAAACCACTTAAACATAAGTTTCTTAAATACTGGTCAGCATTTAAGTTGTCAGGCAAAGCATAGTACGGCAATTGAATCACACCAAGCTCAATTTCGACGTTGCAACGATCAGCGATTTTTTGAGTATTTTCTATAGCCTCTTTATCTTCAGGAAACAAAGCTAGCATCTCAGCCTCGGTGAGCATGGCTAAATTTTCTCCCAAATAACTCATGCGATCACGGTCAACTTGCTTGTGTTTAGTTTGGATACACAACAAAACATCCTGAGCTTGATCATCCTCAGAATTGATATAATGAATATCATTGCTGGCAATCAG
>JAGORJ010000050.1 GCA_018062885.1 Patescibacteria group bacterium | reverse complement strand
AATTAAAGTGTGTATGGTTTTTACTCGGAAATCATTGACAAATATTCACAAAATTTTAAAAATATGCTAATATACTTAAGTAAAGTTAATAATTAATAAGTAATTGTCAAAAAATATGGCAAAAATGACTAAAACAGAGATGCTTTCAGCCTTGGCAGAAGCTAGTGGCTTAAGCAAAAAAGATGTAAAAGGCCTTTTGGATGTAATGACCGAAATGGCTTACAAAGAGGTAAAAAAGAATGGTGAATTTTCTTTACCAGGTTTAGGTAAGTTGGTAAAAGTAAATCGCAAAGCCAGAGAAGGACGCAATCCAGCTACTGGTGAAACCATCAAGATCCCAGCTAAGGTAGTGGTAAAATTCCGCGTTGCCAAAGCTGCTAAAGAAGCTGTTTTGTAAAATTTTTACATTAAAATAAAAAAGCTCCCATTCTGGGAGCTTTTTTATTTTTGAGACTTTATCTTTGATAAACAAAAATATGATTTTTACCCACCACAAAATAATGATCAGCTGATAACTTGGCTTGATTGATAGCTGATTTAGCTGAGTGCCAATAATCATTGACTATAAAGTATAGTTTATCAACACCGGCTTTATCCATAGCAAGTAAGGATTCTTCTCGGCTTGCTTGTTTTTCTATCATATTGAGAAAGTTTTGATAGATATTATCAGTGCCAAGTGGCATGGAGTAATAGAAATTATTGTTATAATAAGCCTTGAAGCCAAAAGTGTCGATTGCAGCCGCTCCCAGCATTTGATTGGCTAGGACAATGTAAGCTTCATTGTCGGCCGCTTGATTGATCAAGTGCACGCTATCTAGATCGTCTTTGGTGACATTGAAGCTTTTGCTATTTTGATGTCGATCATAAACAGGGTAGCTAAAATACAAGCTGGTACTGATAATGACTAGGCTGACGATAATCAGCCACAGTTTAGCTAAGTTTAATTTTTTATCACTGAGATATTTTTCCCACCAAAAATACCAGCCGGTCAAAAATATTGGTAAAGCTGTTAAAGCCAAAAGATAGAGGATGCGCACAAGATAAGCATTTTGTTCGTAGTCTATTTGCTGGCCGAAAGAAACAAAGATTTTGGCAAGTAGATAGTTGAGGGCAAGTAGGATAAACAAAATTAGATGACTTTCAAAAAATAGATATTTATGTTTTTTGATAATCAAATACCAAGCTAAAACGGTGACAAAAATAAAAATCCATATTCTATTTTGTCCGATGTTATGTAAGAGATCCAAAGGAAAGTGATAGTCATGATAAAAAACAAAGTTTGGTATTTGGATCAAAGGCCAAAAATGTCCATTAATAATCTCAGACCAAGGGATGCCGGCTAACTTTTGATAAAGTATCAATAAGCTTGGTAAGCTGATAGCAGCCAATAAAAATAGCAAAACAAAAAGGATGTTTTTAAATATTTGTTTGATAGCCAAAGTTTGGCTCAAATATAGTAGAGAAAAATAGACAATAGCGCTGCCTCCTAGAGGGTGAATGCTAGTGACGCTTAAGCCAAAAATCAAGCTAAGAGCTAGACTGTATGGGTTTTTTTTGATCACTGGCAATAAAAAGATAAAAATAGCGGTTAACAAAAAGGCTAAATTTTGCGGAGTGGTCATGATAGCAAAATTAAAGCCAATAAATAAGCTTAAAGGAATGCTGATCATGCTTTGGCGGCTAGACCATTTGAAGCCATGGCGTAGACCATAATAGAGGCTGTGTGGCCAAAAGATGCTGAAAGCCAGCGGCATCAAGAGAGAGTTGGTGATTTTGAGGTCTAGTTGCCAAATATTTTGTAGCCACAAAGTCCAAGCATATTGCCCTAAGTACAAAAATGATTTTGGCTCCAATGTTCCGGTTTGCTTGATAATCTCTAAAGCGGCTTGATGGAGGTATTGGTCATAGCCAAAGCCAAGTTGATAAAGCACTAGGGCGAGCGAAGATATCAAGAAAAAATACAAAGATAAAAAAAATAAAGAGCGATTATGGTGTTTATTTTTGATCAAATAAACCAGCAAAATTACACTCAAGACAATAAATAAGAACCAAAACTTCGCATCCAAGAGCTCCCAAGGTGAACGAATGACATTTTCGCTAGAGCGACGAAATAGTAAGACAAAGATCAGACTCTCGGTCACTAAAAATAAAAAAGGCAAAACAATATTTTTGATATTAGCGACATTGATTTTAGTCAGGTCTAGGTCCGCTAGAAAATAATGCTGGCAATTTTTTCGCCAAGAGATCAACTCTACTATTAAAGGAATAGATATTAAGCTAAATAAAAAACTTAGTTCATTTATTTGATAGATGTGGTAAAATACAGTGTAGCTGAGACTGACATAGGATAAAATGGTCAAAAGTCCTAAAACATTTTTGAAACTCGTGACTATTTTGGGGAAGAGTAAATCAGCGATTTTCTTACTATTTAGGCTTAAGTATAAAATACCTAAACTAATACCAAAAATTGGCCAGTGCAAAAAAAGCCAATTAACTATAATCAGACCACTGATTATTACTTGCAAAATCACATGTTGTTGCCTCTGAAGACTAATCATCGCCATTAGTTTAACATAATTTTACTTTTTTGTTAAAATAAGCAAATGTTACTAGATACAAACAAACTTATTCATTTATTCCGTTACTTTTGGTGGCTTTTGGCTTTGGCCTGCTGTCTCTATGTTTTGAATGCTAATATTTTGAGAGCCAGAAACCTAAATTATCAATTTGACTTGTCTGAAAGCTTAAATCGTGACTGGTATTTTTATCCTAGCGAAAGAACAAGTTATCAGGAAAACAAGCAAACAGGGGATAAGTTTTTGACAGTTTTAGCCGAGCCTCTTTATTTACAAGTTTATTTACCGGTAAAATTTGAGCAAGCGCAATTAACGGGATCTTGGTCTTTATCCGGGCAAGATTTGGACATCGGTTTAAAACAGCAAGATTCTTCTTGGCAATGGCAAAAAGTAACTAGTGATAATTTTAGTTTGACTTTTGATTTAGCCCAAGCTTCTACCAAGAATAATAAATTAGAGTTTATTTTTTCTTTGCCAAATCTTTCAGAAAGTGTGGAAGCTCAAGTGCATAGTTTATCCTTGAATTTAGAAAGATAATTTGTATGAATTTAAAAATCGCTCTCAGACAAATATATCGTGATTTTTTCACTGTCGCTTTGATTACTTGGTTGCTTTTAGTATTAGTTGAATTGCTGGATTC
>JAGORJ010000049.1 GCA_018062885.1 Patescibacteria group bacterium | reverse complement strand
ATAATAACAAAAGGCTAATATTTTTTTGCGAACTGATTAATTTGGCTAAAGGCAAATAATCAAGCTGTTTATCCTCTCCGCCGGCAATCAAAATAATTTTTTTATTGCCCAAAGCTCGTAAGGCGGCCATAGTTGCGTCCGGCGTAGAAGCAGTAGCGTCATTAAAAACTTCTACCTGCTTTAATTTACCTAGAGCTTGAAAACGAAATTCCACGCCTTTAAAATTTTTGAGTGCGCGGCTAATATTTTTATTCTGAATGCCAAGCAACTTAGCAGCTGTGATAGCAGCGGCTGCGTTAGAAAAATTGTGTTGACCAAAAATCTTCCAATCCTCTATTTTTGTGATAAACTCTATTTTTTTACCATTATTAAAATAAAAAGCATCGTTTTCCAAAAAAACACCTTTAACTTTTTTTTGCAAAGAAAAATAATAAACTTTAGCTTTAGTTAGCTTAGCAAAACTTTTGCTATGAACATTATCATAATTTAAGATAGCAAAATCTTGCACTTTCTGATATTTGACTAAAGCGCTTTTGGCTTTTTTATAAGCATTAAAATTCTTATAACGATTCAAATGATCTATCAAAACATTGGTGACAATAGCAATTTGCGGAGATTTTTGATAATCAGCCAATGACTCCAAGTGCCAACTAGAAAGCTCTAGAACTGGCCAAGAGGTTTTGCTTAACTTATCCACCACAGACAACATCGGTGTCGTGGCAATATTACCAGCAATCACATTGTTTTTGATCTCTGTTTTTAAAATATGATGCAATAAAGTACTAGTAGTTGATTTGCCACGAGTGCCAGTCACGCCGATAATTTTGCCTGGAAACAAACCAAAAAATAAAACTGCTTCATTGATAATAGGAATTTTATTTTTCTTAGCAATTTTTAAAAATTTTGATTCTCTAGGCACACCTGGATTTTGAATGATCAAATCTTGATCAACAAAATCACTTTCTAGATGTTGACCCAAAGTAAATTTGACACTTTTGAAAGCAGCTATTTTCTTAAGCTCATCAATACTAGTTTTTAATTGTTCGGCTGATTTGAGATCAGTGATAGTAAGCTGAGCCTTTCTTTGCAGTAGCCATTTGGCCACATGCAAAGCACCGCCTTGCAAACCAAGGCCCATGATGACAATTTTTTTTCCTTGCCAATTTTTTACCATAAAGCTAAATCAATAATAGCAATAATCAAGCCCATCACCGCCGTTACAAAAGCCACGACCCAAAAACGCATAACTATCTTTGGTTCAGGCCAACCCTTGGCTTCAAAATGATGATGAATAGGCGCTGATAAAAATACTTTCTTTTTTCTGATTTTTTTGGACAAAACCTGAATAATGACCGAAAGTGACTCAACTAAGAGCACAAAACCAATAATTGGCAATAAAAGTGGATAGCCAGTCAACATCGCTACAATGCCCAAAGCCACACCTAAGGACATGGCGCCAGTATCACCCATAAAAAAACGAGCCGGATTGATATTAAACCACAAAAAAGCCAACAAAGCACCGATAATCACTCCACAAAAAGCGGCTAAATTATAATTACCCTGCATAAAAGCAATCGTACCATAGGTACCAAAAGCAGCTAGCACTACGCCACCAGCCAAACCATCTAGACCATCAGCTTCATTGACTGAGAAGGCCGTTGCGACAATGACAAAGACAAAAAAAGGAATAAACCACCAACCCAGCTCTATCAAGCCAAAAAATGGTATACGCACTACATCCCAGTCTAGTTTGAAATAAAACCACCAAGCTCCAAACAAAGCAATCAAGGTGTACATCAAAAGCCTGTGCTTCACCGTCAAGCCACCGCCCTTGCCACCGCCCTGACGACTGACATTGAACCAATCATCAAGCAAACCAACTAAAGCAGAAGCAACTAAAGCGCCTAGTGGTAAGTAAGTTTCTGGTCTAGTCAAAAAATTAAAGCTAGCTAAAAAAGACTCTGGCCAAAGCTTGTGAATCCAAAAAAATAAAAAGGCCAAAACCAAAGTAGTTACCCAAATCAGAACTCCACCCATAGTAGGTGTGCCTGATTTTTTTTGATGCAGTTTGGAAAAAATCGGCGCATCAGCGCTACTGCGAATATTTTTACCTAAACGATATTTGTATAAAAAATGGGTCAAAGCCGGTGTCCATAAAATAGCCACAATAAAGGCTAAAGAAGTCAAACTGAGAACTTTGATAACCAAAAAATTTATACTCATACATTGTAGCTTAAAATATTAAGAAGAAAGATAAAAATAGCAAAATTTAAGAGCAATACCGTTAGCAATAAAAATTGAGACCAAATTGCTTGCTTGGTCCACAAAACCGAGGCAATATAAATATCTAATACAGAAAATAAAAAGCTGATACCTGGGATCAAGAATAGCCAACGCCAATGCCCCAAAACATCAAAACCAAAATAGATATTATAGTGCAGAATAGCCAATGAACTTGGCTTGAATGACTTGAATAAAAATAAAGACCAAGTCAGCAGAAATAAAAAAAGACTAGCATTTAGAAGCCAAAAGTTGAATCTATCCTTATAAAAAACTTTAAAACGGCTAAAATTAATCATTGTTTTTTATATTTTAACACAAAATCAAAAAAAAATCTCCTAAACCGCCCTAACTTCTTTGACTTCTGGTAACTGACTTTTGATTTCCTGTTCTACCAAATTTTTTAAAGTAAAGTCAGCGATCGGACAGTGCGCACATGCGCCCTGCAAAGCCACTTCTACCACACCATTTTCTTGGTCATATTTCAAGAGCTTGATATCTCCACCATCTGACTGCAAAGCCGGGCGCAAATTGTCTATAATAGCTTGTAATTTATCCATAAAATTATTTTATCTGTGAACTGATTAGCTCAAAAACTTCATCAATAGTGCCTACTGCTTGAGGACTTTTTTCCCAGTGGACTAAGCCGTCATCAGGATAGCGAGGAATAATGTGCCAATGCACATGCTCAATAGACTGTCCCGAAAGTGCACCGTTATTTAAACCGAGATTAAAGTCTTTGACTCCTAAAATATCCATCAGCTTAGTTGCTACTTGATGAACAACAGCATTTAAACTAGCTGCCTCTGCGCTTGAAAGAGTCGCAAAAGATGGACTATGTTTTTTGGGAATCACTAGACTATGTCCCCTGGTGTTGGGCGCAATATTTAAAAAAGCTAAATACGCCTCATCTTCATAAAAAATTTTGGCGGGTATCTCCTTGCTTACAATTTTACAAAATACACAATCTTGCATAAAAACTATTTAATACTAAT
>JAGORJ010000047.1 GCA_018062885.1 Patescibacteria group bacterium | reverse complement strand
AGTCCAGCTTTGGTCATGTCAGAGATTTGCCTAGCAGCAAATTAGGCGTTGATGTGGAGAATAATTTTGAACCTACTTATGTAGTGCCGACCAAAGCGAAAAAACGCGTCAAAGAACTACAAGACTTGGCCAAAAAATCTAACCTGGTATATTTTGCGACTGATGAGGACCGTGAAGGTGAAGCTATCAGCTGGCATTTATTGCATTTGCTCAAAACCCCTAAAGACAAGGCCAAAAGAATTGCTTTTCATGAAATTACTAAAAAAGCTATCCTAAATGCCATCGAGCATCCTCGTGAGCTAGATCTCAATTTAGTTGACGCCCAACAAGCTCGCCGTATTTTGGATAGGCTCGTGGGCTACAAGCTATCTCCACTTTTGTGGAAAAAAGTGGCCAAAGGTTTGTCAGCTGGCCGTGTCCAATCTGTTGCTTTACGTCTAATAGTAGAGCGTGAAGCTGAGCGCGATAATTTTGTCACTCAAGAATACTGGACCGTTGAGGGAACAGCGTACAAAGATGAAAATGATTTCAAAATAAATTTGTGGAAAAAAAATAATCAAACTTTACAAAAATTTGATCTCAAAGAAGATGAAGCCAAAATTGCTGTCAAAGAAATCTCAGACAGCAGTCTCAAAGTGACTAACATCGAAGCCAAAGAAAATGTCAAAACACCACCAGCTCCTTTTACTACTTCCACTTTACAACAAGAAGCTAACCGTCGCTTTGGCTACTCGGCCAAACAAACTATGATGTTGGCTCAACAGCTATATGAAGGTATCGATATCGGAGAACAAGGTAGTACCGGTTTGATCACCTACATGCGTACTGACTCCAAAAATTTATCTGAAGATTTTGTCACTAGCGCCATTGAATATATCAAAGAAACTTTGGGTGAAAAATACGCCGAAAACGGTGGCCGTGTTTTTAAGAAAAAAAATAAACTTGCTCAAGAAGCTCATGAGGCTATCCGTCCAACTGAAGCAGCAAACGCTCCCGAAAAAATCAAAGAATTTTTAGATAGCAAACAATTCAAACTTTACCAACTGATTTGGCAAAGAGCCTTAGCCTCACAAATGACTGATGCTAAAGCAGAAAATACCAGCGTAGAAATACAAGCCCTGGAAACTGAGTGGACACTGCGCGCCACAGGATCTATCACTACTTTTGCTGGCTGGCAAATAATCTATCAAAATATTTCTGATGACGAAGAATTACCAGCTCTAGAGATCAATGATATTATCAAGCTAAAAACTTTGGACTCCGTCCAACATTTTACCACGCCACCTGCTAGATACTCAGAAGCCGGCTTAGTCAAAGATATGGAAAAATTAGGCATTGGTCGTCCTTCTACTTATGCACCGACGATTGCTACTTTAGTACTGCGCAAATATGTCGATAAAATAGAAAAACGACTAGCACCAACGGAAATTGCCAAAGTGGTCAATAAATTGTTGGTGGAAAATTTTTCTGATATCGTGGACTACAATTTCACCGCTGAAATGGAAAATGATTTAGATAAAATTGCTGACGGTAAAAAAGACTGGCAGCCAATTATTAAAGCTTTTTATGAACCATTTATGGAAAATTTACAAAACAAAGAAAAAGAAATAGATAAAAAAGAATTGACCGAAACAGCCACTGACGAGAAATGTGATAAATGTGGCAGTGCGATGGTCATCAAGCTCGGTCGCTTTGGAAAGTTCTTGGCCTGCTCCAACTATCCTGAATGTAAAAATACTAAACCACTAGGCGAAGACGGCAAACCAGAAGAGCCAGAGACTGTAGAAGAAAAATGTGAAAAGTGTGATAGCGCGATGATCTTGAAACACGGTCGCTTTGGAAAGTTCTTGGCCTGCTCCAACTATCCTGAATGTAAAAACACCAAAGCCATCCAAAAAGAACTAGGTGTCATTTGTCCAAAATGTAATGTCGGACAAATGGTGGAGAAAAAAAGCAAACGCGGTAAAGCATTTTTTTCTTGTGACCAATATCCAAAATGTGAACACGCTGTTTGGACCAAACCAACCGGTCAGCTCTGTCCAGAATGTAAACAACTTTTATTGTTTGCTGCTAAAGATAAAGTTAAATGCGAATCTTGTGAATATACCCAAGACGCTGAAGAATAATCCATAAATCTAAAACACCTGCCGATTTGGCAGGTGTTTTTTTATAAAAAATAAAACCGTGAACTCCCCGAAAGAAGTCCACGGCTCTTGCGTCTTATGACGCGATGTTCATTTCAACGACGAGAAGAAGGATAGGTAGACAGGTGAATACGACTGATGTGCTCAGGCGCACGATCAGGCAACTTCACCACCACCGTATCAAAGACCCGATGTTCTTCGAGTAGTGTTGCCACACCACCCTTGTGATCACCACTGGTCACATTGACCAGCTTTTGCTGATTACACAAGTCTTTGATATCAGGCCAAGACATATCAGCCAAGCAGACCGGTTTCAGCTCGTGTGACATGAATACACCTCGAATTTTTTTCGAACAGTTATGCGCACAGAAACTGCTGTGCTTCCTCTACGAAAATATCGGACTCATGTAGCACCAGACAGATGCTCTCACTCGGCACACATAGTGCATCTTTGTCTTGCAGAGCAACAAACTGGCAGCACTGCTGTTTGTCTGGCGGACCAGTCAAATAGCCGGGTCTACCAGCAAAACTCACCAGCAGATGATGCTGATAAGCATGCTCAACTGACAAACAAGACCCAAAAGACCTTTTGGTCCCCAGGTCACAATGCACAAGCGGATCAATCGCTTTCTGTCTGTTCATCCGTCTCCCCTGTTTCTGAACAATCGATTGAGATGGCCAGCAAGCTTTGCTGTAAAGCAAACAACTTCTGTTCCATTTTTTCCAACTGTTCCATCAAAAAAATCCTGAGCTCAGGCATCGATCCCCCTGGTTATTGAAACATTGACAAAGGACAGCGAAACAATATATTAACACAAAAATCATAAAAAGTCAACTGTATTGACTGATCTTGCTATTTTTACTATAAAATATTAAGATAAATGCACACAAACAAAATGGTTACTTTTGATGACTTAAAAAAAATATTAGTTAGCCAATACCCTGATGAAGACATCAATGTCGTAATCAAGGCTTTTCACTTTGCCTCAGAGGCTCATCGTGGTCAAAAAAGACGCACCGGTGAAGACTATATTTATCACGCTTTAGCCACAGCCTATAATCTAGCGCAAATGAAAATGGACATACCTTCTATTGCGGCTGGACTTTTGCATGATGTACCTGAAGATACTGATTTTAGT
>JAGORJ010000048.1 GCA_018062885.1 Patescibacteria group bacterium | reverse complement strand
AGCTAATCCGGTGGCTGTATATTCTCGAGCAAAATACGCGGCAGATTTAGTTTTGTCTACTTTAGAAAATGTAGGGATTGCTCGTATTCGTATGCCGATTGACGACAGAAAGCATCGGGCGAATATGATTGATAAACTAGTTGCTTATCCGCAAGTTGTTGATGTTAATAATTCAGCAACAGTTGTGCCAGATATGATTTTGGCTTTTCGCCAATTGTTAGAGAAGAAGGCGACTGGTATTTTTCATTGTACCAATCCTGGTGCTATCACTCATCGAGAAATTTTAGCCTTATATAACAAATACGTTGAGCCAATTGCCGAAAAAGAATGGATTCGTGAAGGAGAATTAGTTGATTTTGGCTTAGTTGCTAAAAAACGCTCTAATAATATTATGCAATCTATTAATTTGGCTAAATATGGTATCAGTATGCGACCGATAAAAGAAGCGGTCGAGGAGGCGATGAAAAACTATAAAAAATAAAGCCCACTATTGCTTTTGGGTAGTTGACAAAAGGTGTTTAGCACTCTATAATATAGAGTGCTAATTTAGCAACTTAAAAATTGCTTTATTTAATAATTAATAACCAAATATATGAATCTAAAACCATTAGGAGACAGAGTAATTGTCAAAGCTTTGGCAAAAGAAGAGATGACTAAGTCCGGTATTATTTTGCCAGACTCAGTCAATAAAGAAAATCGCATGGAAGGCGAGATTATTTCTTTGGGACAAGGTGAAAAACTCAAAGCTTTAAATTTGAATGTTGGCCAGAAAGTTGTTTTTTCTGAATACGGTGGTACAGAAATTAAAGTTGATGGACAAGAATATAAAATTTTAAATCATGATGATTTATTAGCTGTCGCTGAGTAGTTTTATGTGTTCGAGCTTGTCGAGAACTTAAACAAAAAATTTTCTATACTTCTCGACTCGTTTCACTCGCTCGAAGACATAAGTCTTATTTTCACTCGCTCGAAGACAAACACTTTTTTAAAAACCTCAATCTAAATTTTAACTATAAAAATATATGGCAAAACAAATTCTCTTTAATGAAGAAGCTCGCAGCAAGATGCGTGCTGGTGTCGATAAGCTGGCAAACTCCGTCAAAGTCACTTTAGGGCCAAAAGGCCGTAATGTCGTGATAGACAAAGGCTATGGCGCACCAGTGATCACCAAAGATGGTGTGACGGTCGCTAAAGACATTGAGCTAGAAGATAAGTTTGAAAATTTAGGCGCAGAGATTGTCAAAGAAGTAGCCTCCAAAACCGCTGATGTAGCTGGTGATGGTACTACGACCGCTACTGTCTTGGCGCAAAGTATTATTGCTGAAGGTTTAAAAAACGTCACTGCCGGTGCTAATCCTTTGGCTTTAAAACGCGGGATTGATTTGGCAGTTGATGCAGTTGTGAAGCATTTGAAAAAGATTTCCAAAGAAGTGTCTGATCAAAATGAAATCGAGCAAGTAGCCTCTATTTCTGCCAACGACAAAGAGATCGGCGCCATCATCGCTTCGGCTATGGAAGCTGTCGGTAAAAATGGCGTGATTACAGTGGAAGAAAATCAAAGTTTTGGTGTGGAAAAAGAAGTGGTTGAAGGTATGCAGTTTGATAAAGGCTATGCCTCTCACTACATGGTGACTGACACCGAAAAAATGCAAGCCGTCTATGAAGAGCCAAGCATTTTGATCACTGACCAAAAAGTTTCTAACTTACAAGATCTCTTGCCACTTTTAGAAGCCTTGTCAGCTGCTGGCCGTAAAGAGCTAGTTATTATTGCTGATGACATTGAAGGCGATGCCTTAGCCACTCTAGTGGTAAACAAACTTAGAGGTGCCTTTTCTACTTTGGCCATCAAAGCTCCTGGTTTTGGTGACCGCAAAAAAGAAATGTTGACCGATTTAGCTATTTTGACAGGCGCTAAACTTGTATCTGAAGAAATTGGTTTGAAATTAGCCAATGCTAGTGTAGATATGTTGGGCTCAGCTCGTAAAGTTGTCTCCACCAAAGAAAATACTACTATTATTGATGGTAAAGGTGATGAAGCACAAATCAAAGACAGAATAAAACAAATTGAACAAGCTATCAAAAATACTGACTCTGATTTTGAAAAAGAAAAATTAGCCGAACGCTTGGCTAAATTGTCTGGTGGTGTGGCCGTCATCAAAGTAGGTGCTGCCACCGAAACAGAGATGAAAGAAAAGAAAGATAGAATTGAAGATGCTTTGGCTGCCACTAAAGCTGCTATTGAAGAAGGTGTTATTGTTGGTGGTGGTGTTGCTTATTTACGCTCAGTGTTTGTCATCGATGATTTGGCTTTGGAAGGTGAAGAAAAACTCGGTGCTGAAATTTTGAAAAAAGCACTACTTGCTCCATTGGCACAAATCGCTGCTAATGCTGGTAAAGATGGCGGTGTCATTGTGGCTGAAGTTTTGCAACACAAAGATAATGTTGGCTACAATGCTAAAGATGATAAAATAGAAGACTTAGTTAAAGCTGGTGTTGTTGATCCTACCAAGGTCACTCGTTCCGCTTTACAAAATGCCGCTTCCGCTGCTGGTATGTTTTTGACCACTGAGGCAGTCATTACTGATATTCCAAAAGCCGATAAAGAAGATGCTCATGGTCACGGCATGCCAGGTATGGGCGGTATGGGTGGCATGATGTAATAGTATTTATTTCTAATTTTTAAAAAACAACCCAGGTGGGTTGTTTTTTGTTTATAGCTTTGAAAAATGCTATAATATAGTTATTAATTAATTATGTTGAAAGACTTAGAAAAAGAGCTCAAGAAAGCCGAAGAGCTTGATTATCAGAGCGCAGAAAACTATCCCTGGGAATATAAACAAAATTCAGAGGAGATTTTTGTTGCTGATTTAAAAGCGCTGACGACTAAACCTCAATTTCAAAAAGCTGAAGAAGCTTTAGATTTAGATGGGCAAATAGCGGAGGATTTGGCCGAGCAAAGTATTGAGCCAGTTTTAGAAGATGAAGAAGTTTTAATAGAAGAGACGATTATATTAGGGCAAACTATAGAAAATGAAGAGGAGGATGAAGAAAGCGAAGAAGATAGCGAGGATAATTTTGTCCTTGAGGAACAATCTCCAAAAGATTTAGCTGACAGTTTAGATAGATTAGAGCAAAGTGATTTTAGCTGGTTGTTTGCAAGCATAATTTTATTTTTAGTCTTAGCTGGTGGTGAGTGGATCTTGTACTTTATAAAAAATTATTTTTTTTGGTCAGACCAAAGTATTTTACTTTATGTTTGGCTCTGGCGTTTTGTTTTATTAGT
>JAGORJ010000046.1 GCA_018062885.1 Patescibacteria group bacterium | reverse complement strand
GCCCTGCAAGGACTCCTCAAACATCTCTGGCTCAAACTCATTAAAGACTTTTTGCAAATAAATATCCTTGAAAAGAGCAAGGCTCAAAAGCTGACAACTCAAATTTAACAAGTGATTATTTTTATCTGGCGTCTTTAAAATTGCCGGCTTCTCGGTAGAGCCAGCTAGACTCTGGGTGCTTGAATTTTTGAAATCAAGCTGTAAAATATCCAAAGGTAAATTTAATTTATCTGCTAAAAGCTGTAAATAATGACTTTGCTCAATATTACTTTTCAAAAATTTGATCAGCGGCAAAAGTTTATTGACGGCAATTTTTTTATGATCAGATCGATTGAGGTCCACTCCCGCCAAAACTCTCTGAAAATAATAATCCATCACGGGCATAGACTGAGAGATAGCATTGACCCAAGCTTTAGGATTATCCCTGACTAAATCAGCTGGATCTTTGGCGTCTTTTAAAATCAAAACTTTTTGGTTGAGCTCATTTTGCCAGCCCAAGACTATGCTACGCAAAGCAGCATTGGAGCCAGCACTGTCACCATCAAAAGCCAAGATAATATTTTCTGTATAACGTTTTATCAACTGAATATGCTCAAGTGTCAAAGCCGTACCTGAAACTGCAACGACATTTTTGGTGCCAGCTTGATGGGTAGCAATCACGTCCATATTACCTTCCACCACTATCAAATATTTTTTGCGACGAATTTCTTCTTTAGCTTTGTGCCAACCATAAAGTATTTTGCTTTTGTCATACAAAGCAGTTTGTGGACTGTTGACATATTTACCGCCCATTTCCGCTTCTTCATAAACAATGCCTGACAAAGTGCGTGAAGTAAAAGCTACCACCTGCCCCATGTTGTCCCAAATAGGAAACATCAAGCGTTTACGAAAACGATCTACAAAACCAGAGCCGGATTTTTTCTTGAGACTCAAGCCGGCTTGAAAAATATCGTTTTCTGAAAAACCCTTGCTTTGCAAAAATAAAAATAGTTCATCCCAAGTATCCCCCGACAAACCCAAATACCAATCTTTGATAGTTTCTATACTTAAAGATCTGCCTTGTAAATAAGCTAAAACTTTTTTAGCGCTTGGATCTTCGGCAAAAAGTTTTTGTTTATAAAATTCAGCTGCTGTTTGATTAATCAAATTAAGCTGACTATAATCTTTCTTTTCTACTTGAGTGTATTTGTCTGACAAAGTGATATTGGCTTTGGCTGCTAAAAGTTTGATAGCCTCTGAAAAACTCAAGCCTTCATACTCTTGGACAAAGGAAATCAAATCGCCACCTTTGGCACAGCCAAAACAATGGAAAATTTGTTTAGATTTGGATACCATAAAACTAGGTGTTTTTTCATTGTGAAAAGGACACCGCGCCCGAAAATTGTCACCAGCCGGATTGAGGGCAATATAGCCACCAACCACCTCGACAATATCTAGTCTAGCTTTTATTTCTTCACTAGGATTCATCAAAGCTATCTTAGTTTAATTAGAGAATTTAGTCAAAATTAACTTTCTAACATTTCCTTAAAAACCGCCGTTTTATGCGTAGGACAAATTCCATGTTTTATATTGCCACCGTGTCTAATACCTTTTTCAGCATCACAATGAGCACAAACCAAAAGAGGTTCCTCTTCATCATGTGTAACTAATTTAAGTTCCTTGCCATCTTCACTAAAAGCGTGAGCTGCTCTCAACTCTTCTGCTGTTTTTGGTGTTTGATACTCATGATTCATAAAATTATTTTTTTAATTCATACATTAAAATAGCAGCCGCTACAGCAGCATTCAAAGATTCAGCTTGGCCAAGTTTAAAAATTTTTATTTTCTCATCAGCGACATTTTTTAGTTCTTGACTCACACCGTTACTTTCATTGCCGATCACCAAAGCAATTTTGACTTTGCTGCTAATACTATTTTTCTTGGCACCCAAATCTGAAACAGCTACGCAATATTTTTTGGCTTTCAGCTCTTGCACAAAATCTACAAGCTTCACATCAGTGTGAATATTGAGATGAAAGATTGAGCCCATGGAAGCGGTAATAACTTTGGAGTTATATGGCTCTACACAATTTGCTCCCAAAAAAATATCTTTGAAACCAAACCAATCAGCTGAGCGTAAAATAGTACCTAGATTTCCCGGATCTTGGATAGTGTCTAACAATAAAATACTCTTTTCTAAAAAATTAAACTTTTTGTCAGGCGCTATATTAAAGACTGCCAAAATACCTGGAGGTGTCACCAAATCTGAAACTTGTTTAAAATCTTTATCTGACAAACGAAATAAATTGGGGAAAATCAACTCGTCACGATGTTCAGAAAAAAAAGCATCCGTCACATACACCGAGTCTAAGTTTTTATTTAAGGCCTGCTCAAAAATAACCTTAGGATTTTCCACAATAAACTTCTGATGTAAATCACGATATTTTTTTCTTTTCAATTTTAACAAAAAATCTGTTTTTCCTTTTTGCATAAATTAAAGATTATTTTTACTTTTTACTTTCATAAAAAACTGCAAAGGCACTAAAAAAAGATTACTCAACAAAGCATACAAAGCAGCCGGCAAAGCAACTACTGGCCCAAACAATGACAAAGCCACGACATTGGCTAGTACAAAATTTTTGTAGCTACTTGCAATACCATAGGTCAGTTTTTCTGAGCTATTTTTACCCAAAAGAAAACCTAAACTAAAATCTATCAAAATTATCAAAGCGACAATCAGGGCCACGGAAATAGTGTTGCTAATATCATTTAAAATAATTGCTCTCACTGGGGCAATGATGCCCATGATAATCAAAAATAATAAAATACTAGTCAAATATCTGCCGTGCTTTTTCATCGGCTCATACAAAGAACTGCGCCTCACCAACATAGACAAAACAATCGGGACGATCACCAATTTGATAATCGTCCAAGAAATACTGACCGGATCAATGCTAATGCTAGTTTTGGCAAAAGCAATCACTAAAAATGGCACTAGCACTGGGCTCAAAACATGAGAGATAGCGGTGATGACTAAAGCCTTGCTGGGCGTACCACCATAGAGCTTAGTCAAAAAAATGATACTCACACCAGCATTCATCACCGAGGCAATGATGAGGCCCAAAAATATTTCTTCACTCAACCAAGGTTTTAAAAATAAACAAATAGTTGGGCCCACCAAATGGACAATCACCAGGGCTGCTAAAGTTTTTTTATAATCATGTAATTGCTCCCAAACCTTGCGATAACTCATATCCAAGACCGAAAAAAGCATCAAAAGCATCAGCAAATAAACTACACTAGGTGCCAAAAAGAAGCCAAGT
>JAGORJ010000045.1 GCA_018062885.1 Patescibacteria group bacterium | reverse complement strand
AAGAGGGGGTTATTCTTGTATTTTGATGCGCTTTTATGTTATAATTTAAACAATAAAGCTTAAAAATTAAGTAATTTTACCCGTGTTTAAAAAATTTTTTGTTTTTATCAATTTGGTCGCTATTTCTGTTTTGTTGCCCACACAAAGTTTATTGGCTTTTCAGCAGGATTACACTCCTCAAGACAGTGCTTTGTCTAATCAAAGCTATTTAGATTTGATTAATATCAAACCGAGTTGGTCTGATGCTATTCAGGTCAACAAAGAAGTGGTGGTGGCTATTTTGGACTCAGGTATGGACATGGATCATCCGGATCTGTTGACTAATTTGTGGCTAAATACTGATGAAATAGCTAATAACTCTTCAGATGATGACGATAATAGCTATATTGATGATATTCATGGTTGGGATTTTATTGATAGTGACAATGTTCCGGAGCCGATTTTAATCTCAAATTATGACCGCACCGCTGTCAATCACGGTACCGTGATTGCTGGTATTTTGGCAGGCGTGAGAAATAATTTAGGCATTGTCGGTGTTGCTCCACAGGCCAAAATCATGCCTTTGCGCATTTTGGATTCTCACGGACAAGGAAATACCATGGTTTTATCTCAAGCCATTGATTATGCGGTGGAAAATGGGGCTGATATTATAAATTTAAGCTTAGTTGGCACAGCTTATGATGAAGTTTTGAAGAGATCTATCAAAAATGCTTATGATAGTGGTGTGGTGATAGTAGCTGCCTCTGGCAATGAAGCCAACGAGAGTTTAGACTTGGATGTTTATCCGCATTATCCTGTTTGTGATTTTGATGGTGTAAATAGAGTTTTGGGAGTAGCGGCCACTGATCAAAATAAAAAATTAGCAAGTTTTTCAAATTTTGGTGAAGCTTGCATTGATATTTCAGCTCCGGGGACAAATTTTTTCTCTACTAGCTATCAAAATAGCACCGATGCTAATTTTTCTGAGTATTATGCCGGATCTTGGTCTGGAACTTCTGTGGCTACGCCATTGGTGTCAGCTACCGCTGCTTTGATCAAGATGAATTATCCGCAGTTTAGACCAAATGATATTTATAGCATTATTAAAAATAGTGCCAGTAGTTTGCGTTTTTCAAATCCAAATAACTACGCTGATCTTGGCTCTGGATTTTTGGATGTCGGTGAAGCTTTAGCTTTGGCTGATAATATGTTTAATCAACAGCGCTATATTATTTTAGCACCTGACTCAGGCCTTGAGCCTAGAATTTTTATTTTAAATGAAGATGGTTCAGAACTAGATTCTTGGCTGGCTTATGCAGCGAAGTTTAAGGGCGGTGTCAATCTAGCTGTCGGTGATGTCAATGGGGATGGTATCAAAGAGATTATTACAGCGCCAAAGGCTGGTGGTGGACCACATGTGAGAATTTTTGATCTGCAAGGTAATGTTTTATCAGAATTTATGGCCTATGATGCTCGTTTCACAGGAGGTATCAATCTAGCTGTCGGTGATCTAGATGCTGATGGTGATTTAGAAATCGTTACGGCGCCTTTTAGTCAGGGTGGACCACATGTGAGAATTTTTGACTGGCGCGGCAATTTGCAAAAACAATTTTTTGCTTATGAAGAAAACTATTTTGGTGGCTTGAGTCTTGCTATTGGTGATGTGGACAATGATGAAAAAGCAGAGATTGTCACTGCCGCTGGTAAAGGCTTTGAGCCGGAAATCAAAGTTTTTGACTGGGATTTACGCGTTAAGTCTCGATTTTTGGCCTATGAAGCCAAAATGAAAAGTGGGGTTAACCTGACCATTGGTGATATCAACGAAGATTCTTGGCAAGAAATCATCACCGCTCCTCAACAAGAACAAATAGCGCACATCAGAGCTTTTAGTTTTAAAGGCAGAGAAAAAAGTTCTTTTGTCGCTTTTAATACCCAGCTTAAAACAGGAGTAAATATAGTAGCTCGTGATTTGTCTGGTGACGGTGTGCCGGAAATTTTGACTTTGCCCAAGAAAAACTCAGCGGCCTTACTCAAGGTTTATGATGCTTATGGTCTAGAAAAAAGTAGTTTTTATCTCAAAGATGCTAAGGACAAAAATGGTTATCAGCTAGAAGTTTTAAATTATTAAAATGTTTCAAATTCCTGACCGAAAATTTTTACATTTTTTTGATACTAGAGTAGCTTCTAAGCAGTTTATTAAATTTGCTTTGGTAGGAACTTTTAATACTTTGGTTGATTTTACGGTTTATATATTTTTTACCCGGGTCATTACTTGGCCTTATTTAGTCGCTGCTACTTTGTCATTTTTGGTTGCAGTCACTTCTAGTTTTTTACTCAATCGTTATTGGACTTTTAGGGTGCAAAATAAAAATTTTGTCAAAGAATATTGCAAGTTTGTTTTGGTGGCTTCTGGTGGTCTATTATTGAGTTTGTCATTGTTATTTATTTTAGTAGAGAGATTTTATTGGTATGATTTGTTGGCTAAGTTATTAATAGTTGTAGTAGTGATGAACTGGAACTTTTTTTTACAAAAATACTGGACTTTTAAAAAATAAATTATGCAGATTAGTCTAATTATTCCAGCTTTCAATGAGGAAGAAGTGATACAGGATACTTTGGTAGAAGTTTTGGATTTTTTAAAAAATAATTTTCAAAGTTTTGAAATTATTGTAGTTGATGATGCTTCTTCTGATAATACTAGAATGCTTGTGCAAAAATTTCCGGAAATTGTTTTGTTGCGAAATTTGAAAAATCACGGCAAGGGATATTCAGTTGCCAAAGGCATGCGACAGGCGCAGGGTGAGCTGTTACTTTTTATGGATGCAGACAACTCTACGCGTATTGCAGAGCTAAAAACCTTTTTACAGTTTATTCCGAGATACCAAGTATTGATTGGCTCTCGAGCCATTGCTCAAGCTCAGGTTTTAGCCAGGCAAGCTCTTTGGAAAGTTTTTTTGGGTAGACTAGGAAATTATGTGATTCAGTTATTTTTGTTACCTGGTATCAAAGATACTCAATGTGGTTTTAAATTGTTTACTAAGGATTGCAAATTTATCTTTGAAAAATTAAGCATTGAAGATTGGGGTTTTGATTTTGAGTTATTGTTTTTATTAAAGAAACATAAGTTTAAAATAAAAGAGTTGCCGGTGGCCTGGAAAAATAATCTTGATTCCAAAGTCAAAGTTTCCACTTATTTTAAAACTCTTTTTCAAGTTATAAAAGTCAGACTTAATTATTTATTTAATCAATATAAAATTTAATCAAAATTATGTTTAATAAAACAACAACAGACAATAAAAATATTTTGGTTTTAGGTGGGGCTGGTTTTATCGGCTCTCATTTGTGTGAAGC
>JAGORJ010000044.1 GCA_018062885.1 Patescibacteria group bacterium | reverse complement strand
GTCTGGCCAAAGATTAATCTTGGATTGTAAGGTGCCAAATTTATTTTGGCTAGCATAATCATAAAGTGGCTGTAAAAAACCAGTAGTAATAACTGTATCTTGATTTAATAAATAAATATATTTGGCAGCAACTTTTTTGGCATAATCATAAGCCAAATTATTTGCGCCAACATAACCAGTGTTTTCTTTATTTTCCAATAAAATAAATTGGGGGAAATTATTTTTTATAAAAGACACCGAATCATCTGTAGAAGCATTATCCACAATCACAATTTCCAAATCAAAATCCGCATAATTTTCTTGTGCGAGTTGTGGCAATAAACCACGTAAGTAGTCTAGGCCATTAAAGCTTGGTATAACGATAATTATTTTATCTTTTGTCTGCATTTTTGATAGCATCCTCTCTGACCATTTTGGTGATCAATTTATCAGTTTTGTCCAAACGTATAAAAATTTTGAAAATCAAATAAAAAATTAAAACAATAGATAAGTAAACAATCAAATCAGCACCACGGCCTATGCCCAAAAAATTTGCTAAATAAGTCGTGAGATCTGGTTGCCAAAATACCAGCAAAATAGCCGCCCACAAAACAAACCAAATCAAAAAAGTCAAAAGACTCATTTTATTTTTTTGCCATTGTTTAAATATTTTGATCCAAATCAAAATCACTAATAAGCTAATAAAAATTTGTAGCCACATCATTTTGTTATTTTACTAAATAATAAATCGAAGACTATTTGTAAAGCACTCTGCTTTCTACCTCTACTACTTAAAAAAGATTGACCAAATCTATGATATTGAACAAAAATTGGTATTTCTTTAATTTTTAATTTATTTTTAAAAGCCTTAGAAGCAATTTCACTGCAATGAGCGCCACCATCATTTTCAATCTGTAAAAATTGAGCGGCTTTTCTAGAAAAAGCTCTGAAGCCGCTTTGTGGGTCAGTCAATCTAATGCCAAAAAATAAATTGACTACACGGGCAATAGGGAAAATAATATTATTTTTAATTTTGGGAACCTCAGATTTTTTACCCAAAAATCTAGAGCCCAAAACTACATCGTAGCCATTTTCTATTTGTTTAATAAAATCAGCAATTTCTGACACCAAAAACTGACCATCGCCATCAAAATGCACAAGCACATCAGCCTCATTTTTTAAAGCATACTGATTACCAGTCTCTAAAGCCGCTCCTTGACCACGATTAAGCTTGTGCCTCAATAAGGTCACCTTAAAACCCCTAACGATATCAGCAGTCTTGTCAGCTGAACAATCGTCTATAACTACTACTTCATAAGGCAAAACAGACAGCTCTTGCAAAACTTGAGCTATCCTTTTTTCCTCATTATAAGCGGGAATAATTATAAAAACCTTCATAATAGCTATAATCTAGCTTGAAACCACTGATAAGTCAAAGTCAAGCCTTTCTCTAAATCATACTCTGTAGTCCAAGCAAAATCAGTGGAAAATTTATCAGCTGACAAACAACTACGCCTCACCTCCCCCTCAATAGCCGATTGATGCACAATTTCAAAATCACTTTGGCTTATTTTTTTCAAAATAGCCATCACATCCAAAAGAGAATTTTCGCTTTTGGTGGCAATATTATAAATTTCATTTTTTTGTTGAGACAAGACTTTCAAAGCCGCTGACACCACATCAGCCACATAAACATAGTCACGAGTTTGTTTGCCGTCACCATTTACCTTGAGAGGAAAATTTTTGAGGATATTATCCAAAAAAATAGCAATCACACCCGCTTCACCCTGCGGATCTTGTCTAGGTCCATAGACATTTGCTAGACGCAAAACAGTCCAAGACATTTTGTCTTGACTCAAAAGTTTGAGATATTTTTCAAAACAAAGTTTAGCTAGACCATAAGGAGATAAAGGCTGTTCCAAATATTTTTCATCAGTAGGAATAGAGTCTGCCTCACCATAAATAGCACCACCAGTGGAAATAAAAATAAACTTTTTGACTTGAGCAGCCAAGGCTGATTGCAATAAATTGAGAGAGCCCAAAATATTTATCTGCGCATCAAACTTTGGATCGTTTAAAGAAGTGCGGACATTTTTTTGCGCTGCCAGATGATAAATAGCATCTGCCTGAAAATCAAGCAATACTGCTTGCAAAGCATCATCAGTGATGCTTATTTGCTTAAAAGCGGCTTGCTGGTTGATATTTTGTAAACTACCAGAACTTAAATCATCGATCACCAAAACTTGATGACCGACCAAAATCAAAGCATCGACTAAATGTGAGCCGATAAAACCAGCTCCGCCAGTGACAATAATTTTCATATTATTCTTGTTCTTGGCTTTGATTAAAAAATGGTTGATACAAACCTGAACGAGAACGCAGATAATCTATAGTATTTTTTAAGCCCTCTTCCAAAGGAACAACTGGAAACCAGTTTAATTCTGACTTAGCTTTGGAAATATCAGGAATAGCTGGAGTATTGATGTAGGCAAAATTATCTTTGTAATCAATCTTGGCCTGAGAGTCGGTCAGCTTAATTATTCTTTCAGCAATAGCTGTCAAAGTATGAGCTTCATCTGAACCAAAATTCACTGGACTCTTGATATCCGAATTCATCAAAGCCAAAACACCATCAACAATGTCTTTGACATAACAAAAACTAGAACTAAAATCCTTATCAGCGGCAATCACCACGGCTGGATCATGCAAAGCTTCATTGATATAGTCGGGAATTCTACGACCAGCGTGCTCCAGCATTCTAGGGCCATAGGTAGAAAAAAGTCTAGCAATCTTGGTATCAAGATTATAAAAATCCCTATAAGTAGTCACCAAAGTTTCAGCAAATCTCTTACCCTCATTGTAGCAGGCTCTTGGTCCCAAAAAGTCCAATAAACCATAATAATCTTCTTTAACTTTGGACTTATCAGCTGGTGGCTGACCATAGACAGCCGCTGTAGAAGCTAATAAATATTTAGCTTTATATTTTTTGGCCATTTCCAAACTATTGATCACACCCAAAGCATTGGCTTTAGCTGTTTCAACTGGTAGCTTGGTATAATCGCGAGCTGAAGTTGGGCAGGCAAAATTATAAATCTCTTGAAAACCATAAACTTCTACCCTGAATTTTTGTAAATCAGGTAAATTGTCTAAATCAATGACTTCGGAAATATCATGTCTAACAAATTCAAAATTTGGATACTCCAATAAACTTTTGATATTTTCTACGTCAGAAGAAACAAAGTTATCCACACAAACTACATTATCACCTTTAGCAAGTAGCGCTTCACACAAATGAGAGCCGATAAAACCAGCCCCACCTAAAACCAAAATATTTTTATTGTCTGTTGTTGTTTTATTAAACATAATTTTGATTAAATTTTATATTGATTAAATAAATAATTAAGTCT
>JAGORJ010000004.1 GCA_018062885.1 Patescibacteria group bacterium | reverse complement strand
ACCCAGTTTCATCCTTTAAAGAAATAAAAACGGACCGCTTTTCAGGGCGGTCCTTTGTCGAACGAGGTGTCTCGTTCAGAATGTCAGAATGGAGGTGGGAAAAGTTTGCTGAAAACCATCCCAGCATAGATGGCGAAAATGATCAGAATGACAATACTGCCAAACTTGATCAATTTGCCATCAGGAGGGGTCTGTGTGATCAGTGGCTCCGGATGATCAGACAGAAGAAGGCTGTTCGGATTGCAGTGGTGTTTTTGCCTGGCCATGGTGCACAACCTTTCACTTGCTGGTGATTTGTTGTTGGCGTTCGTGATAGTTATCGCGGCTAGTGATGATAGCTACAGCGCTAACCATCAGTAGTATCAGGGCGAGCAAGACGAAAATGGGTCTGATGGTTTTGAACTTCAGTGGTTGCATGGCACCCTCCAATTTTGATCAAATGGAATGTTCCTTTTATGTAAACATTCTAGCAAGATAAAGCAAATTTAGTCAAACTAAAAACACCGCCTAAGAGACGATGTCTTTTTATTTTAAGTAGTTTAAAGGATTGACTGGGATACCGTTGAGGCGGATTTCTAAGTGTAAATGTGGTCCAGTGGTGAAACCGCCGGCTCCTTTGGTGCCCGGCATACCACCAGAATAACCGATAATTTGTCCTTTGCTGACAAACTGATCTTCAGCGACAGAAATGACATTGACATGGCCATAAACAGAAGATAAGCCGTCAGCATGTACTAACATGATATAGCTATAGCCTGTTTGTCCACCATCTTTGGCTCTGGCAACATAGCCAGAATCAACTGCTTTGATAGGAGTGCCTTGAGCGGCTCTGATATCGATAGCTGGATGCTCAAAGATATGGCGATAAGGATAGTCCGGGTCATAAAAATAAGCTGTGATTGAGTGTGACTCTACTGGCCACATCATACCTTCGCTGACTAACTCTTTGTTTTGTAGCTGACGATTGAGTTTTTCACGCGCAACTTTTTCTAAATAAACAATGTCGGAATTAATTTGTTGTTGTTCTTGTTTGGATTGTTCTAGTAGTGATTGGTATTTAGCTTCTTGACCTTGAGTTTGTTCTAAGAGAGTGGCTTTGACGACTTTTTGTCCATCTAGGCTACTTTTTTTAGTGAGCAATCTTTCACTCAAAAGATCTAATTCAGTTTTAGTATTTTCTAATTCAGTTTTAGTTTCATTTAAACTAGTAGTGATTTTTTGTAGGTCTTTAACTTGTTTGATCAAAGAGCCTTGCATGTCCTCCATTCTCTGAACCTCAGCAATGAAATCACTAAAATTATCATTCATCAACAAAACTTCTAGTAAGTTGGTTTTTTGTTGTTCACGGTGTAGCTTTCTCAAAATTTCAGCAATCACAGTTTTTTGGTCGCTGATTTCTTGTTCTTTACTTTTGATCTGTAAGGAAGTGTTTTCTATTTGTAAGTTTAGAGTTTCTTTTTCCAGCTCAATGGTCGCAATTTCTAAGTTAATCTTCGCAATACTATCATTGATAGTGGACATCTGATTAGCTAAAGAGTTGAGCTCTCTTTGTTTAGCAGTGATGTTTTTTTGATAAACATCTATTTGTTTTTTGAGGGTAGTGATTTCTGAACGCTTTTCATTGATATCCTGATTGAGTTGCCATAACTCTTCGTTGACTTGACTGTTTAGGGTGTATTCAACCGCTAAAATATTATTTGCAAATAAAAAACTAGCTAAAAAACTAGCCAGAACGACTCGAGTAATAAATTTTATTTTTATTTTATGCATTATCTATTATACTACATAATATTATAACACAAAGTAGCTAAAGTTTCAAAATCAATTTACTTTAGTTTATCCACAGCCAGTTTGAGTCTATTTAAGCTCTCCTCTTTTCCTAAAGCTTCTAGTATTTCTGTTGGACTTGGTGATTGTTCACGACCAGACAAGGCAACTCTGATTGGCCAAAAAACATCCCCGGCTGTCAGATTGTTTTTGGCAATTAAATTATTTAATTCTTCTTTTAGTTTTTCTTCTTGCCAGTCATTGTCTGCTAGAGTATTTAAAAATTCCATAGCAATATTTAAGCCAAGTTTAGTTTTTTCTAAATCACTTTTTTTGAAAATCAGCATGGCTTTGTCATAATCAGGCAATTGCCAGATAAAACTTGCTAGCTCTGTTAGCTGAGATAAATTATCTAAGCGGGAAGAAAATAGTTTAAAAATTTTATGTTTTTTTTCATCGCTCAAATCAGCTGGTAAAAAACTAAAAGCTTGAGTCAAGATTTCTGGTGATTTATTTTCTCGGATATAGCTAGCATTAAACCAATTTAATTTTTGGATATCAAAAATAGCGCCGGTTTTATTTATATTTTCTAGAGAAAAATCGGCAACTAATTCGTCCAAAGTAAAAAACTCTCTATCATCTTTTGGGTTCCAGCCCAAGAGTGCCACATAGTTTAAAATCGCTTCTTTGAGGTAGCCTTTTTTGACAAAGTCCTCGACAGCGACATCGCCTTGTCTTTTGGAAAGTTTGGATCTATCAGGATTTAACAACAATGGCAAATGCACAAAAGTTGGGGTTGGCCAGCCAAAAGCTTGATACAACAAAACATGTTTTGGTAAAGATGGTAGCCATTCGTCAGCGCGAACAACATGAGAAATTTCCATCTCACGATCATCAATGATGTTGGCTAAGTGATAAGTCGGAAAACCATCAGATTTTAATAATACAAAATCATCCAAGTCCTCTGTTTTGACCTTGATATCTCCATAAATTTCATCGTGCATCTCCACTGTGTGATTTTCTGGCAGTTTAAAACGAATGACTGATTTTTCACCAGCTTTGAGTTTATCAGCTACAAGTTCTGCACTTAAATTGCGACAATGACCATCATATCTTGGCATTTGTTTTGCTTCACTCTGGGCTTTTCTTAAAGTATCTAAGCGTTCGCTAGAGCAAAAACAATGATAAGCTTTATTGTCTGTTACTAATTTTTGGGCAAATTCTTGATAGATTTTCGTTCTAGTTGATTGAATCATGGGTTCATGATTGTCAAAATTTAGACCAAAAAGTTGTAAAATTTTTATCAAATTTTCTTGGGCACCAGGAACCAATCTAGTTTGATCGGTATCTTCTACTCTCAATAAAAATTGACCATTATTTTTTTTGGCCCAGAGATAGTTAAACAAAGCGGTGCGTAAACTACCGATGTGTAGATAGCCGGTTGGGCTGGGTGCAAAACGAGTGCGAATTTGAGACATAAATTATTTTGTTATTTTATCTTATCTTTAATTACGAAAAATGGAAATACAATGACGGCTTTAAAAATTCTTTTGATTCTTTTACTAAATCCCCTGTCAATCGGCTGTTTGATCAGGCGCCAGAGCCATTCTAAGCCAAAACTGCTAAATATTTTTGGTGCTTTTTTGAAAGTGCCACTCAAAAAATCTAAGGCACCACCAATGCCCACGGCTATTTTGACGCTCGGCATGCTATTTAGATTGTCAGCTATCCATTGTTCTTGCACAGGCGCACCTAAAGCGACTAAGAGAATGGCTGGCTGCCAAGTTTGAGCTTGGAAAAGAGTTTCACTAGAGTTGCTGATCTGAAATTTTAATTTTGGATATTTTGTTTTTAAAAAATTAGTAATTTTTTCTGGACTAGTCAAACCATCGGGTCTAATACAAAACAAAATTCGGTGTTCTTTGATCTCTGCTATTTGGATCAACATTTGTGTCAGACGCACGCCAGTAATACGATCAGCTAAAGATACTTTGTGACCAGCTAGTTGTAGTGCCCAGACAATGCCAGTGCCATCAATAGTTGAGAGACTGGTTTCGTTCAGAGTATTTTTAAAATTTTTATTTTTTTGGGCTTCCAAAATAAACTCTGGGTTGACGGTGGCTATTTGGTGTTGTCCGGCGGAGTTCAAAAAATCAAAGAGCAATTCTTTGGCTAAATGTTCTGGTAAACAGTTAATTTTTACTCCTAAAACTTTGAATTCTTGCATTTTATAAATCAAAACTATTTAAAACGCTGTATTGTGGACCATTTTTTTCCAAAAGACTGACTTGGAGATCAATGTGGTCAACATAAAAACTACCTTGTGGTTGCCAGTCCAAAAAACTTTGTAATTCTGCTCGACTGATGCCGGCATGTACTTTGGCCAAAGTCAGATGTGGGCTAAATTTTTTCATCTCTTTATTTGCCAAGCCCGCTTGCCATAAGCTCTCCTCTATTTTTTGATAAAGCTCTTGCAGTTGTGCTTCGGCTTTCAAGCCAATAGACAAAACTCTAGGTGCTTGCTCAGGGTGATTTTCTGGGAAAATTTGGGTTTTATCCAAACTTAATTCAAAAGGCCCAAAGTTTTGGCAAGTTTCTGCTAAAGTTTGAATGATGAGGTCTAGTCTATCAATCGGGGTATCACCTAAAAACTTCATTGTTAAATGAAAATTTTCGGCTTTGACAAACTTTATTTTGTCACTGGATAGTTGTAAATTGGCTAAATCTCGGCTTAGTTTTTTGACTAAAACCTGGTCAATGGCCAAACTTATAAAAAGTCTTTGATATTCCATAGGTCTTTATTAGATCATTCAAATTTTACCCAAAAATGAGACTTTTAGCAAATGCTGCTTGAGCTTTTATACACAAGATCTTTATTTCCATTTTTTAGAAAAATATTGTATAATATCAAGACAATTCTATGAAGAAACAACAGCACAAAGTTATTATTTTAGCTATATTTTGTTTTTTGGCACCACAATTAGTTTTTGGTGCTAATATTAACTATTCTAATATCATTTCTGACGCCGAGGCGCAAAATTATCAGGCAATGACTCAAGTGCAAATCAGAGATTTTTTACGTAGCAAAAATAGCACTTTATCAAATTATTTTTATACTGGCTACAATCCTGGTCCACTAGAACTGAGAAGCTCTAGTGTGGGCGCAGTTGAGGATGAAAATCATCTCAAAGAACGATCAGCGGTAGAGATTATCTATAATGCGGCCTATGAATCGCAGATCAATCCTCAATTTTTGTTGACAATGTTGCAAAAAGAAATGAGTTTGATAGAAGATCCTAGTCCTACAGACAGACAATATGACTTTGCGATGGGCTATTATTGTTTTGATGGGCAATCTTGCAATCCTCGTTGGCAAGGTTTTGGTAAACAAGTTAGATCCACCGCTTTGCAATTTCGAGACTATATAGACAATATTCACACTCGTCCCTATCAGACAGGAAAAACTTTTGTGATTGAAGGCGAAGAAATAACCCCAGAAAACAATGTGACCGCTGGTTTGTACAACTACACGCCTCATTTACATGGCAATGCCTTATTCAAAACCATTTGGGATAGATATGGCTTTGGTGGTGAAACAACAGCGCCAGTCGTACTGGGTGTCATACCAGAAGGTTCATTGGTCAGAGCCAAAGACGGTGAAGATACAGAAACTGTTTATTTGATCCGCAACAACACCAAACAAGCTTTTTCTTCCAATACAGCTTTAGTTTCTCGTTATCAGCCAGATAAAATCCTCAATGTCCCCAATGCAGAATTAGAAAAGTTTAGTTTAGGTCCAAACATAAAGTACCCGGCTTATTCTATCTTGATGGGCCCAGACAATAAAAAATATTTACTTGATGGCTTACAAAAACGCTTGATCAGCTCAGACACGGTTTTTAGAAACTTAGGTTTCAATCCTGAAGAAGTGATCGAAGTCAGCACACAAGATTTGAGAGACATTAGCGATGGTCCAGCTATCACCGATGTAGCTACTGTGCCTTTAGGGCAACTACTAAAAGACAAAACAACCGGTGGTGTGTATTATGCTAAAGATGGTAAAAAATACCCTATCGTTGAGCCAGAGTTGATAGCCTTAAATTATCCAGACCTAAAAGTCAAAATTGCTACTAGCCAACAACTAGATGCTTTGCAAAAAGAGTCAGCCGTAAAACTCAATGACGGTACTTTGATTTTATCACCTACCAGTAATCAAGTTTATGTGATTGCCGCTGGCAAAAGACGCTGGATTCAAAATGAAGAGACTTTTTTGGGACTCGGCTATTCTTGGGCTAATATAAAAAAAGTTAGTGAGCGAGTTTTAAAATTACACCAAGTTGGTGAAGCAATAAGTTTATAATATGATAGTTTTTGCAAGTTTTGTACCACACTCTCCCCTTTTGATTCCTGAGGTGGGTAAAAATAATTTAGCTCAATTAGAAAATACAGTTTTGGCCTACAAAAAATTGGAGCAAGAAATTTATGCTGCTAAACCTGATACTATTATTTTGATTGCAAGACATGCAGAGATTTTGGAAAAAGCTTTTTCTATCAATCAACAGCCTGAAATCAAAGTTGACTTCAAGAAATTTGGTGATTTAGTGACCAAGATTCAGCTGCCAAATGACATTGCTCTTGGCTATCAGATCAAAGAAGCAGTGGAAAGCTCTGTGCCCATCACGCTGACTTCTCATGATATGTTAGACTATAGTGCTGGTGTGCCTTTGTATTATTTGACGCCACATTTGGCTAATATCAAAATCGTGCCTATCAGCTATAGCTCATTAGGCAATCAGGCTCACTTTGATTTCGGTAAGCATATCAAAGAAATGATTCATCGTTCTGGTAAAAGAGTGGCTGTGATAGCTGCAGGTGATCTTTCACACAAATTGCATCAAGACTCTCCGGCTGGCTACTCGGCTCGTGCTCAAGAGTTTGATCAAAGTTTGATGACTTATTTGAGTGAAAATAAACTAGAAGAAATTTTGGACTTTGATCCGGACTTTGTCAAAGAAGTAGCAGCGGTTGATGGTTTTTATTCACTTTTGATTTTATTGGGTGTGATCAAAAATTTAAATTATCGCTGTGATCGTTTGAGTTATCAAGCGCCATTCGGCATTGGTTATTTGGTAGAAAACTTTAAGTTAAGATAAAATAAAAAACAGGCTTATATAAGCCTGTTTTTTTAATGCTTGTGATTATTTATTATTTTTTTACTTCTTTGCTAGGCCCAAGAGATTTATCTGCTACTACTTTAAAAAAATATTTCCACATCTCCCCGCTTTTGCAAAGCTCTTTAGTATCAGCTACGCAAGTTTCCACAAAAGCACGGGGCTTTTCTTTACAAATTTTAAAGACGGAATTTCTTTTGAAAGCCGGAATACTCAGATCTTTGATGACCTGTAAAGCAAAATCTTGCCACTGATAAGCCGGTGGTTTTACCTTGTTTGTTTGCTGATTTTTGAAAATATCACCTAAAGTTTGAAAGCCTGTTTCTTCTGCCATATGTTATAATTCTGCAATTTTGTTAAATATGCTAGAATTATAACAGATAAGACTATTTATTTAAATGCCCCATAAAGAAAGTAAATAGTTGTTTGTCAAACCCTGAGCGAAGTCGAATGGGTTGACAAAATACATAAAAAATATTATACTATAATTTATATTTAAATATGTTACAAATAGCCACTTATCCACAACCGGTTTTACGGCAAACAGCCAAGCAAATCACGGAATTCAATCAAGAATTGCGAGATTTGGCGACCGCTATGGCCAAAGCCATGTATGAAGATGATGGTATTGGCTTGGCTGCACCACAAGTTTCTGTTTCTCAAAGATTGATTGTCATCGGTGATGCTGACAAAAAAAGTTTTGCAGTTTATGTCAATCCAGAAATCACTTTCTTTTCTCGTGAAAAAAGCGTCAATGAAGAAGGTTGTTTGTCTTTGCCAAAGATTTATGGTTTAGTCAAACGCCCTAAAAAAATTCATTTGAAGTATCAAGATTTAGATGGCAAGGTCAATAAAGTTAAAATCAAAGATTTTACAGCTATTGTTTTGCAACATGAGATAGATCATTTGAATGGTATTTTATTTATTGATCGCGCAGAAAAAATTACCGAAGGTCAAGACTTGTTGGACAAGCTTAAAGCTAAATTATGAAAAAAATAATTTTTTGGGGCACGCCAGAATTTTCTTTGCCAAGCCTTGAGTCTTTAGTAAAATTAGACTTGGTTAAAGCGGTTGTCACTCAGAGTGATAAGCCTGCTGGTCGTGGTCAAAAGCTAAATATTTCCGCTATCAAAAAATATGCTCTTGAGCATGATCTTTTTGTTTTACAAAGTGATAGTTTGGACGAAGCTTTTGTCAATGAGCTCAAACAATTTTTACCAGCGACTTTCGTGACTGTGGCTTATGGTAAAATTATTCCCCAAGAAATTTTGGATTTGTCTGAATTACCAGCCTTAAATATTCACCCTTCAAAGTTACCTATTCTTAGAGGTCCATCCCCTATCCAAATGGCTTTATTAGAAGGTTTTGAGTCTACGGCGGTATCTTTAATGCAATTAGATGCAAAAATGGACCACGGGCCAATTTTGGGGCAAATAGAGCTCAAAATAGAAGCAGAAGATGATTATCTTAGCTTGAGTACTAAATTAAGTGAAATTGGTGGTCAATTGTTGACTCAAAATATCAGTCCTTATTTAAGTGGTCAATTATCAGGAGTTGTCCAAGATGACGCTGAGGCTACTTTTTGTAAGCTGATCAAAAAAGAAGCTGGCCTAATAAATTGGCAAAATAGCGCAGAAAATATTTTGAATCAAGTCAGAGCTTTTATTGTGTGGCCAAAAAGTTTTACAAGTTTAAAAAATATTGAAGTCAAAATTGAGAAAGTTAAAATTAGTGAGCTTAAATTAAATCCTGCTGAAATAAAAATCGAAAAAGACAAATTATTTATTGGCACCCAGACATTCGCTTTAGAAATCTTGCAATTGCAGCCAGCTAATAAAAAATCTATGTCCTCAGGCGATTTTATCAGAGGTTATCAAAATAAATTATAAAAAAACACCCTCTTTTAGAGGGTGTTTTTATTTTAAAGTTTTTTTTCAGTGATGTGAAAGCCCATGTATTTACCAAACATCAGTCTAGTTTGAGCATCAACCGCTGGGATTGAGCCAAAAACAATCATGGTAATCGGGAAAATAGCCCACTGTAAAAGCATCATAGCATAGGAGACTATTTTATTTTTGCCTTTATTTTTTGGGGCTGGCGGTAGAACTATGACACTCATGATAGCAATCAAGAATAAACCAATCATGCCTGAGCTCATCAGGGTTTGTAAGACTAGTGGAGCGTTTTGGGTCAAGACTGAACTAGTGTTATTGAGCTCTGCGACAAACAGTGGTAATTGTCCTAAAATCAAAATAATCAAAGGGGCAGTGGCCCAAGAGTACACGCCTTCAGTTTGATTCCAAATATAGATTATTTTTTTACTTAGCGGAATATTTTTATTGTGAGCAAAGTTCCAAACCATGTAAGGAAAATGCTCCACTCCCCAAGCCCAACGGCGCATTTGTTTGTATTGGCTTTGCATGCCTCGCCAAAAATTGCCGATATAAACAGTGTTCATAGAAACAGGGATATGCATCGGTTCGGTACGATAATCACCGTCGTATTTGATCAGACATTGTAAAAAGATGCGAGAGTCCTCGGTGACAATATTGTTTTGCCAAAAACCGACATCCACCAAAGCTTGCCAACTCATACTATGTGAAGAAAAAGTAAATAGTCTGTCTGGGCGAGCTAAGTCTGTCAACAGCCAAAAAGTGGTAGAATTCGCCACTACTCTAGTGATAGGGTCTGATTCCCAAACATTGTTGTGATAAAAAGCCATCGGCTGAAAACTAGCGCGGTATGGATTTTTGTGAGATAGAAATTTTTGGGTCAAATAAGCAAAGTAATCAGGATGCGTGACAGTGTCTATATCAAAAGTTGAAACAATGATTTTTTTGTAATCAAAATTGTTAGCATCAATATATTTCTTGACCTCATGTCCAGCATGAAAAAGATTTGACCCCTTACCCCTGAGCTCGCCAGGTAGGTCTGATGGATGTAGGGTAACTAAAATTTTAGTAAAATTATTTTGGTATTTAGCTACTATTTTGTCAGCAATTTCTTGAAATTGCGCTTGAAAACCTTCTTCTCCAGCCAAAACTAGGATCATTTTTTTTGGATCGTAGTTTAGCAGGGATAAATTTTTGAAAGTAGCGTCCACGACTTCAAATGGCTCACCGGCAGTTGGTAAAAAAATAAGATGGGTATATTCTGTCCAAGTAGGATGATTTTTTTGTAAATAAGGCCACCAAGCGGTTTTGATACTTTTGCGATATTTGAACCACGACAGGATCAAAAAAAGCATCAAATAAGTGACGCGTAAGATCCAATAAACATCAAAAGCAATGACGACATAAATACCAAGTAAAGGATTGAAAATCGCAATAGCAAGCGTGGCTAACAAAGTAGTCCAAGTCAAAAAGCCTGGTATGATTTCCAGTGTTCTATATTTATAGTAGTCTTTTCTTTCTTTAGTCATTGTCTAATTTATAATTATCAGCTTCTATACCGACAGCTTGATTGATATGGTTAAAATTATCCCGACTCAATAAAGCGTCTAATTCTTGGTTGATTTTTTTGACAATCAATGGTCCACCATAGATAAAACCTGTGCCAATTTGGACCAAATTAGCGCCAGCCTTGATTTTAGCATAGGCATCTTTTCCTGAAAAGACACCACCCACGCCGATGATTTTGTATTGATTTTCACTATTTTTGTATAAATAGCTGATAATTTGATTAGCTTTTTGGGCTATTGGCAGGCCAGATATTCCCCCTGGTTTATCTTGATCTGGGGACTGGAGTTTAAATTTGCTTTTGTCTTTAGCAAGATTAGTGGCAACGACTGCGTTTATTTGGTATTTTTTGACCAAAGCTATAATTTCGTCTAATTGTTTTGCGCCAAGCTCATTGCCAATTTTTAACCACAGTGGTTTTTGGTGAATATTTAGTTTAGTGATTTTTGCTAAAATAGGTTCTAATAATTCAGGACTTTGTAAACCAGTAAAATTTTTGACATTAGGGCAACTTAAATTGATGGTGATAATGTCCGCTACATTTTTGACAATCTCAAAAGTTTTAGCATAATCTTCGGCCGCGTCTTCAAGTGATACTGTGTTGGTTTTGGCAATGCTGATTGACCAAATACCATGTTGAGGAAATTTATTTTTGTCTTGCTGTAGTTTGTTGATGATTTTTTGCACACCTTGGTTTGCAAGACCATAGTAAACCACTAGACTTTTATCTTTTGGTAAACGCCATAGTCTAGGTTTAGCATTGCCACTTTGCGCTTCAGCAGTGACAGAGCCCAAGTTTGCCCAAGCAAAATTAAAAGCTCTCCAGGTGACTGACAGCTTGCCGTTTTTATCTAAACCCTCTGTTAGTCCAATAGGATTTACAAAGTCTAAACCAAAAAGTTTTTGTTTTAATTTTGGTGAACTAAAATGACAAATTTTAAATAAAATTTGATTAAGAGTTTTGCTCTTATTAAAAACACTTAAAATGCCGAAAGTAAGATTATGGATAGTTTCGGGGGGAAAAAGGAATAAAATTGGTCTGATAATTTTTTCGTAAAACATAGTATTTGCCTCTAAAAGTAAGCTTTAGCATAGCAACTTTGGCTCAAAGGAGCAAGCTTAAGGAATCAGCTCTTTCCAAGTACAATTTTCTAGATCATTATTGCAAGTATAGCGTAATTTGCGACTGGATTTGGTAGAACTAGCGGAAGTTTCTATATTTGAATTGCATTCTAGATCTTGATTACAGCCTTCTGGAAAAGGTGTGATGACAAGGTTGGGGTTGCTAAAACTAAAACTAAAACCAGACTCCACTGTGTGTCTTTCGGCAAAATAAAGTTCAACAACATTTAATCCAGCATTTAAAAAAATATTACCAGCATAAGTAAACGATGCGTGTGCGCCACTGTTGTTGACTGCCACCACACCATTGACCAGTGCCCAAGAGTCATCATCAGAAGCAAGTGAAAAAGCATAATTTCCTTGTGCTGGTGCAAAAACTTGCGCTCGCCAATGTGCACCAAAAAAATAATCATGAGCAAAGCCTTCTTTGTTTTCCCATTGTGTGCCGTCATATGGAAACCAGCCGTTGAGAGGAAAGATGATATTTTGATCAATCTGTTCGTGTGTCTTATAAGTGTCGTTATACCAATCATGCTCTGTTGGTGTTTCGGTGGCTGAGGGTAAATTTGGAAGCTCCATATCAGGATGATTGACTGAGTAGTTAAAGTATTCTCCCCACCAGCCACTACCAGGTATAAATTGACACTCTAGCGGTGGACTACAGCTGGCACTTTGTGTTTCTACAAATTGACTAGCTATTTGTGTATCGCCTGCGCTTAAATTAGGAAAAGTTAGATTGTTTGGATCTCTTTTGACCTGCAACAAAGCTTCTTGGATACCAAACTCAGCGCTATAAAAACTATCAATCGTCTCTGTGAAGGCGGCTAGGGAATTTTTATTGTTTAAGGCAATAATAGTAGTTGATAAAATAATAGATAATAAACCAGCCGATACTATAATAGAAGCTATCAGGGCTGCTGCGCCAGCTTTATTAGTGATGATTTTTTTTATCTTGTTCATTTTTTAACGTAGACTAATAAAAGTTTGAAAATCTTCGCTTAAATACCCATAAGGATCCGCTGAATTACCGGCACTTAAAGTAAAAGTTACCAACAATCCTCTATCTTCATTTCCCTTGTTATCATCTATTGGTGTCAATACAAAATTTGATACCCTGACTCTTTCTGAATTCCATTTCATTTCTATAGGTGGATCACCGCCCAACATAAAGACTTCTCGAAAAATAAGATTATCATTTTCTACTTGTAGACTAAAACGGGCGTCTTCTATGGGATAAAAAATGACTTGTTTTATATCTGGCCTGACATCCTCTATCACCGCAACAGAATGCAGATGATTATTTAACTGAGTCATGATAAAACGCGCATCATTATAAATCAGACTAGAAGTTTTGAGTTGTTTACGAATATTAAAATTTGACATCAACAAACTGCTGATAGTAGTCAGCAACATAGCGGTAATAAAAATATACATCAGAGTTTCAATCAGACTAAAGCCGGCTATTTTTTTGTTTGTGAAATTTTTTGTCATTAGTGATTTGAATAACTAATTTTGACTTCTTCTAAAATAGGTATTTGCAATTCATCAGCGCTACTTAAAAAAAGTTTATAGCGCAAATATCTTTGATCAAGGTGATGGCTGTGGTTGATAAACTCTTTGGCAGCTGTAGTATAATAATCACTGGAGTTTCCACTTGGGCCGACAAAATTCCAAGGGCCGTTTGCGTTGTTGCTGGTGGCAATTTGAAAACGAATTGTCGTGTCATTTGGTTGTGAGCCTGACCAAGCAATCCAGTTGTAGCTCACTTGGCTTGAACCAGTATCAAAAGTTGAAGACTCTAGCTGGCCATTGTTTTCATAGCCACATTCAGCGACTTGGGTGGAAATGACAATGAGTTCTTGAGTGTTACTGGTGCTACCAGCATAGATAAAAGCACAGTTAGCGCTGAGTCCATATACCAAAGCGCTTAAATCAAAGCTTTTGATGCTATTGATAGTGGCAGGAAAGCTAATATCTAAAATTTCTATTTCTTTACTAGAATTATTTAAAGCCAAAATGGCATAAGGACCGACTATTTTGAAAGCATAAACTCTTGCTCCTGTGTTATAAGAGCCTAATAAAACCGGTGCGTTGGTCGAAGAAATATCTAGTACAAAAAATTCAGAGCCAGAGTTAGTATCAGTCGAAACATAGGCTCTGTTTCCCAAGACAAAAACATCAGTCGCTATCAAAGATCCGGACAAATTAAAGTTGCCTATATTGGCTAAGTTAGCAGGATTGCTAGCATCAATGATTTGTAATTCTTGACTAGAATTTTGGGTGGCTACATAAACATTGTCGGCAGAAACAAAAACATTGCGGGCTGTGGCATTTAAATCAATACTATCTAATACTGTCGGAGCACTTGGGTTGCTGATGTCTATGCTACGCAGATAATTGCCTTGGGCAACATATAATTGCGTGGCACTAATATCCAAGCTTAAAACATTTTGGGTACCGTCTAAATTAATATTTACTTCAATTACTGGTATATTTAAATTACTTATATCAATCACTCTTATCTCTTTGTCATCCCATGATGTGCCTACATAAGCATAATCGTCTTGCACAACTATAGAGCTAGCGGCTGCGCCAATGTTTAATGAAGACACTAAAGAAGGGTTTTTTTTGTCACTAATATTTACAATAAAAAATTCAGAACCAGCAGAATTATTTGAGGTTACTATAAAAACATAATCACCGTATTCATAGACATCATTGACATCGGCACTGCTATTTAATAAATCAAAAGTTGAGGTGGGAACTGCTTGGTTCCAGTCCAAAAATCCAGACACCAAAGTACCGATGCCTTCTACGGCAGTACTCATAGCAATATTTTTGTTAAAAAACTTGTTTTCTTCAGTCCAATCACTTTGGCCACTACCACCAGACCAATCTGTTTGTACAAATCTTTTGGCTTGCCAGCGACTCAAATAATTTTCCAAAAGTATTTCTTGCGTTTGGGCATTTTTGCCTAACCAAGTGACTTGAGCTGTTATTTTTTTACTATCAGGATCAATATTTCCGTTTTCTACTATCTCTCCATAAACATGACCATTGTCTATAAATTCTCTATTTACACTAGAAATATTTATAGTGCGAGTATATTTTTCCTCCAAAATTTCCGCTCCCTCTACTAAAGACCAAGCCTCATCTTGTAGGACTAGATGATAGTCGCCGTCAGCTAATTCTGACCAGTTGAGCAACTTGATGGCTTCTAAACTTTCAGAGGCATAAAAATAAGCCTTGGTTTTATTTTCATTTAAGCGCCATAAATCAGCGTTAAAAGAATTCATCGTCATAATCAAGGTGATAATCACACCAATAAAAGCAATCGCGATTAGTAGCTCGATGAGAGAGAAGCCTTGATTTTTTATTTTTTGAGGCATTAATTTATATTACCTAGATTATCCACGCTAAAACTATAACGTACTTCTGGATTGTTCAGTGAGACCAAAGTGATGGTACCGATGTTTATTGTTTGGCCGGTGAATTTTTCAAAAATTAAATCCAAACTATAAGCGCCGTTGCCATTTGAAAGGCTAGTCTCAGATTCATAGATCAAAGCACTTTTTAATAAAATAGTTTCATTATTTGGGTTACTTTGGTCATAGCTATCACTATTAAAAATAATATATTGTGAGTCTTCAAGACGGATGCCCCATTTTTTTTCTCCAGCAGCAGAAATTGCTAGTTGTCTGACTTTGACGATATTACTTTTTAGTTCATCGACTTGATTTAGTAGAGAAATATGATTACGCCATTGATAAAAACCACTGAAGCCCATCGCAGCAATCAAAGCAGCAATGCTGATTGTCAACATTATTTCAATAAAAGTAAGACCTTTTTGGTTTAACATTTTTATTCTCCGAAACTTAAGGTTAATTCATACATTGGCCCAATGACAGAAATAGCGATAAAGCCAACCGCGAGTCCTACCAAAATCAATAATACCGGCTCAATAATAGAAGAAAGATTAGCTAAAACATTATTGACTCTTTCTTCGTAATAATTAGCTATTTTTTTTAAAATATCGTCTAATTCTCCGGTGCTCTCCCCGACCTCACAAAGCTGTACAGTTAAAGAAGGAAAAAGTTTTGGTCTTTGGGCCATGGCATCAGCCAAAGAAACACCGCGGGCTAGTTCTTCAGAAATAGTCAACAGCGTTTGACGATAATATGTATTAGCTAAAGTTTTGGCGACTATTTCCAAAGATTTGACAATTGACAGACCAGATATCAATAAAGCGTTTAAGTTGCTTGTAAAACGAGTGAGGGCTAGTTCTTTGATTAAGTTGCCGACAAAAGGTATTTTGAGTAAGAATTTATGAAATAATAATTTTGGCTTAGGTAATTTTAGTGTCATGATTGTGCCAACTAACAAAACTATAAAGGCAATTATCACTAAGCCAGCATAATTTTTCATGATGTCAATCATAGCTTGCACAGCTTTCAGGACAAAGGGTAATTCGATGTTTGAATCTTGAAAAATAGTTACTAGTTGGGGAAAAACAAAGAGTGCTAAAAAAACACTGACACCCCCCAAAGCTATCAAAACAATCACTGGATACATCATGGCGCCGACTACTTTGGAGCGTAATTTTTTTTGTGCTTTCAAAATGTTAGCCAAATTACCCAAAGCATCAGCTAATAAACCGGTGTTTTCCCCCACCTCAACTGTAGCTATGATCATTTCTTGAAAAACATCAGGGTATTCTTTCATGCTGACGGAAAGTGGCTGGCCGTTTTCTACTCTATTTTTTAGATGTAAAATAACTTGTTGTAGATATTTATTTTTGACTTCTTTACTCAAAGTATTTAAGGCCGGTGCTAAAGCAAGGCCGGCTTTAAGCATGGTGGATAAATTATCCAAAAAAAACATTTTGCTGGTCAAATTAACTTTGCCGGCTCTAAATTTGAGAAAACTCTTTTTTTCGGTCTTAGCTTTGCTAGTAGTAAGTTCTGTTTTTAAATCTGGTTTAATGATTTCAGCTGTCGGTTTTTTCTCTTCCGTTTTATTTTGTTCATTAGGCCCTAAATATTTCATGTTTATTTTTATTTTATTCGCGCTTGATACTCAAAACTTCAGCAATAGTAGTGATACCAACTAAGGCTTTTTGCAAACCATCTTCAAAGATAGTGATCATACCATTTTGGACAGCGGCATCTTGGATTTCATTGGAGGTAGAATTTTTGATAATATATTTTTGAATTTCCGGGGTATTTTCCAAGATTTCCAAAACACTGATACGACCACTGTAGCCTGATTGATGACAGTATTTACAACCTTTACCTCGATAAAAACTTAGTTCGGAAAAATTTTTGTATTTTTGTTCAATCCAAGTCAGATCTTTGAATCTTTGTAGCATTTTTTCCAAATTAAACTCTTTACCTAAAGCATTTAATTCTTCGGGGCTGAGTTTGTAGCTTTCAATGCATTTGAGGCAAATGCGACGGACTAAACGCTGAGCAATCACCACATTGAGAGTTGAGGCGACCAAAAATGGCTCTACTTCCATATCTAGCAAGCGTGGTGGCGCACCGGCTGCGTTGTTGGTGTGTAAGGTAGAAAGTACCAAATGTCCTGTTAAACCGGCTCTAACAGCAATTTGCGCAGTCTTATTGTCTCGAATTTCACCGATCATGATGATGTCTGGGTCTTGTCTAAGTAAGGCTCTTAAGCCATTGGCAAAATCATAGCCAGCTTGTGGATTGACCTGTGTTTGGTTGACTCGATGTACGCCATATTCTATCGGATCTTCAATCGTAGAAATATTGACTTCTTCAGTGTTTAAAATATTTAAAATAGAATACAAAGTAGTAGTTTTGCCACTTCCTGTGGGACCAACGACCAAGATCATACCAAAAGGCTTTTTGACTTGGTGGTCCATAATAGCGATGTTTTTTGGAGAAAAGCCCATGTTGTCTAGACTGAAATTTTGGGCATCATCGGTCATCAAACGCATAACTATTTTTTCTCCATAAAAAGCTGGAATCACTGAAACGCGGACAGATTCTTCTTGGCCTTCTAGAGAAAAAGAAAATCTACCATCTTGTGGTACACGATGTTCGTCTATTTTGAGGTTTGATAAAATTTTTATTCTAGCCACAATCGCATCGTGCACTTCGGCTGGTAACTCTACTTTGTCATGTAAGTCACCGTCTATTCTGAATCTAATCACAACAGCATCAGGCAAAGCCTCGATGTGAATATCAGAAGCTTGGTCAAACAAAGCATATTCTAAGATCACATCAACGATTTGGATGATCGGCAAGTCTAACTGAGTTGGCGTGCCTTGCACCTGGCGAAATTTTTGGTTGATGATCTCGTGTAATTCTTCTGTGATGTTTTTTTCATAGAGATGAGCCGCAAAAAAGAAATTTTTTGAGCTTGTCAGATAAGGTATAATGTTTTTTTGTAAGCCTTGCACCACCGCTTTCATGTTTTCTTGATTGAGTGGATTGACAAAAGCTACTTTGACTTTGTCATTTTCTAGGGCAAAAGGTACAGCTTGGACAGATCTGGCTATTTTTTCATCTAAAAGATTGATTATTTCTAAGTCTAGCTTTATTTTTCTCAAGTTTGCATAAGGTATTTTGAGATAATCGCCAATGACCTCATATAAAAATTGCTCATTAAAAAAACCCCGTTCTATCAGGACTTCTTCGATGCCACGACGACGCCTGGAGGCATTTTTTTTGGCATTTTCCCAGTCAGTTTCACTGATAGTTTTTTGGGCTAGCAATAATTTTTTAATTTCTTCTTCACTAATTGGTAAAGTTGAAGCTCCCATAAAAATTCCGAGTAAATAATTATCTATATTATAACATATTTACTAAATTAAAAAAACTCCAGTAAATAAATATTTACTGGAGTAAAAATATAAATTTTTTTATTTTATGCACCGTGACACTTTTTGTATTTTTTACCAGAGCCACAAGGACAATCATCATTGCGACCAATCTTATCGCCATCTTCATTTTTTGGTTTTGAGGCTAAAACTTGTCCTGCTTTCTCTCTGTCCTCTACTTGTTTTTGAAAAGGAGAAAATCCTTGTTTTTGTTCGTTGAATTGTTTTGGGGCTAAATTTTGGGTAGCAATATTTTTGGCTAGACCAACTTTGAAAATAGAATAAACTATTTGTTTACGAATAGCTGCTATCAAGTTGTTAAATAAACCGAAAGCTTCGCGTTTGTATTCTACTAAAGGATCTCGTTGACCATAGCCTTGTAAGCCAATACCAGTACGTAGTTTGTCCATCGCAGTCAAATGCTCTACCCACAAAGTATCTAAGCTTCGCAAAACAATACCTCTTTCTATCATTTGCATAGGAGCAAATGGACTTTCTGGTAAATCTATCGAGCTATTGATATTTTGTGTTTGTTCTAGGTATTTATTTTTTGCCAAATTTACTAAATAATCTATCAAGACTGTACGGGTTTCATGAGAATTTTCTTTATTGATGTTATTTAGTAAATTTTCTATCTCACTGATCTCAGTCTCAGTCAAATGAAAAATAGATTTGATAGTCTCGATAATTTCTTTAGGATTAAAATCGCCGATATTATCTTTAGCTAAAGTGTGAAAAGAAACCACTTCTTCTAATTCTTTATTGATTTGATCCAAAACAAAAGTTTGAGAGTTATCAGTTTCACTGGCACCGGTTTCGGTAAAAAGAGTCAAGAATTTTTGACGCATTTTGTAAATAACTTGACGATGCTTGTTGATGATATCATCGTATTCCACCAAATGTTTACGGATATCAAAGTTGTGGCCCTCTACTTTTCTTTGGGCAGACTCAATCGAGCTGGAAATAATTTTGTTTTCAATAGCAGTTTCTTCATCAAGTCCCAAAGTATTCATGACAGACTTGATTCTGTCTGAGCCAAAGATTCTCATCAAATCATCATCTAAAGAGATAAAAAATTGAGAAGAACCGACATCACCTTGACGGCCAGCTCGACCTCTAAGCTGATTATCGATACGGCGTGACTCATGTCTTTCACTACCCAAGACATGTAAACCACCTAAAGATTTGATTTCGTCGTATTTTGCTTTGTCAAAAGGAAGTCCACCTAAAATAATATCCACACCACGACCAGCCATGTTGGTAGCGACGGTGATGGCACCAAATTTACCAGCTTGAGCCAAAATCTCTGCTTCTTTAGCATGATTTTTAGCGTTCAGCAAATTGAAAGGCAGGCCTTCTTTTTCTAAAAATTGAGCTAATAATTCATTTTTTTCGATAGAAGCGGTACCAATCAAAACTGGCTGACCAATTTGGTGACGATAAGCTATTTCTTTAGCAATGGCTTTAAATTTTCCGCGTTCAGATTTGAAAATCTTATCTCGTAAGTCAGCTCTTGAAAATGGCTTATTAGTTGGGATCACGGTCACATCTAAGCTATAAATTTTGGCCATTTCTTCTGCTTCAGTAGCAGCTGTTCCTGTCATGCCGGATAATTTTTCATACATTCTAAAATAATTTTGGAATGTAATAGTTGCCAGTGTCATACTTTCTCTTTGCACTTTGACACCTTCTTTAGCTTCAATGGCTTGATGTAGACCTTCAGAATAACGGCGACCCTCCATCATACGGCCAGTAAATTCATCAATGATAACTATTTCACCATCACGTACAATATAATCTTTGTCTTTGTGATACAAAGCACGTGCTCTCAAGGCCTGTTCTAGATGATGAATAGTGCTTAAGCCGTGACTTTCATAAATATTTTCCACATTCAAGATTTTTTCCATAGTGTGGATACCCTCTTCGGTCAAAGTAGCGCTACGCATTTTTTCATCAATATTGTAGTCAGTCGCTTCATTGAGCTGACTGATTAACATGGCAAACTGTTGGTATTGAGAAGCTGACTCTTCAGCTGGAGCTGAGATAATAAGTGGAGTTCTAGCCTCATCAATCAAAATACTATCAACTTCATCGACAATAGCATAAGAAAGACCTCGTTGAACTTGATCCTTGATACTTTGAGCCATGTTGTCACGCAAATAATCAAAACCAAATTCATTGTTGGTACCATAAGTGATGTCTGCTTGGTAAGCTTCTTTACGGTTGACTGGTCGCAAGTAGTCCATCACTACTTTAACGGCTTGGTCGCGAAGCTTGTCATCATCTACATCGGCTTGATTTGTGTCATAGAGAAAAGAAGCTTCATGCTGGATAACACCAACACTCAAACCCAAGAAATTATAAATTTGTCCCATCCAAGTAGCATCACGCTTAGCCAAATAGTCATTGACAGTAATGACGTGCACACCCAAACCTTGTAAAGCATTGAGGTAAACAGCTAAAGTAGAGGTCAAAGTTTTACCTTCACCAGTTTTCATTTCGGCAATTTGACCTTGATGTAAGACCATTCCACCTAATAACTGCACATCAAAATGTCTTTGCTTCAGAGTCCTAAAAGCTGCTATTTTGACTAAAGCAAAAGCTGGTACCAATAAATCATCTAGGCTAGTACCAGTTTGTGCTTGATTTTTTAGTTCAAGTGATTTTTGCTTGATGTCTTCATCGGACAATTGTGACCACTCGGCTTCTTGTTTGTTGATAGCTTCAATTTTTGGTTTTAAAGTATCTAGAAAGCGTTGGTTGGCGTCACCGAATATTTTTTGTAACCAGGACATATCTTCAGTATAATTGTTTAATAATAATTATTTCGTTTTATCCCAAAATTTTAGAGATTGTAAAATTTTTATATTTTTTCTAAATTTACTATTAGTTTTACTTTTTTGTTTGACAATAGCTCGAGCAAGTTTATCTTGGATGATGTCAATCACTGCTCTCGCGTCTTGGTGCATATCTGCTATGCGAATTTCTTGTTTGTTTGGTAAAACCAAGTGTACCTCGGCTTCAAATATTTCTCCCTTGCGGTGATGAGGGTCTCTTTTTATATCTAGAGAAAAAGAAGTTATATTTTCTTGATACTTATCTAGAGAATCAAATTTTTCTTGGACGTAGTTTTTGAAGGCTTCTGTTAAGTCAAAGTTTTTGTTGTAGATTTTAATGTTCATAGTTTTATTTTGTTACTAATTACATCTTAGTTCCCTTTACCCCTTAAATATACTAAAAATCAGCAAAAAAATCAAGTTTTAAAAGCCAAGCAGATTGCTTGACTTTTGAGCTAATATTAGCCATTTGACTATGATAATAGGGTCTTTATTTACTCCAAAATAGCCTTGATACGACGGATACCAGCGGAACTAGACTCCTCTTTTTGTATCTTAAAATGCCCTAATTGGCCAGTATTTTCCACATGAGGGCCACCGCAAATCTCTCGGCTAAAGAAATTATCATCCTGCCCGACTGTATAAACCTTGACTTTTTCTCCATATTTATGGCCAAATAAGCCAATAGCACCTTTGTTTTTGGCTTCTTCTACGGTCATTTCTTGCCAGGACATGTTTAGTTTGGCTTGAATTTGTTGATTAACTAGGGCTTCCACCTGACTTATTTGTTCACTTGTCATTTTGTCTGGGTGTACAAAGTCAAAACGCATGCGTTCAGCATTGATATTACTACCGCGTTGTTCGACATGATCACCCAAAACAGTGCGTAAAGCTTGATGCAAAAGATGAGTAGCGGTGTGATATTTGGTACTCATTTCACTATCATCTGCTAATCCCCCTTTAAACATACCAGCCGAAGCAGTGCGAGAAAGTTCTTGGTGTTTCAAGAAAGCATCTTTATAATCTTCTTCTGATAAATGCAAGCCTTTTTCTTGAGCTAATTCTAAAGTTAATTCAATCGGAAAACCATAAGTTGCAAACAAATCAAAAGCTGTCTGTGCATTGAGATTATTAGCTTGAAATAATTTTTCAAATTGTTTTAAACCATTTTGTAAAGTCTGAGTAAATTTTTCTTCTTCTTTTTGTAATTCACTAAAAATAAAATCTTTATTTTTTTCTAGTTCCGGATAAGCATTTTTAAAATTATTTATTACCACTTTGGCTAAAATAGTTGTAAAGCCAGCTTGAATATTTAAGTTTTTAGCAAAACGAATAGCACGTCTAATAACTCGTCTTAAAACATAGCCTTGGCCAGTGTTTGAAGGAGCAACGCCTCTTGGGTCACCCAGCAAAAAAGTAGCGCTACGCATATGATCAGCAATCACGCGGAATGACTTGAGATCATTTTCATATTTTTGGCCACTTAAGTCCTCTATTTTTTGGATAAGAGGATAAAATAAATCAGTCAGATAATTATCAGCCAAGTTATTTAAGACTGCCAAGGTCCTTTCTAAACCCATGCCCGTGTCAATGTTTTTTTGTGTTAAGGCTACAAATTGACCGTCAGTGGTTTTGTTGTATTCCATGAAAACATTGTTCCATATTTCCACCCAATTTTTATCTTCGGGATTATATTCTTCTGGAATATTATTTTTATCTCCAGTCCAATAAAATATTTCCGTGTCTGGGCCACAAGGACCACTGAAGCCTGCTGGTCCCCACCAATTGTCTTCGACACCCAAAGCCTTGATTCTTTTTTCATCAACGCCTAGACTTAACCATTTTTCCAAAGCCGCCGTGTCTTTATGTACATTTTTATCCCCTTCAAAAATAGTAAAAGCTAAAAATTTTGGATCAATACTTAATTCTTTTGTCAAAAATTCCCAAGCAAAATCAATAGCTTGAATTTTGTCATAATCTCCTAAAGACCAATTACCCAACATCTCAAAAAAAGTATGATGAGTGGTGTCGCCAACTTCTTCAATATCGCCAGTACGCCAACATTTTTGTGCATCAGTCAATCTTGAGCCACCTGGATGTTTTTCGCCCATCAAATAAGGAACTAGTGGGTGCATGCCAGCAGTTGTAAATAGAACTGTTGGGTCATTTTCTGGAATCAAAGAAGCGGAACTAATGATACTATGTCCCTTTGCTTCAAAATATTTAAGAAATTTTTCTCTTAAGTCCTGTCCGTTTATATTCATAGAAAATCTTGTCCGGCGTATGCCGGATTATTTTTTAAACTTATCAAAAAACCAATCACTGTATTTATAGACCAAAACAGATGATACTGGCAAGCTCATAAAACCTAATAATACATCATATAGAGTATCATTTGGTTCGGTGACTGTAAAAAACATGTTTTTGTTGAGATAAACAGTCACAATGTATTCAAATAATTCCCAAAGTAAAATAAAAGACATCGCGACCACTAAAGTAGCTAAAACCAAATCTGACTTGGTAGTTTTGATCTTTAGATGTAAAGTACCAGCTTTGAAAAATATCGCAAATAAAATAAATAAAGCTAGAGGTGTGAAAAAATGAACATAAGTATCATAATGATAAATATTATCAAATAGCCATATATAGCCAGCCACTGACAAAAGCATGATAGCGGAAAAGCCTATTTCTATCCAGTCTAAAAATTCATTGGAAATATTTTCGTGTAAGCCCAAACGACGATAAATGGTGCGTGGTAAAAACAAAACACCAGCAAAAGCCAAATAGCCTAAAGAAACAAAAATACTGTGTCCATTAAAGAAAAAATAAACAGATACGATAATTAAAATGATGCTTAAAAAATTTATAACTTTTCTAATAGTAAGTTTCATATTTTTCATTTTATTATAGCCGAAGCAATTAATTCTTTATTTTTATAAACAGCTAATGTTTGCCCACTGGCTGCTGCAAATTGCGCCACTTTAAACTTAGCTAAATATTCTGTATCGTTTAATTGTTGTAAAAATACTTTTTGGTCTTCTTGGCGATAGCGGATTTTTGCTTTTGCCTTCAGTGGCAGTGGATATTTTTTACCGAGCCAATGCCAATCTTCTACTTCAATGTCTTGACTATAAAGTTCTATGGCTTCTTGTGGGCCAACTACTAAAATATTATTGGCTAAATCTTTTTTGATGACATAAAGCGCCGGGCCACCACCAACTTCAATGCCCTTTCTTTGACCAATAGTATAAAACCAAACACCTTCGTGTTCACCGATTTTTTTGCCATCAAGATTGTGTATTTCACCTATTTTAGGGCTAATCTTTTGGCTCAAAAAATCTTTTAAGTTTACTTTACCGACAAAGCAAATGCCCTGTGAATCTTTTCTCTCTGCATTTGGCAGCTTAGCTTTTTTGGCTATTTTACGCACTTTTGGTTTCAGAAGATGTCCAATGGGAAATAGACTTCTGGCCAGTTGCTCTTGATTGAGGCCTGACAAAAAATATGACTGATCTTTATTTGGATCTTTGCCTTTGAGCAAATGGTAGCCGTCTTTGTCTTGTGTGATCTGAGCATAATGTCCAGTGGCTATCTTATCAAAACCATTTAAAAGAGCTTTGGCTAAAAAAAGTTTAAACTTAATTTCTGAATTACATAAAATATCTGGATTTGGTGTTTGGCCTTTTTGGTAAGTATCAAATAAATAATTGACCACCGTTTCACGGTATTGATTTTCAAAATCCCAAGTTTCAATCGGAATGTCTAAATGCTTAGCAACTTCATAAGCCTCATCTCTGTCAGCTTTCCAGGGACATTCGTGATTTGCATTGTCTCTACTAGAAAAGTTTTTCATAAAAACCGCTGATACTTCGTGTCCAGCTTTTTTTAATAACAAAGCAGTGACTGCAGAATCAACACCACCGGACAAGCCTACTAAAACTTTTAATTTTTTTTCTTTCTGAAAAAACATGTTTAATATAAATCTTTGTTGTAAAATTTTGCCATGGCCATCAAAATGCCGTTTTCAAAAGATTGAGCTCTTGTGATAAAGTCATTAGTTAGCTCGCCCACCGTACCATTTGTACCTCTGACATTGGCTTTGCTAAACATCTCTTCTGCTACCGGGGCTAACTCTCGTTTTTTGTCTATGATCTCTAGTTTGGCATAGTCAGACAACTCTATCGCTCCACTATAAGCTAGGCTATCAATTTTCCCATCAGTCACATAAACAGCGCCAATTAAAAAGAATTTTTCTTTGCCTAAAAAATTATTTAGCCAAACCCCACCTTCAATACCTATATAAAAATCTGCTTTCACTCCAGCTTTAATCAAGTTTTGAGCGCGATTATAAGCACCTAAGCTTGTTTCCTCTATGCTTCGAGGCTGATCATCAACTCCTGAGGCTGATTTTTGAGCAATAAGCTCTATTTCTTCTCCAGGATAAATCTTAGCGAAAGCTGATTTTATAGCCTCTACTTTTGGTTGCTGAGTTGAGCCTAAGGCGACTTTGATCATAAGCAAATCTTTGAATAATGCTTATATTATGCTATGAATTTTGACTTTTGTCAAAAATAAAACCCACTGTCTGGCAGTGGTATTTTAAAGCTATTTTATTTGATAAAGCCAAAGTGTTTTAAGGTCGGGACAATGTTTGGCGCTAAATTAGCTGGCAAATCATCAATATCAAACCATTTCCACTCTCTAATGTCAGTACCAGGACTTATTTCACCAATTCTTTCGGCTAAATAATGAGCTAAGATAACATCTTTTAAGCCTTCGTCACCTTGTTTTTGGGTATAAAAGAAAAATGGTTCTGGGTTTAAAATTTTGATCTCTAAATTCATTTCTTCTTTGACTTCTCTTTTGACAGTTTCGAGCAAAGTTTCATTTTGCTCTAATGTGCCACCGCAAAATTTCCAAAATTCTGTATCACCGTGTTGATTTAGTAATACTTTATTATTTTCTACAATCACCGGGCCAGAAGCGATAATGATTTTTGTAAGCATAAATTATTTTCCTATTTTAAATATTTCACCTTTTTCCAAAGCCTTCAAAGCTAATTTGATTCTATCTTGACTGCGAGCATAAAGTGTAAACAGTCTCTCGCCTTTTTTGACTGGATCAGAAAATTCTTTGTTTAGGTAAACTCCAGCTAACTGATCAGCTGGCGCTCCTAAAATACGAGCTATCGTATTGATCATTTTGTTATCAGTGAAAATGATATGACCAGATTTTTTGGCTTCAATATATTTTTTGCAAGCACCCAAAACAATGTCGTCAGGCTGAACATTTGGGTTACCACCCTGAGCTTTGATGATTTCTTGCATTTTAGTCCAAGCCTTACCACTTTCCAAGGTTTTCCAAGCCAAAGTAGCGCCGTGGCCTTTTTTAGCCTTACCAGACAGCTCTAGGAGCTCACCAGCCAAATGAATTGACTTGTTAGCTAGATCAGCTGGGTAATTATCTTTTTGTTGTAAAACTCGCAAAACATCTCTAGCTTCCAAAGCTGGACCAACACCACGACCGACTGGGTCCTCGGTTTTGATCATAATAACTTTGATTTTGATACCAAATTTTTTGGCCAGATATTTAAACTTTGTTTCTAAGTCTCTCGCTATTTCCATGTTAGGGATTTTGGTAGTTGGTCCAACTGGCATATCAATAATCAAAACTTTGACTCCGGTGGCTACTTTTTTAGCCATGATACTCACTAGCATTTTACTATAAGGTTCTAATGACAATGGATAAGACACTTTCAAAATCTTGTCATCAGCTGGCGCCAAATTTAAACCACCGCCCCAAACCAAACAAGCGCCATGTTTTTCGACAACTTCTTTGATTTGTTTAGCAGACAAAGATACAGGCGCCAAAACTTCCATAGTATCAGATGTACCAGCTGGTGAAGTGATAGCACGAGATGAAGTCTTAGGAATAGTGAGACCCAAAGCTGCGATAATTGGTATGACAACCATGGTGGTTCGGTTGCCAGCTAGTCCACCAACTGAATGTTTATCTACTACTAGCCCAGGAAATTTGATCATTTCACCGGTTTCAGCCATGGCTTTAGTCATAAAATAAAGCTCCTCGTCAGTATATTGGCGCATAAAGCCAGAGGCGACAAAATAAGTGATTTCTGTCCTGGTCAAAATGCCAGAAGAAATGTCAGTAAAAATCTGTTTAAATTCATTGTAAGTTAATTTTTTGCCCAGCAATCTTTTTTTGATAGCCTGGACAGATGGTGCGCGTTCCAAAACTTCTATCTCTACTATAGTATTTATAGCCACAGATGTTTTTTCCCAAATGTCTTTGTATAAACCGATAGAGCCGGCTTTGATTTTTTCTTCACTAGTATTAGCTTCGGCAATGATGTTTTTTTTGTCCCAAGAAATTCTGATTTTATCGCCAGCATGAATACCATAGTGCATGGCTTCGGTGTCATTGAGTAAAGCAATATTTGATTGGCCAGTCTTGATATCAAGTTTTTTTACTTTGAGATAGTATGACATAAATTAAAATTTTATTATTTCTCCTGGTTGAATAATTTTTTTATCTTGATCAGTGTCAGCTTGAGTTTGTTGAGGTGTCTCCTCACTCTGAGCTTGTTGAATGGCTTCGTCACTTTTGGCTTGTCGAATAGCCATGTCTTTTTCTACCTCTACGTTTTCACTCATGAGGTTTGGTTTTATTTTCAAGGCCTCTGCCAAAGAAATAAAACCGTCATTGTCTTTTTCTTCTTCTACTGGTATTTTGTCTTCTACAATTTTTATATTGTTTGGTGAGGGAATTTTTCCTTGTTTGGATAAGTCTAAACATTCTTTGCAGTAAATAGGTTTGCTTGGATCTGGATCAAAATTAATCTCTGTATTTTTACCACAAAAAGAGCAGATAACTTTATTTCTGATAGATTTTTTTGGCTTTTCCCTTGATTTTTCTCGTGGGTTTTTTGACAAGCTGTCGGACTTGGTCTCAGGCGCACGCTTACTTGTTGGCAGATGTATGGTATTACTGGAATTCGGTTTATCTTTACTACTTGGTGCTTCTGTAGTGTCTTCTTTGTTTTCACTCCAACGGATAATTTTTTCTTCAATCAATTCTCTTGGTTTAGCGTATCTTTCTCTCGAGACTTTGATGACTTTGTCTTTTATTTCTGGATCACTATAAGCTTTATCAATCGGGGCCATGGTGGCGGCTGAAAAAGCTTCCGAAGAAACACCGTCAATCATAAGCTTCAAGTAAATTTCAAATTTGGTCAGATTGACTAAATCTGTTTGAGTGAAAGTAGGGAAAAATTCTTTTTCCAAAAATTCAGCATCAGTAGCGCCAACTCTAAAAGCAACCAGTGTACCGACATTACCAAAAACGGCGGCTTGGACATTTTCCTCTACTTGTTCGATGTATTGGTGAGCAATAGTCAAATCTAAGCGATATTTTCTAGCTTCTGATAAAATACCAGCAAAAGATTCGGTGGCAAAGTTTTGAAACTCATCTACATACAAATAAAAATCTTTTCGTTCATTTTCTGGGATATTTACCCTACTCATAGCAGCGAGTTGGATTTTAGTGATCATCATGGCACCAAGTAGAGCTGAATTATCTTCACCTACTCTACCTTTGGCCAAATTAAGCAAAAGAATTTTTTGCTCATCCATAATTTGGCGCATATTAAAAGAAGATTTCACCTGTCCCAAAATATTTCTCACTAAGGCTGAAGATAAAAAACGACCAACCTTGTTTTGGATAGGTGCTATGGCTTCACTCTGAAATCTGTCTGGATATTTTGAGTACTCGTCAACCCAAAAAGATTTGACCACCGGATCAGTCACTTTTTCTATCACTCGGTTACGAAATGATTTATCTACCAAAATTCTCATGATACCCAACAAAGTTGAGCCGGGATATTCTAGTAAAGCTGAAATAGCGTGATGTAAAACATATTCCAAACGTGGACCCCAAGAGTCTGCCCAGATTTTTTTGAAAACACCTATTAAACCCGAAACTACTAGATGTCTTTCTGATTCGTGTACATTTTCCAAAACATTGAAAGCAATCGGAAAATCCAAGTCGGCTGGATTAAAATAAACTACATCGTTGACTCGAGAGTTAGGGATAAAATCTACTATTTTTTCTACCAAGTCACCATGAGGATCGATCACGCAAACACCGTGACCAGCTTGGATATCTTGAATGATCATGTTTTCTAGTAAAGTGGACTTACCCATACCAGTTTTGCCGATGACATACATATGACGACGACGGTCGTCAGTTTTGATGCCAAATTTCACCTTACCGTGACGAAAATTGGTTTCCGCAAAAAAATTAATATCTTGACTCATATATTTATCCGATAGGTAAATTAGGAGGCGGTGTGCCCTTTTTGTCTGCAATTTGCTTGCCTAGTTGTTTGCTTAGCTCAATAGAGACTTCAGGAGTTTCGCTGCTTTTGTTTTTAGCGAACTTATCTTCAAAATAGTTGTTGTCTAGATCGACATTAAAACTAGCAACTTTGTGTAATTGTTTTTGTAAGTCTACACTCTCATCACTAGCTTGATTGTCAGTGATAGGTAAGCCTGATGGTGGTGTGCCTTTTTTGGTGTCAGTGCGGTGCAATAGTGGTGTTTTGACTTCAATACCAGGAAAATGCCAAAGACTAGCTAATTCTTCGGTGTTTAACATAAAAGCGTTAGAACCGACTACCGTGCTACGGCCTTTGTAGGCGCGGATAATTTTTGCTTTTCTTTTTTTATTGCGATATTTAGTAAACCAATAGTTAGTTGAAGTTTTGGTCGAAGAGTCAGGTTTAAAACCATTGAGATCCAAAGTAGAAAATTGTTTGATAGAACCAAAAACTGAAGAAATCACCCGGTTAGGACTAAAGTCTTCATTTGGAGATAAATAAACTAAACGGATTTTGCATTCAAAGCCAATTTTGCCAGCCTTATTTTCAATCGCTTCAATAGTGGATTTTTCTCCAGGAGTTAGATGAAGCATCATGCTCGGCATATCGTCTTTTTTTTCTTTGCTTTCTTTCCACAAAGGATAAATAAATTCACCGATATTATCTACCGTGTTCATCAGAAAATCAACTGATTGATTAGCAGCACTTCCTTTGCTTGGTGCAGCTTTTTTGCCAGCTAATTTATAAACTAAAGCTTCACTTTTTTTGATCCACTCAACGCCAGTTGGTCTAACAAGTATCTGAAACCAGACTTGTTCACCCATATGGATTTTGCTCATGGTTTCCAGTAAGGCTGCTAGTGGATCTTTGTATTCACCAGAAACTTTATCTTCAAAAGCAGGATAAGTACGAATAGGGATAGCATCAGGTGCGGTCAAGACTATATCTGTGCCCCAAATGTTATAGTTTTCATCAGGAAATTCTTTTGGTGCCCAAGTGGTATAATCCTCTACTTCAGTGATTTCTGCGTCTGGATATTGAGAATAAACGGCGCTTTCCACTACATCTCTATACTGAACGGGAGTGCGCACCAAAAATTGGACATAGCCATCAATACTGACAATTTCAAAAGAAAAAGCCAATTGAAAAACACCTTTGATATATTCATCTACTTTATTGATATTAGCGTGAGCACCAGAGACAGTAGCAAATAAGCCCTCTACCGCTTTTGGTGTTTGCTCGTGTTCTTTAGGGATATCAATGGCTAACAAAACAAATTTGTTGGTATCAAACCATTTGTTTTGCACTTCCATTTGCCAGATATCATAAATCGGTCTAGCTAAAAGTAATACAAATAAAATCCAGCCGCCGTTTAAAAAAATATAGATAATCGCAAAAAACAGGCCTTTATCAGCGGCTGCTAAAAAAGGGGAAAAATCTATAGTGAAAATCCAAAAGTCTATTTGCATGAAATTAATACTTCTTTATTATACACGATTATCCAAACTTTTTAAAGAATTGCCTAATAAAAAAACACTCCTTTAATTTAGAGTGTTTTTTATAATTATTTTTTTACTTCTTGAGGGCGTATCTGCCTTTAGCATCTCTTTCAAAACGGTCTTTATTCATCAAGGCTAAAGCGATAGTTGTTTCTTTGATCATACGCTTTTTCATAACCTCAGAGATGATCTCTTTTTTGCTTAGTGGTCTATCAAGCTCTGTCAAAATCTCAGCAATCACATCAGCGACAACTCCTGGCTTATAGCCCCATTCTTTAAGGGCATAAATACCACGACCGACTAAAACATATTTACCATCTAAAATCAATTCATTATGGATAGTAGCTGGATAAGCTTTGCGTTTGTCAAAATCTTTTTGATTGATGATTTCAGCGATTTCTGTAAAATGTAATGGCTTATTTTCTTTCTTTAAGACAATATAAATTTTGTCATTCATTCTCTTTGGGCTGATACTTGACCATTCAGATAAACCCCATTCTTGATAAGGATTATTTTTGATCTTCTTGGTAATAAACAAAAAGTTAACTACCACTTTATCAGTCAATTCTTCGTTGTTTACAAAGAAATCAGCGGCCATGACTTTTTTCATCAAATCATCAAGTGATAAAGTATCTGCATGTGAATGAATCAAGGCTCTTAATTTTTCTACAATTTCTTCAAAGAAGCTCAATGAAGCTTCTGGAGTTTTCCAAAAATTATGAGTATGTTTACTTTCTTTGACAAAGTGAAAACGATGATTAAGTAGCTGATTCAAAACAAAGTTGATAGCAGCTTTATTTTGATCGGTTAAGCCAGGGATCAATAATAATTCCTTAATCAGATTTTCTTCTGACATCATGCCACCATGCTCAGCCAAAATAGCATTAGCTATATCTTCGATGTGTTTTAAGAAACTCTCATCAAAGCTTTTGCTAATTTTTTTCAAAGCACTGTTTTCAATTTGACGCACTCTTTCACGAGTGATCTTGTATTGGCGACCAATGTCTTCCAAAGTCTTTTTTTCTGCACCAGCCAGGCCATGTCTCATCTTCAAGATTTCTTGTTCACGCTCAGCAAGTAGCGCTAAAATACGCTCCACAGTGGCGCTAGGATTAAAATCAGCTAAATGAGATAGCTGTTGGGCAGTCATAACTTGATCTAAAATTGAACTCATATTATTTGTGTTTATAAAATAACATCAGCATAATAACATATTTATAAAAAAAAGTCAAGACCATTTTGCAATGATCTTGACTGTATTTATTTAGGCTAATATTAGCTAATTATTTACTCTTATTCCACCACACGAGTAATGGTGAGGCAATGAAGATTGAGGAATAGGTACCGACAATAAAGCCTAAAATCAAGGCTAAGACGAAGTCTCTGACACTCTCTCCACCAAAGATGTAGACGGCTAAAAGCGTTAAAATGGAGGTTAATGAGGTATTTATCGATCTAGTGATTGTTTGGTTGACACTGATATTGACAATTTCTTCAAAACTTTGGTTATGTACTTTAAATAAATTTTCTCGCACTCTATCAAAAGTAACAATAGTATCATGAACAGAAAATCCCAAAATCGTCAATAGAGCCGTGACAAACAAGGTGTCAATTTCTACGCCAAAGAAAAAGCCTAAGGCTGAAAAGATACCAGTCACAATCAAAATATCATGAAACAAAGCAACGATAGCGGCCATGCCGTATTTCCAAGAAGCTACTGGTCTTGAGACCTTGCGGAAAACATAGGCAATGTAAGCTAAGATAAAAATCAAAACTACGACAATAGCAGTCACCGCTTTGTTGCGCAGCTCCATACCGATAGTTGGTCCGATAGATTCAAACTTCCTCTCCTCTAGCTGACCCTCTACTTGATTTTTGAGTTGATCCAAAACTTCTTGATGTTTGACTTCAGAGACATTTTCAAAACGAATTAAGAAGTCATTGTCTCCAGCTGGTTGCACCTTGAGGCTTTGTAGTTCTACAGCAGAAAGTGTTTGAGTCACTTCTTCAATACTAGGACGAGCGGTTTGATAAGAAACTTCCAATAAACTGCCTCCAGTAAAATCAATGCCTAATTTTAAACCCCAAAACAATAAGGAAATAATACTTAAGGCCATCAAAGAGCCAGAAATAGTAAACCAAATTTTTCTTGAATTGATAATATTGTAATTCATAAGCTTATTCTTGTCTTTTTTTATTTAATCCAAATAGCCAGAGTTTTTCTTCAAATTTTTTGTTGACTGTCAAATGTAATAAAGTACGAGTCACGGTAATAGCGGAAAACATTGAGACCAAAATACCGATAGCGAGAGTGATAGCAAAACCTTTGACTATCGAGGTACCAAACCAAGCTAAAATCAAACAGGTGATGATAGAAGACAAGTTTGAGTCACGAATAGAACTCCAAGCTCTAGCAAAGCCATTTTCAACGGCTGAGACCAAGCTTCTACCTGCTCTCAACTCTTCTTTGGTTCTTTCAAAGATCAAAATATTTGCGTCCACCGCCATACCCACAGAAAGAATAAAACCTGCTACACCAGCTAAAGTCATAGTGACTGGGATCATGGCAAAAATAGCTAAAGTAATAGCCGAATAAACGCCCAAGGCCAAAACTGACACAAGACCTGGCAAGCGGTAAAAAATAAGCATAAATAGAGCGGCTGCCAGTAAACCGACAATACCAGCGGTCAAACTTTGGGAAACAGAATTTGCACCCAAAGAAGCACCGATAGTCTGTTGGCTAATCAAATTGATTGGCACAGGCAGTGCGCCAGAGTTTAGACGTCTGACCATGTCTTTGGCTTCTTTGACATCAAAGTCACCAGAAATAACAGCGTTACCATCTTTGATAGCCTCTTGCACAGTTGGAGCAGAGATCAAGAAACCGTCCAAAAAGATAGCAACCGGTTTGCCGACATTGGCCTCAGTGATACTAGCGAATAAGTCTTTACCTTCGGCATTAAACTCTAAGCCAACCATTGGTCTATTTGTATTTTGATCAAACTCCAAATAAGCTCTTTGTAGATTGCGACCGCCTAAAGCAGTAGTTTCCCAAGTGACAGCGCCTAAATCAGCGTTGCTATTTTTGATCAAAATATGAGCAGCATGTACTTCGATTTCACCTTGATCATTGAGTCTTTCTTCTAGCTTTTTGATAATATGATAGCCAAATTGTGATTCAACTAATTCTTGGGATATCTCACCTATTTTCAAAGTATCAAAGATAGCTTGGTCAAACTCAGGCACAAAATCACCTTTTTTGACCCAAGGTAAATCACCACCATTTTGGGCAGACTCTAAATCTTCACTATACTCTTTGGCTAATTGAGCAAAATCGTCACCTAGTAAAGCTTTGTTCAAAATTTCTTGAGCCAAGTTTTTAGCTTCTACATTGGCATCAATAGCAGTTTGGTCAGTGCTAGGCAAAGCCTCACCTTGAGTTTTGAATTCAAGCAGTGGAGTTTCACCAATCATTTGAATAGCCTCACTCACATCTTTGACACCAGCCAGCTCGACAATGATACGATAATTATCGCCACTATAGTTTGTTTGCACTGTTGGCTCAGACACACCATAGGCGTTGACACGGCGTTCAATCACATCTCTCACACCCTCAACCGCCTCTTTCTTGTCGACGCTCTCAATGGCAGCTACATCAGCTTCATAAACCAAATGTGTACCACCTTGCAAATCTAAACCTAAATGAATTTTAAATTGATTAAACCAGCCAAAACCGTTTGGCCAAATAACGGCCACCGCAAAGGCTGTCAATAAAACAATGGCTAAAAAAGTTAGCCGGATTTGATTCTTATTTACTTGCTTGACCTGAAAAATAGTGTTTTTTTGCATAGAAAAATTATTTTTTAATATGGGGATATTTTAGCACAGTCTCATTTTTTTTCAAGCGACTGGCGGTTTTTTAGCGCTAAACTGAATAGCAGCCCCTAAATCTGGTAAAAGATTGCTCAAAGTGACTCTTTCCCAATTTAGATATTTATAATACCTTTTGACAAACCAGTTCGCTTCCAAACGAGGCACATAATCATAAGTATAAAAAGCCTCTATCTCAAAACCAACATCTTTAAGCGCTTTGCGCATTATTTTTGGTACAAAAACTTCTGCATCAGGCTCAATCTGCTCTTTGTGAAAAACTGTTTTGGTGGACAAAATACTCAAAAGCGCGTTGATCAAAAGTCTTGAAGCAATCCATAAATAAAAAAATGGATTGTGCCATTTGTGATAATTCGCATTTGGCTCACCCAAAACTACAAAAAGTCCACCTGGTTTCAAAACGCGGTAGCTTTCAGCAAAGGTTTTCTCCATGGCAAAAAAGTGATGTAGCGATCCATTGATGACTACTAAGTCAAAATAATTTTCCTCATAAGGCAAATTAACTGCTTCGCCAATTTTGAATTCTATTTGTGGATATTTGTTTTGCGCAATCTTCAAAACTTCTTCAGACAAATCCACGCCACACACTTTATGTGAAACTGCTAGCAACTTTTCACTCAAACGCCCAGTGCCTGAAGCAATATCTAGACAAGTATCAACTTTTTCTTTCTTGATAAACTTTTTTAAGTTGGCAAAATTCCAAGCATCTACTACTTGAGCCGAAGCAGTTTCGGTATGCCAGTGATCATATTTTTCGGCTGTCCTATTATAGTACTCTTTTTGAATAGCTTTTTTCTCTTCGTAATTATTTTCGTGCATAGTTTAATGGTTTATTGGAAAAATATTTGAATCTCTAAGGCATCATCATGTTCTGGTAATCCAGAAGGATTGTCTTTTTTTAAAATAATGGCGCCGTTATTTTTGTAAGTAGCAGGCTCAAAAGTGATATTAGCCTCAAAAGGTACAAATTCCTCAGTCATCCAGTCACTTTGGGCAGTAGCTATGCCCTGACCGATGATCAAACCATCCCAATTGACAATCGATATCGGAAAACTCGCTTCAAAAAACCAGTTGCCTCGAGCCTTGCCCGTGATAGTCACAGGACTAGAAATATAAGATCCGGCATGGATATTATCCAAAACTATCAAATCTTTATGCTTTTCTTCTTCCTCATTTGTCACTGCCAGCTCCTCGACATAAATCATATCCTTGCCTTGGCATTGGCGGGGGTATATTTCCATCACAGGAAAACCGGCCGCTTCACACTCGCTAAAATTAGTCACTTTAGTAACTGGTGGCGTCACTACTTGCTCGCCTATTTTAGGACACTCAAAGTCTGGTTGTGCTGACCTGGGATTGCCATATTTTTCCCAAGTACCGTTAATACACATCCAAGCATCGTCTTGACCGTAAAAATATCTAATTAAACCAAAGACTATTACTATTGCCAAGAGAGCTTCTAAAACATAATAAATATACTTTTTCATATGTTTTTATTTAATAATTGTAGATAAGCTAGGCTAATTTTCCCATTTTATCAGCTAAAAGTCAATCAAAAAAAACAGCCTGATTAGGCTGTAATGGCTCGGGGATAGGGAATCGAACCCCAATAAACAGGACCAGAACCTGTTGTCCTACCATTAGACGATCCCCGAATGAAAAGATTAAATGACTTGGCTATTTTACAAAAAAACCATATTTTAGTCAATAAATCAAATTATTTTTTAAACTTTATTACATTATAAATAGCGTGTGGTTTTTTGTAAAATAGAGACCAGTCTGTAGTACCATATGAAAAATGCCACCATTCAGCAGGATAATTATAGAAACCCTCTTTTTCCATCACTTGAAATAAAATCTTTCTGTTTTTCAGAGCAGTAGTGGATAATAAAGGATAGTGAGAATATGCTCTATGGCTGAAGTTATTAATTTTTGTTCCCATAGCTAAGTCTTTGCCGTTTTTTGAATTCACTAGTGTAAGATCAACTGCACCACCGGTAGGATGAAAAGAAAGCGAGGGCATAGCACAAAATTTCATAGCTTCTTTTTCTAACATTTCTAAAGTCCATTTAGGATGTTGTTTCTTGGTAAGCGATATTTGGTATTCCCAATATTTTTTTTGAACTTCTGGTAGTCTATAGCCATCAACAATTTTTAGGCATAAACCTTTTTTATTAAGGTCTTGATTTATTTTCTTTAGTTTCTTAGCAACTGTTTGGCGCACAAAGATGGTTTTACCTGTTTTTGCTACATTATCAATTCTCGGTAATAAAATAATAGTAGGATCAATCTTGTTGATGTCTACTAATTTTTCTTTGTTATCTTTAATGGAAACTTTTGTCAGTTGATCTCTCTGAAAAAATTTTGTTTCAAGTTTTTTTATTTTATTCATTTTCCTTTTAAAATCAAATTTATTGAAGGATCAGTCTTCTGAACTTTTAATGTTGTATTAGTTTTATTTTTCAAGAAATCTTCAATTCTTTCAATATGTTGTTGAAAAGTGTTTTTAGGTATTTCATCAAAGGAAAAATACTGAATCTTTTTTGCTTCTTTATTTAGTGTCTGCTCTCCCTTAATTATTTTACATTCAAAAGCAAACATAACTTCACTCTGATCAAGTTCTGTATATACCCCTGATAATTTTACAACTTCTACATCATATCCGGTTTCTTCTTTCACTTCACGAATCACTCCTTGCCACGGAGACTCTCCTTTCTCCAATCCACCACCAGGTAAATTCCAAAAATTATAATCATTTCTCAAAACTAAGAGAACACGATCTTGCTCATCTTTGATAATTCCAAAAACACCGATTGTAAATGTTTGTTTCATACTTGAATTGTAGTATGTTTTATATTATCTCACCACCAAAAACATCCACCACCTCTTCAACTCCTTCTTCAGCGCCACCTTTAAAATTCTGGTGAGCGTTTTTGTAGTTAGTGTCTATCTCAAAATTGACTAGCACACTACGAGCTAATATTTCCGTCAAAGAGTTTTCTATCGCTTGTTTGATGTCTAGTTTGCTTAATTGTTCTACATGAAAACTAAATTCACAGCCTAGAGTGACATATTTTTCTTCAATTTTCAAAGGATGAGTGCCTTTGATCAAAGTAGAACTTGCGTGATTTAATGTTTTTAAACTTTCTGCGAGTTTATGCCAATTGTTTTGCAAGATATCTAGATCTTGAGCATTGACCAGAATATCTTGTTCGCTTGTTTGAATGCTAGCTGAAATATTTGCTGTAGAATTTTTTTCTTGGAAAGCCAACAAAAACTCTACGCAAACCAACTCCAAAGGCAATTGGTCTATCAGACCCTGTTGTTTGTGACTAAATTTGTTGAGTAAAATATTGATTAAGCGGGATAATTCGCTAAGCTGGAAATCTTCAGCTTGTTTTTTGATATTATCTTGACCAGAAACATCCAAGTCAAACAAAAAGTCTGAGCCAATGATTTTATAGAGCATCACTTGTCTGACATAGCTTAAAAAATCATTTTGCAAACTATCCAAATCTATCCCCTCTTCTACTAATTTATTTATTTGATTCAAAGCGGCGGATAAATTTTTTAGGCGTAAAGCTTCCAGTAAAATATCTACTTCTTGCCAATTGTTTCGCGGTAAAACCAAAGAAATCAGATCATCAGTCACTTGGCCATTGGCCAAAGAAATGATTTGACCCAAAAGAGACTCAGCATCACGCAAACAACCTTCGGAACGACGGGCAATTTGCGCCAAAACTTTTTCATCTATTTGGACATTTTCCCACTCAATGATTTCGCTTAAGCGTTTGATCACATCGGCTTGAGGAATTTTTTTGAAATCAAAACGCTGACAACGGGAAATAATAGTTTCAGGCACTTTATGAATCTCGGTGGTAGCCAAAATAAAAATCACTTTTTTTGGTGGCTCTTCCAAAGTTTTGAGTAAAGCATTGAAAGCTGATTTTGAAAGCATGTGCACTTCATCAATCACAAATACTTTGTAGCCGTTTTGGTTAAATGGCGGTATTTGGGCACTAGCAATGATATTTTCTCTGACATTATCTACGCCTGTGTGTGAAGCTGCATCTATCTCGATGACATCCAAAGACTGATTGCGCAGATTGTTTTGACAAGTTTGGCAAGTGTTGCAAGGCTCAGAGCTGTCTTTGGCTCTAGCAAGACAATTTAATGAACGAGCAAAAAGACGGGCTAAAGTAGTTTTGCCCGTTCCTCTTGGTCCAACAAATAAATAAGCATGAGCGACCTGACCGGAAATAATTTCGTTTTCCAAAGTCACCTTAATAGGCCTTTGACCTACTACTTCCTTAAATATTTTTGGTCTATATTTCCTGTATAATACCTCTGACATTTTTATAAATTAATGCCTAAATCCTCCTCTTCGCTTTGATAATTATTATACTGTTTGTTTTTGATCACATTTTCTACGGCTGCCCAAGCACCATCAGCGTCTTTGGGCACCAAGATTACCACTTCATCACCTTCATCACCTTTGAAATAGGTAATGCTGGCTAATAAAACTTTAAATATTTTTTCTCCTGCCAAAACTACAAAGTTACCGTTTTCTTTATCTTTGACCAGATGTCCTATCAATCTCTGTCTTTCTACCGGTAAAATTTGTTTGAAAATAAAGGCGCCGGAGTTATCAATCGTGAGCTTCAAAATGTCACCCTCAACTAATTTGGATTTGGAAGCGTAATTAGCGGGTACAGAATACTGTTTACCGTCTGGTCCGATCATGATTTGACCATTAAAGACACCCTCTACCACCATAGCGTCGTCTTCGTTGTCTTCACGGCCATATTCAGCGGCTTTGAGGCTATAATCAATAGCCTTGGAGCCCTTTTTACCCTGCAATTCACCCAAGACTACTTTGGTTTTTTTGAGCTCTAGTTCTAGATTGTAAATCAAAGATTCTAGATCTTTAATATTTTTTGCGTTTGGCATTTTTTATTTTTATTTTTCTACCTTTAGAATAACATAAAAATACCTACTTTTCAATAGGTATTTTTTAGCTAAAATTTAGATTAATTTTATAAGCCAGAACGATACAAAATGTCTTGGTCAACCAGTTTTTTGTCTCTACCATACTTCAAGGCTGATAACTCTTTGATGGCTTGCGCTAGTTCAAAATTGCCTTTCTCCAGCATGATAGGTTTAAAATTAAAGGCTGGTGGAGCGGCATTGTCGATCAAAAGTCTGGCGTAACAAGTATGTTTTGGCATGTTGATCAAATCATATTCTGTCACTACTGGTGCCATTTGTTTAGCCACTACTTCAGAGTCCTCTACACCGATACGGAAAGAAATAATAGTGCCGACATTACCAAAGATAGCGTCGCGGACACTGGTCTCACCATTTTTGACTAACTGCGCAATAAATTGATGAGCCAGGACCAAGCCTAAACGATATTTTCTCGCTTCAGATAAAATAATAGAAATAGTGTCGGTGATAAAATTTTGGAACTCATCAATGTATAAATAAAAATCTTTGCGCTCTTCTTCAGCGATATTGACTCTACTCATAGCAGCAAACAAAAGTTTTCCGATCACAATCATACCAAGTAAACTACTATTTGTTTCTCCGATTTTACCTTTGGAAAGATTGAGCAAAACAATTTTGCCGCTATCCATGGCTTCACGAAAATTAAAAGCACTTTTACTTTGGGCAATAATCGGTCTGATAAGATCATTGGAAATAAAAGGTGTCAGTTTACTGGTGATATAAGGCACCATATTTGCCAAAGCTGCTTCACCACCAGCTTTCTCGGCTTCTTTTTCCCAAAAATCTTTGACAAATTGATTGGAAACTTTAGCTAACTTTTGTTTTCTAAAATTAGCATCTGCCAAAATCTTGGGGATCTCCAACAAAGTTGCGCCCTCATTTTTATCATCCATGATCAGCAACATCGCATTACGCATGTACTGTTCAAACATTGGACCACCAGTCGCTTTGAGATTGTAGAGTTTATCAAAGATAGCGATCATTTCATTGATCACAAAAGACTTTTGCTCTTCGGTATCATACTCAAGCATGTTCATGCCCAAAGGTCTGTCAGAATTAGCTGGATCAAACAAAATGACATCCTCAGCTCTTTCTTTGGGGATATGCGACATGATAGCCTCTACCAAGTCTCCATGGGGATCAACCACACAAACACCTTTGCCAGACTGAATGTCCTGGACTATCAAACTTTCTTGTAAAACCGATTTACCAACACCAGTCTGACCGATGATATACATGTGCCTGCGACGGTCATTGTCTTTGATGCGCACGAGAGTTTCTCGGCCACGATAAGAGCTTTTGCCTAATATCAAGCCATTTTGTGGCATGTTGTTTGGTGGTGGCGCTTTGACAGCCTCTAGCCAAGCGATATTTGGCGTTTCGGTAGTCGGTAAAGGCAGATGAATCATACTGACCATTTCCTCGGCATTGAGAAGCAAGCGTCTATTGGATTTAAATTGGCGGAAAATAAACTCTTCAATGATTTTATCTGGGTTTCTTGGTATCTGTGCTTCAAAACTATTACCAAATTCATAAATATTATACTGAGCATAGCTGTTGAGCACGTCATCCAAAAGCATCTTGGAGCGCTCAATGTTTTGGCTAGCAACCACAATGCGAATATTTACATCCATAGCTGGCTTGGAGTTTTTGTCTTCCAAAAGCTTGCTGATTTCTTGTTCTTTAGCTGAAGCAATGTTTTTTTCCGGATAGTTTTTTAAGCCATCTTTTTCTTTATCGCTTGATTTGAAAAAACTAGCTATAAAACTCAAAGTGGCTGATATAAACCCAGCAAAACCGATAGTACCGGCTTTATCAACCGCTGCTTTTAAGCTCATACCCTCTTGCATGTGTTTGATGATTTTACGGCCTCGTTGATGCCAAGATTTGTTGGCTGAGCGAAAAACATATTGCACGGCCGCTGCTTCATGTTCATTGAGCTTACTTAAAGCATTGGTGATACTTTCTAAGGGATCATTTTCAAAAACATGATAAGTCTTGATCGGCAAAGCAAAATCATTCTTTAGTCTCAAGGCGCCAGCTTTGATCGCAGAGTTGGCTTCAAAAATATTGTAGTCAGGAATTTCTTCAAAATAAATTTTTGGATAAGCAGCTTGAAATTGTTGGATAAAAAATTCTTTGAGTTTTTTGGGTACAGCGGCATAAAAACAAATCTCGCCATCAAGCGCCACCATTTCTAAAGAAAAAATCTGTTCTTTTTTCCAAGTTTTTTCCGCTTTTAAGCCAGCTAGAGCGGTAAATAAATTTTCTATTTTACCCAAAGCACTATTGATATACTCTTTGCTCAAAATTTCTTGGTCTTTTTGGGTATATTTTGGAATCTTAAAAGATAATATTTCTAGCTCAATGTGTTTATTGATACTGCGTTTGTACCAAAAAATAAAAAAAATTAAGCCAAGTAAGATAATTATCGGCAAAACCAGAAAAAGAATTAGATTTAAACTAATAGTCATTATTTATTTTTATGATATAAATTCATTATTTGATCCGCTTTGATCTTGGCTTCTTGCTGTAAAAAATGCTTATTGATTTTGGGAATTACCCGCAACCATTCTAAAATAAGATCTAAGACTTTTTTTATTTTGACTTGACCAGACTGCAATAAAACGTTGATTTTTTTAGCTACTTCTTCACCTTTGTTTTTGAATATCATTTGCGTAGGCGCATCTAAAGACAAAAAAACCTTGTCCATATTTTCCGCCAAAATGTTTTCTACTTTTTTAAGTTCTATGTCTGAATTTCGAACTATTTGATTATTAGTAGCATTATTTATTTTGGACAAATCAATATTAGCTGCTTCGGAATGTTGGATATTTTCCCGAACAGCTTGTTCTCGCTTGTTTTCTGTCGCTTGAGCCGCACTCGCCTCTACTTTATTCACTTGCTCAACTGACTGTGGTATTTCAAAATTATTGTCTGCCATATAAATGAATGCTTATATTATAACAAAAATTCCCATAAACAACAAAATTATTTTAATTTTAATTGCACAATTTTTTGATAAATACTATCTCTATTTTCTAGATGTAATAAATCAAAGCGTTTGTGTGCTAGCCACAGGCTAAGATTATTTTTGCCGATTTTTTTAAGCTTAGTTATTTTAGTCAAATTCACAGAGCCTTTTAGCTGATAGTCTAAGGCTTTTTTATGTAAAAATAATAATCTTTTGTTTGTCAGTAGATATAAATCATCATTGTGATTAAATTTTATGATAAATATATAAATACTTAAAAAAATCAGGCTTAGCCATAGGCTCAGACCATAACGACCATAGGACATCAGTGGGTATAAAAAGAAAAAAAGTAAAGGTAAAATAAGAAAAAATATAAAATAAAAAGATCTCAAATCCTTTTTTCGCTTGGATACGCAAAGTAAGGATTCATCAAGATCTAAAAAATTTTGAAAATTATGAGGCATATTTGTCCAAAAGCAGACAAATGTATTATAATATACTTAAAGAATAAAAGAAACTAAACGAAAAATTTGTGCGGAAAAAAATTCAACGAAGAATTATGATAGTTTTAGCAGTCTTGATTATCTTTTCTATGCTTTTATTTACTGTCGGTATAGGATTGGCCTAATCTTTTTTTAAGATTGCTAAATAAGCCTCTTGCGGAATGATCACTCGCCCTGATTGGGCCATTCTTTTTTTACCTTTTTTCTGTTTGTCTAAGAGTTTTCTTTTACGCGTCACATCACCACCGTAGAGTTTAGCGGTCACATCTTTACGCATCGGAGATATTTTTTCCGCGGCAATAATCTTACCACCGATAGCTGCCTGTATTTTGATAGCAAATTGAGCTCTAGGTAAAACATTTTTTAATTTATTTACCACCCTTTTGCCTACCATATGAGCTTGATCTCGATAAGTCAGCATGGTCAAAGCCTCCACTGGACTATCGGCTACCAAAAAGTCCATTTTGACTAAATCACATTTTTTGTAATCAGAAAAATCATAATTCATTGAAGCATAGCCTGAGGAAATGCTTTTTATTTTGTCATAAAAATCAACCAAGACACTGCTTAAAGGTATTTCGTAGCGCAAAATAACACGGTTTTCATCTAAATACTCAGTGTCTTGAGCAAGTCCTCGCTGTTCGATGATATAGGCAATCAAATCACCAATATAGCTTTTGGGTGCAACTACTTCAATTTTTACATAAGGCTCTTCGGTGTGTTCGATGTGATTAGGATCCGGCATCTCAGCTGGAGTGGTCAAGATTTTTTCTTGGCCATTTTGTAAAAACAATTTATAAGCTACTGTCGGTATAGTGACTATCAAAGCCAAGTTAAATTCTCGTTTTAATCTTTCTTGGAAAATTTCTAGATGCAATAAGCCTAAAAATCCACAACGAAAACCAAAGCCTAAAGCCTGAGAGCTAGCTGGCTCAAAAACGAGACTTGCATCACTTAACTTTAATTTTAAAATTGCTTCTCGCAATTTATTATATTCACCGCCATCAGTGGGAAAAATACCAGCATAAACCATGGGACGGATTTCTTTGTAGCCTGGTAAAGCTTTGGTAGTGCTTTCTTGGCTGATGATAGTGTCACCCACTTTAGCCAAAGACAAATCTTTCACACCGGTCACTAAGTAGCCGATACTGCCATTTTCAAGCTCATCTGAGCTTACCCATGAAGGCTGAAAAAAGCCAAGATCTAAAACTTCTGTTTTTTCTTCGGTGGCAGAAAATTTTACTAACTGGCCTTTTTTGAGATTTCCGCCAAAGACACGAATATAAATCACTACACCTCGGTATTCATCATAAGCTGAATCAAAAATCAAAGCTTGCAATTCATCGGCACGGCTTTTTGGAGCTGGCACTTTGTCTATCACTGTTTGTAAAACAGCTTCTACGCCTTGACCAGTTTTGGCTGAGGTCAATAATATGTCTTCTTTTTTACAACCAAGCAAATTGACTATTTCTTTGGAAACTGTTTCCACATCAGAAGCTGGTAAATCAATTTTGTTAATCACGGGAATAATCTCTAAGTTTTGCTCCAAAGCTAAATACAAATTAGCCAAAGTTTGAGCTTCAATGCCTTGGGTTGCGTCAACCAACAAAATAGCACCTTCTACAGCAGCTAGTGACCGAGATACCTCATAAGTAAAATCCACATGGCCGGGAGTGTCTATCAAATTCAAAGTATAGCCATGCCATTGCATACGCACTGGTTGAAGCTTGATGGTGATACCACGCTCTCTTTCCAAGTCCATTTGATCAAGGACCTGGTTTTTCATTTTGCGCTTATCAATGGTATTAGTCACCTCTAACATCCTGTCTGCCAAGGTGGATTTACCGTGATCAATATGCGCGATTATGCAAAAATTTCTAATGTTTTCCATATGTTTATCGAATAACGCCGAGCAAACGCTTGAATAACTTCCTGACTAAATCAATTTCTTCGAGTTTGAAAACTATAGCTAAAATAAGGTAAATTAGCAAGCCCAAAGTGCCTGAACCCACGCCTTGGATAAAAATACCAAAAAATGTCTGCATATTGACGATACTTGCAAAAAATTGTAAAGCAAAGTAAGTCACCACGCCGGCGATAAAAGATAAAATGCTTATTTTGATAATCGAAAAAAATATCGCCTGATCATCCAAATCTTTGCTTTTTCGATGTAAGAAAATAAACAATAAAAACATATTGAGAATACTGGAGATAGAAAAAGCCAAAGCTAAACCAATGACGCCTAAGTTTTTGGTAAACAAGAAAGAGAAAAATATATTTACAATTATACTGATAATACTGATATACATCGGCGTCTTAGTGTCTTCCCAAGCATAAAAAGCTCTAGCTAAAATAGGTATCAAACCTTGAGCAAATAAAGACAAGGCAAAAAATCCTAAAGTTTGTGCCGTATAATAAGTATCTTGCCAGCTAAAAGCACCAGCACCCAAGATAAGCCTGACAATTTGGGCTCGCAAAATAACTATCAAAACCGAAATTGGCACTAAGACAAATAAAATTCTTCTAAAACTTGCAGAAAAATGTTGCGCAAATAAACTTTTGTTATTTTCCTGAATAGCTTGGGTGAAAGTCGGGAAAACAGCTATCGCTAAAGAGACCGCAAACAAACTGACAGGTAGACTTTGTAAATTGTTGGCTAAATTAAAAATCGCAATACTACCAGCCGCCATCCCAGAGGCTAGCATCGTGATAAAAATAAGATTGACTTGTCCAGCGGCTAGACCGATAGTGCGTGGCATCATCAAATATAAAATCTTTTTTAGGTCGCTATTAAAAACTAATTTTAATTGATAACGGAAACCATATTTATAAACTTCAGGCAACTGCACTACTAAATGCAAAATAGCACCGATCAAGACACCCCAAGCCAGGCCCGTCAAACCAAAAATAGGATACAAGAAAACAATACCGAAAATAATACCTAAATTATAAAATGAAGCCGCCAGGGAAAAACTAAAAAACTTTTTCCAAGAGTTTAAGACACCACCGATGACATTGGAGCCAACAAAAAACAAAATAGACAAGAGCATGATTCTCGTCAGCTGATTGACTTTGATCATTTGCCACTCACTAAAACCTGGCGTCAAAAAGTCCATGATTTGCGGAGTAAAAATAGCCGCCAATAAACTCAAGAAAAAAATAACAATTAAAAATAAATTTAAAACCGAATTTGCTAAAACCAAAGCTTCGTCTTTATTTTTGTGCCAAACTTTTTGAAAGACCGGTATAAAAGCTGAAGTTAAAGCGCCCAAAACTAAAGTATTAAAAATTATGTCTGGTAAACGAAAAGCAGCATAATAAATATCAGAAATTTCTGAGGCGCCAAAATTATAAGCTATCAGACGCTCTCTAAAAAGAGCGATAATTTTGGACAAAAAAGAAAAGCAGGCAATAATCAGTGCCCCGCCTGCTACCGTGTTATTAATTTTATGCCAAAGTTTTGTCCACATGACTTATTTTGAACTCAAAATAAAACCAAAGTATTGGTCGCCAACCAAATCACTGGTGTAAGTCACTAGCTTATTGTTGACGCTCATTTTCTCTAGATCACTTGACTGATTCCACACTACTTTCAAATTTTCTGGTAATAAAACTGAAGAATTAAATAAAGTATTTTTACTACCTGCTTGGCCTTGGATCAATAGACTATAATTATCCAAAAATACATCTCCACGCCAAAGTTTTGTCCACCAATTATTAACCAATGGATCAATCGAATTAATTTTGAAAGGTAGTTTATATTTGATAGCTACCGTTTTGCTTTCACCAGGTTTTAAGGCCAACCAATTAGCAAAGACTGTTTTGTCTAGACTGGTGAAAATTTCTGTCTGCGAAGCCGCGTCAAGCATTTTGCTAGCCTCCTCTGTTTCCAAGTCTTTATCAATCAAAGTAGCCTCAGTAGCGTTTTGAAAATAATTGTTAGCTAAAGTATCAAAACCAACCGACTCGATAAATTCACTGCCTTTGGGCACAAAAAATCTCATGTAGCTCACATTGCCACCATCCATACCCGACAAAGGATTATTAGCTTGCCCTTTGTTTGTTCTCGTCACTTTGACAGTGTTGATGATCTCACCGTTAGGTAAAATTTCTGCCTGATGGTCAATGCTTTGATAAATATCATTGTCAGTTTTACCACCAGCGATATTGGTATTTACAAGTTGTAAATAATCTTTTTGACTTTTGAGTGTTTCACCTGTCCAAGCAAATTGTCTGATTTTTTCTTGAGCGCCATCGTCCTCTAAGTACATCTGAATATTTTTGTTGGCTAACTGACCAACTAAAGTGCTGACTATTTCTTTTTGGTGCTCAGAATTTTTGAGTAGTTGATCCAAAAGTAATGGCGCTAAGTCAGCGATAATAGCTTTAGGCTCGTTAGTTTCTTTGTCATAATTAAGCTCCACTTCGTCTTGAATCACTTCAAATAAATTGTCTGCTGTAATGACTACATTATATTCTGGCATACTTTGTGGTCCCAAAACTTCCAACAAAGCCTTTAAAACATCAGCATTCAAAGCTATCACGCCGTCCACTGTCGAGCCACCAAAGTTTTGGTAAAACCACATAATCTTTTGGGCACTCACAGGAAAATCAGGCCACCAGTTAGCATCCCAGATATTAAAATACGGATTGATCAGAGACAAAGCTTTCGGTGCCTTTATTTTGGCTACTTG
>JAGORJ010000043.1 GCA_018062885.1 Patescibacteria group bacterium | reverse complement strand
GACAAACCTGAATATGACAAAGCCGTGGACATCGTCACTATGGGCGCTTTGAAAAAAATGATTGTCCCTGCTTTGATTCCAGTAGCAGTGCCTATTTTGATTCTCATCATTTTTGGTATCAATAATGGCCTAGTAGTTTTGGGTGGTACTTTGATGGGTAGTATTATCACTGGTTTATTTTTAGCTATCTCTATGACCACTGGTGGTGGCGCTTGGGACAATGCTAAAAAATACATTGAAAGCGGTCATCATGGTGGCAAGGGCTCTGATGCTCACAAAGCAGCTGTCACTGGTGATACTGTAGGTGATCCTTACAAAGATACAGCCGGACCTGCTATCAACCCAATGATCAAAATCCTTAACGTTGTCGCTTTATTGTTAGTCGCTATTTTATTCTAAAATCATAAACAAAATTTCCCAAAACACCCTAGATTGACTAGGGTGTTTTTGTTTTTTAGCTGTACAGCTAAAAGTATTGACATAATACCTAAAATATGCTATTATAATATATTAATCAAAATGGGCAAACCATGATGATTAGCCGATCTTTTCCAACTGAAATTGCAAACTAACTTGGCCCAAAAACGCAACGCAAGAGGAGCAAGGAAAAATGAAGAATCTTCTGTTTGTACTCGCGTGCCTGACGGCACTGAGCAATTCGGCTTTCAGCACGGACTTGAGCGATACCACCTTCGTTTTTTGGCAAAACAGTGTGATGGTCATTGACCAGGAACGCCACACACTGGTCCATGCCACCTACAAAAAAACCGAGGAGCACAGCTTCTTGCCTCTGGCAAAGTTGCCGCTCAGCCTCGATGCTTCCCTGGCAGAAAAAAATATCAACTCGATCACACAGCTTGTCCGAGGCGAAATCAAGGAGTGTAAGATCGACGCAAGCACCCCTGAAAGCGTGGATCTTTGGAGTTGGCCCTTGCCAATGGCGAATAACACCGTAGAAAGTCACTTGCTGACTTGGAATGAGCAAGACAAACAACTCTCGAATACAACAACAACCAAGAAGGAAACAGCTCCAATAATTGCCTATGCGATATTCCTGGCATATCTCATGTACATGGGTATATGCAAAATCTACTACGACTACCAAACTGACATCGCGCTCTACCATAAGATCGCGACTATCGTCTACTATATCGCACTGATGGTTGGGATCAATCTAGCTGTCTGGCATGCTGCTTGGTTCGTGTGGCTCATCTCGTTGCTCATCACAATGGCTTTTGCGGGGATGATGCTCACGGACAAATGTAGTAAGCTAAATGGCTCGATCGCCGTCATCAGCAGTTTCTTCATCCTTGCCTTTATAGCCGACCATCTGATAAACCCCTACGAGCAATATCTGCGCCAGCACATCCTTGAGCTCAACCTCCTGTGTTTGGGCTACATGATACTGCCCTTCGCTCTCTGGTTCGGCGGCAGATGGCTCTGGTTCAAGATCCGGCTTCAAACGTCAGTCACAACTGACTAGGTTTGCAATCACGCGCTCTAGCGCTTTTCACCAACCCGACACATCCTACGTGTCGGGTCTTTTATTTTTATGAATTATTGACAAAATAGCCTATTTTAGCTATACTCAGCCTTGTTTTTAATATAAAAAAATTATGCAAGTAACTAAAAAAGATCTAGGTAAAAATCAAATTGAGCTAACAGTTGAAGTACCATTAGAAGAATTTGATGAACACCTCAAAAAAGCTGCCATTAAGCTCAGTCAAAGAAGTTCAATTGCTGGTTTTCGACCAGGCAAGGCTCCTTATGATGTTATCAAAACCAAAGTTGGTGAAATGAGTATCTATCAAGAAGCCTTGGAAGATATTATCAATCATTCTTTTTTTCAGGCTATCACCAAAGAAAAGCTTGAGACAATTGGTAAGCCTGATATCAAAATAGAAAAGCTTGCTCCTGGTAATCCCATTGTCTATATCGCCACTGTTATTTTATTACCAAAAGTAACTTTGGGTAATTGGCAAGAAAAAAATATCAAAGCGACCGAAGTAGTTGTTCCTGAAGAAGAGCTAGAAAAAACTATGGGCGAATTAAAAAAAATGCGCGCCAAAGAAGCCTTAGTCGACCGAGCTGCTCAAAATGGTGACAAAATTATGATGGATTTTGAAGTCTCCATAAATAAAGCTGTTCTTGAAGGAGGTACTAGTTACAAACATCCACTGATACTCGGAGAAGGTCGCATGGTGCCTGGATTTGAAGAAAAATTAATCGGCAGCAAAGCAGGAGATGAGCTAGAATTTGATTTGATGTTTCCCGATAATTATCATCAAACAAATTTGGCTAACAAAGAAGCTCATTTTAAAATCAAAGTTTTGGAAGTTTTCGAAAGATCTTTACCAGAACTGACTGATGAGTTAGCCAAAGAATTTGGCTTTGATGATTTAGTAGCTCTCAAAAAACAAATTAGTGACAATATTTTAAGCGACAAAGAAAATAAAGCTAAACAGAAAACAGAAAAAGAGGTTTTGGACATTTTAGTCAGCACCTCAACTATTGAAGAAATACCCGAAAAATTAATTCACAATGAGATTCATAAAATGATCAGTGAATTAAGACACGATGTTGAAAATCAAGGTTTGGAGATGACTAAGTATTTAGAATCTATCAAAAAAACCGAAGATGATTTGCACCATGATTTCAGAGAACAAGCTATCAAGAGAATTCAAGCTACTCTGGCTTTAAAAACTTTAGCAGAAACTGAAAACATAGAGGTGAGCGAAGAAGAAATTGAGACGGAAATAAAAAAGCAAGAAATTCAAGCACAAGCAGCTGGTTCTAAAATTGACTTTAAAGATCCACATTATCATAGCTACTTACACAATGTTTTATTAAACCAAAAAGTAATAAAATTTATAACCGATAAAATCGTAAAATAAATAATCAACTGGCTTTAATGGCCAGTTTTTTATTTTGCCTAAATCTGCTAAGATAAAAGATATTCAAAATATATGGAAAATAAACAACCCTTAGCCGATATTTTACGCCCTGACACACTGGCCAACTACTTTGGTCAAGAGCATATTTTGGGTTCTGGCAAAATTTTAGAACAAATGCTCACACACCAAGCCTTAAGCTCACTGATACTTTGGGGCCCACCGGGAGTAGGTAAAACCACCCTAGCACAAATCATTGCCAAAAATATCAAAGCTAAATTCATCGCCTCTTCAGCCGTTTTGATCGGGGTAGCTGATATCAAAAAACTGGCTCAAGTGGCTGAGGCTGACGCCAACTTTTTTCAAACCAAAACTATTTTATTTTTAGATGAAATTCATCGCTTCAACAAAGGCCAACAAGATGTACTCTTGCCTTATGTAGAAAAAGGCACACTCATTTTGATCGGCGCTACCACCGAAAACCCATCTTTTTCTCTCAACTCCGCTCTACTATCTCGTTGTCGCGTGCTGACTCTCAAAGCTCTTAGTGATTTGGATTTGGCTAAAATATTAAAACGCGCTTT
>JAGORJ010000003.1 GCA_018062885.1 Patescibacteria group bacterium | reverse complement strand
ATCAGGTGTTTGATAATTAAAATTTGCTCTTGGGCAAATTTTTTATTTATGGTATAATAATGTTATAAATATTTTCAAATTGTTAAATATTTTTTGTATTAAAATTACATTTTCAAGATGTTAGATAACTACAGAGATTATAATCAGCCGGGCTTAAAGACTTTGGGTAAAAATAAGCTTTTTTGGCTGTTTTTATTTTTGAGTTTAGCCATTTTAGCTTTGATTTTTTGGTATTACAAAAAACAAGTCTTAGAAAATCCTTTGGCACTCAATTTATCCGAAGAGTTTAAAGCAAAAATACTGATAGATTCTGAGACTGGCAAAGAAAAAACCATGGAAGAGCTTAGGGCCGAAGACACTGATCAAGATGGCCTCAATGATTATCAAGAATTATACCAATTTGGTACTAGTATTTTTTTGGCAGACACAGATTCAGACGGATTTTCGGATTCAGAAGAAGTTGGCTCTGGTAATGACCCGATTTGTCCTAGTGGACAAGATTGCAATCTTTTACGTTTGATTACACCGAGCACAAAACTTGCTGATGTAGTAGAATCGGTTAATTTTAGTGGAGATTTGACCTTAGAAGAAGCAGCTTTGGCTGAATTTAGAAAATTTTTATTAGACAATGGTTTTTCTCAAGCTGAAGTGGATAAATTGACCGATGATGATTTGCTTTATATTTTCAGTATTTTACAAGAAAGTGAACTAGCTCAAGATAGTCTTGATGAAAGCCTGGGCCCTGAAGAGGTGAGAAATTTTTTGTTGAGCCAGCCAGAAGCAGATTTAGAAACAATCAATGCTTTAAGCGATGAAGAATTATTAAAAATTAGAGATCAATTAACTCAATTTTAATTTTTTATGAACAAGTCTAGAAAATTTATTGTGACCTTGATGCTGGCTATTTTTTTGGTCGGGCCAGCTGCCTTAGTCGTGCCTCAGCGTACTTATGCTCAGGGTGTTGATCCTGTGCAAGCAGCTTTGCAACCAGCTTGGTGGATTTGGCAGAAAATTGAAGACGCTTATGATTTTTTGCAAAAAAGAATAGGCAGTCAAGTTATTAATAATACTGTTAAAACTTATGTCAACAATTTAGCTTACAATATCGCTTCTTCTATTGCCGAGGGCGCTGAAGGTGGTAAATCTTTGTTTAGACGAGAGTCTATCAAGGATTCTTTGCAAAAATCTAAAGAAGCGGCTATTGGTGAATTTATTACTAGTTTGCAAGATAATACTTTTGCAGATTTGGGTTTTAATTTATGTGAGCCTTCTTTAGAGCTCAAGTTATCCTTGACTTTGAAGCTGATAGACTCAAAAGCGCCTCCAGCGCCTGATTGTGAGTGGCGTGATGTGCAAAAAAAATGGTCTCAATTTTCTGGCCAGCTTAAAGAAGGTGATATAGATAATTTTATTAAAGTAAAATTGTCATCTCAAGGCACTGCCAAAGATTGGGATGATTTTTGGTCTTCTTTTGATGCTTCCAATAGTGACCTGGGTATTGCTCAGGGTTTAGTTGAGAAGCTAAATGAGGCAGAGATGACAGCGGCTGATGTGGCTAAAATGACCGCTGAAGAATGTAAGGGCTTCAGAGACGTTTCTTCGCCGATCGCTGGTCAAGTCAAGACTCATTGTATGACAGTTTTGACAATCAATGAGAAACAATGGGATTTAATCATTGATCCAGAAGTGCAAAGACTCGAGAGATTAGCAAAAGAAGATGCTGTTAAATTGAGTGACATTTTGAAAGATGCGGGACAGTATTTTATGAAAACTTTGTCTTCTAAGATGTTAAAGTATGCTTTGCAATGGGGTCAAAGTTGTGTGGGTAATTTGAGTGAATGTTTCAATGACAAAGACGGTAGCTTTAGAGATTCTTTATTGACTCAATTGCGTGGTGGAGCAGACCTCAATCGTCCAGCTAGAGGCGCTGATATTTTTAGAGATTTATTTGCGGTCGAGTTTGAAGAAGTAGAAAGTTTTAATCTATTAGAAAACTTTGCTATTTGTCCTGACCAGGCTGATTTTCGTCATCCAGACAACTGTGTGATTACTGGTGAATTTTTACAAGCTATTTCTCAGCAAAAGACTTTGGCGCAATTGATAGATGAGGGTACGCTCAATCCAAATACTGCTTTTTTTGGCTCTAGTGACACGAGAAATAATTCAGACTCTTGCTACAATCAAGGCTTTTGTTATCACAATTTAATCAAATTACGCAAAGCCAATGTCATTCCAGTTGGTTGGGAGATGGCAGCAAGTCTTAGTCCAGCTGGACAAGCGGTGACTTTAGGAGAATTATTAGCTTGTTTTGAAAATCAAGGTTGCCCATATTATAGTGGTGTAGAGGGAAGCTTTAATCCTTATTATCATTTAGTTGATCCAAATTGGGTTTTAAAAATTCCACCAGCTCGCTGTGAGGCTTTGGCTTATGCACCAACTTTGGAGTCCAAAGAGTCAAATACTAGACAAGAGTATTGTGCTGATGTGACCACTTGTTTGCGCGAAGATGATGAGGGTAATTGTCTAGATAGTCAATATGGCTATTGCGTGAGATCAGAAAATATTTGGCGTTTAGATGCTGATAGATGTGAAGACGGAGAAATTTATTCAGGTTGTTTGACTTTTGACAATGGTGAAGAGTCTATGTCTTATCTCGAGCAAACACTTGACTATTGTACGGCTGATGAAGTTGGTTGCAAGCGCTATTCTCAAGAACAAGATGCAAACAATGCTTGGCTTTTGCAAGATATAGCCAGTGACAATGATGATTTGTTTTTGAATGACAAGGCAGCTGATTGCCCTTCTGATCAAGCTGGTTGTCATGAGTTTATTGTTATGGCTTCAGGCTTAGGCGTCAATCTTTTGCCTAATGGTAGCTTTGAGTATGACGCCAGCGCTTGGTCATCACCAAACTTAAGCATTGTGAGCGATGCTTATTTGGGTGCTAAAGCTGGTAGTTTTCAAAATTCTTTGAGCACTGGTTTTGAAAGCGGTGTGCCTTTAAAGAATCGGAAATTTATTTTTAGTTTTCAGGCCAAAGCATCATCTCCAAATAACTTTACTTTTGTAGTGAGCACTAGCACGGGAGAATTATTTAGTCAGACTTTTGATATTACACCAGATTGGCAGTCTGAATCTTTTAGTATCAATTTTCCTATAAATATTCAAGCTACTAGTTTTAATATAAATATTTTGGGTGCCGGCGCAATTTTAGATGCAGTTAAGCTAGAAGAAGTGGGAGCAAATCAAACTTTAGCTAGTTCTTTTACGAACTACGGCGATGGTGCAAGAATTTTCATGAATGATGATAGGCAAATGTGTTTGCTTGAAGAAGTTGGTTGTCGTGGCTATTTCCCGGCCAATGGTGATCCGATGATTCCAGGGGTGATTGCTTCCGGTGACCTCTGTCCATCTGAATGTGTGGGTTATGCTTCTTTTGCCCAGAGTCCAAATATTTTTGATGTTTTGGAAAATGATTTGGATACAGAATATTATAATCTTATTCCTGATACAGCTAGGGAGTGTCCTAGCTCAGAAGTTGGCTGTGAAGAGTTTACCAATTTGGATATTGTCTCAAAGGGAGGCGAAGGTAAAGAGTATTATAGCTATCTGAGACAATGTGTGCCAATGTCAGCCGGAAATATCGCTACGTATTATACTTGGGAAGGTCAAGATGTGTCTGGTTATCAGCTCAAGACCTGGACCTTTTTACAAAGTGATGTTGACGCTGGTCCATGTACAAATGTGGCACCAGGTACAAATACTTGTATAGACTCAGACGATGTGAGTTTGATGGCTGTGTGTGGACCTGATACAGCAGACCCTGCTGATGATCCAAATGTCAATCCAAATTGTCGTGAATTTTTTGATACCGAAGGCAATGCTTTTTATCGTTTAGAGGATAGGCTTATTTATGCTTCAGCTGAGTGTGTGTCTTTTAGGAGAGCGAGCACCGGCCAAGAGTATCAAGCGATTGCAAATTTAAGTCATAGTTGCCAAGCGCAATATGCTGGCTGTCGCTGGTACGCGGGTGAGTCAGCAAACAATGTCAGACAAGTATTTTTGGATAATTTTGAAAATAATACTTATAGTCCTTGGAGTGGGGCGTCTTTGGATTTATCCAATGAATCTTTAGCCAACGGTGGCCATTCTTTGAAGGTCAACGCTAATGCTACTTTGAGTAGAACACTTTCTAGTTTGCAAAATGACAAAGCTTATCAGCTGTCATGGTGGATGAAAACTACGGCTAATATATCTAGTGTTAGAGTATTTTTGACAGATGGCAGTGAAGAGTATGAGTTAGGCATTTTAGAAAGTGTGTCAGCGAATACTTGGCGTAATTATCAAGTGTCTTCAGGAGAAAATTTTAATTTTAATGAGCTTGATAATTTAAGTTTACGCTTTGAATTAAATGGTGTGGGTGAAATATTTTTGGATAATATTTTATTGAAAGAAGTAGTAGACAATTTGTCTTTAGTCAAAAATTCTTGGTCAACACCAGTGTCTTGTGACACACCATTTACTGGTGCCTATTTAGGCTGTCAGGCTTATCAGGATACCAATGGTACAGATTATAGTTTGAAATCATTTGCAAGTTTATGCCGAGAAGATTCTATCGGTTGTGTAGCAGCCATTGATACACAAAATTCCCTCAATCCTTTTGCAGAAACTTTCCACTCAGGACTAGACTCACAACTCAATTTACCAGCTGATAGCTTGGTCTATTTGGTACCAAAAGTAGAAAATTATTGTCCACAAGGTTACAAAGGTTGTAGCGCTTTGGGCTTGCCACAAATGGATCAAGCAAACAATCTTATTAAGGTGAATGCTGATGGTCAGCAGCTTTACAGTACTGTTTATAAGATAAATAATCCAGATAATTATGCGCAATCATTGTGCACGAGTGATGCTTTGTATTGTGAGTCTTATAATTCTGATAAAGGTGTTTATTATTTCCAAGATCCAGGTAATAAAAATTGTAGTTACAAAAAGAATCTAAATATCAATGGTGTTTTGTGGAATGGTTGGTTTAAGACTGATAGTTTAGCCACGAGCCCAATCGGTTGTAGTGACGATGAAGACGGTCAGCTAAATGCTTTGGATTTAGAGCTAGTGTCTGATTGGGCAGCCAGTTGTCCGGATGACAAAAATCTTTGTACTACTTTTTCTGATCCTTTGGATAATAACAAGCCTTATTACTATTATAATAACAACAAAATAGATCTTAGCTCATGTGCGGGGCAGTTTGATCAAAATAATGGTTGTATTTTATTGAGAGATGAAAACAATTGGAATGGTGAGCATAGTGAAATTATCAATCAATACAATACACTGGATACTTATGACTTAAATGTAGAACAAAACGCGGCGGTGGCACCTATCACCACCGGCATTTTGGATGCTAATAAGTTGGTCCAAGTCAGACGAGATAGACAATGTGCCGAGTGGCTGGCTTGTAAGTCTTCAACTGCAGTGTTGGATCCAAAGACAAATTCATACAAGATTGTTTGTGATGCGATAGACAGCTGTACAGATTTTAATACTGCCAGTAACATCAGTCAGTGTGCTCAATGGTCAACTTATGGTGACACAGCACCTTTGGATATTGCCGAGTATCAAAACAGAGCTACAGGTGAAAATAGTCATTTGACTTGGTCAGACAAAGAATACCTTGGTTATTCTTTACCAAACTTTTTACCAGTCAAAGATTTAGTTTCTTATAATTTCGCAGCAGATGAAAATGAAACAGACTTGCGTTTGGTTTATCAGACCGATGTAACCTGTACACCAGCTCAAGATCTAGATATTGATCAGATTAATTTGAGAGGTTTGGGAACATACCCAGCCACTTGTAAAGATGGTCTGTATTGGCTCAATCCAAAAGCCGATGAAGAAGTCGTCAAGCTTTCTACCAGGGCCTATGCCACTCAAGATGCTCCTTTTGCTAGCAGTATCATTGATAATGAGTCGAAGCAAACAGTGGAAAAAGCTCAGGCTTTCATAGAAGCAAACATTTGTGAAGATGGCACTAATGGCTGTGAACCAGGTTATCAGAAAGTGACTTATAGTGCTTCTGGTTTTGTGAAGTATTTTGCAAATGGTAATGAGGACACTAGTAAATCAGTTTGTACAATTATAGGTGAGGATGAAAATGTGGAAAAGGAAGAAGGTGACTTTTGTGAACAAAATAGTCAATGCGGTGGTATTGGTGGTAGATGTTCGCCACCTAGCAAGATAGAAAAATTCTTAAATTGGGAGGGCATTTGTTTGGAAGCTGATTTATCTACTAATATTCCAGAAGATGGCGCTCAAGGCGTGGCTTTGAAAAATTATTGTAATCAATGGTATCCAGTCGGACAGATTCAGGGCGCCCAAAGTTTGTATAACAATTTCACCACAGCTGGTTTTTATAATGAGTCTGGCAATAGCTTAGAGATGTGCGCAGTCGGAGAGGAGTTTGTGACGCAAGCAGATAGATACTATTGTGGATCGACTGAAAATGGTTTTGGTGTTGATACTGGGTTTAGTTGTACAGTATTATTAAAGGTGCCAGCTAATTCAAAAATTAAGCTTAATCAAATTGCTAGTTTTGGTGTTTTTGCATATGGTAATTATTTGACAAACAACGCTTTTGTTTTCGAGTCTAGTGTGGAAGGTGTTAGAAAAGTTGGTGCTGATAATGCTTGTTCCGGAGAAAATGATGATAATAGAGATAGAGGTGAGTGTGTTACAGAGGGTGCATTTTTTGAGAGTCAAGATTTTGGTGGTCACAATAGTTTCGAAGGTATAGTTATAAATCCGGTTGACTTAGCGTCACTTTTTGCCAGCGTTACCGGTGAAATAGAATATTATTATTTTGATGAAGCGGTGGAGGGAGATGGTACTTGGAATCTCGATGAAGGGGATAGTGGTAGCGACAATGATAAGGTGTTAGCAAACGGAGCTCAGATTTATGAGGATGAAGATTCTTGTAATGATTGGGATGTGGATATTTGTCCAGGTGGGTTTCATCAGGTAGAAGTGAGAGATTGGCGTGGCAGTAGTCATTGTGGTCTCTATGGTGCTAGAAAACAATATGGTACTAGGTATTGCAATCCTTTGGCTTATAATTATTATGTGAAGACAGATAGTTCAATTTCTGACTTGACTTGTACGGAAACTAATTGTGCGGGACCTGAGCGTGGTAGGGAGTGTTTGAGGTCAGAAGATGCATATAGCGGAATCACTGTGCCGTCTGCTGGTTGTGGAACAGACGCAAATTGTTTATTTAAGCGCTGTGTAGAGTCTCTGCCTAATCCATTGGCTACGCCATATTGCAGTGAGTATGGCAACATTGAGCAAACATGTGATTGGTCTGGATGTACTCCGACTAACGTACAAGGTTGTTTGGCTAGTATTTTTCAGGTTAGTGGCGGCGTTCTTAATGCGAGGGCAGGTGTAAATGCTGATTTGTTGGATGAAGTTGATCTTTGTTTGGATTCTGATATTGAGGATTCTTGTACGGCCGCAGGAGGTTACGAAGTAGATCAACCGGGTGCAAGTTGTTCAGGACTTGAGTGTCTCCAGCAGTGTGAAGTTATTTCTCAGATAGGTGCTGAAGGTGATAGGGATTTATCTTGGGTCAGAACAGATATTTGGTGGCGTAGTTCACAAAATGCTACTTTCAATAGAGGTTGGCAAGCCTATTATTATGATGGTGCAAGCTATGCTCGTTCTGCTGTATATTTTGATAGCACAAACATAAATACGCCAAATATAAGTAAGTATTTTGGTAGTGCTCAGGGAAGCTCTTCGGCTAGCCCAGTTGTCACTCAAGCGCCATTGAGTACTCAGGAAAATCCTAATGAAGCAGCTATATTTTTTGGCCGGGATTTTAATACAGCTAGAGCGCAAATGCAATATTTATTTGCTCGTTTGTATAATTTGACTTGGAGCGGAGGTTCTTATACTGGCGGTATAACAGATCCAGTAAATGGTGTATATGATGTTCAGGTTAATCAAGACGCTGGCCCTGACTATAATCCGATGATTTACAAAGTTTGTGGCAACGGTTTATGTCCTGAGGCTCAAACAGGTATTACGGTAAATGCGCAAAATGGACAAAATGTTGTTGGCCGTAGAGCAGTGGACACGGATTTACGTTTCTTTTATCATGCTCATCCTGATCATATGCCGATAGTCAATATCGGGGTTGATTGGGGAGATGGTACTGTTAGAGGTGATCTTGCAGGCAGCTTTATTCAAAGATATAAAAATAATATGCCAGCAGACTATTGTGATCCAAATGTCGAAATTCGTGGCAAAGGCAGGATGGGTTTTGCCGGCACCCAAGAAGCTTGTCAGGCTGGCTACAAAACTTTTTATCATCCATATGTTTATAAGCCAGATGCGGAATACGCTTGTGATGGTAGTGGTGGCAGACCAAATATTTTGAACGCTGCTTGTTATCAGCCAAGTGTATCGGTGACTGACAATTGGGAGAGAGTTTCTTCAGTCGATTATGATGCTTGGGTAGTGGTTTATCAACAATAGTTTTTTAAGCAAATCATAAAGTAAATATGCAAATCAAAATGCAAAAACCTAAACTAAAATCTTGGCTCTATGGATTGGCTATTTTCAGTGTCTTTTTGGCAGTACCTATGGTCACTTATGCTGATTGGTTGACCGATACACTGGGTTCTATCTTGTATTATTTATTAGTAGCGCCTTTTGTGGTTTTGATAAAATTAGAACTGATCATTTTGCCGATGGTTGCCCAATGGGATCGCTTCACCAATATGAGTGGTGTCAATGAAGGTTGGGTGGCTTTGCGTGACATGTCAAATATGTTTTTTATCGTTATTCTCTTGATCATGTCTTTTGCAACTATTTTGAAAATAGACGCTTATGGTTATAAGCAAGTGCTCAAAAGACTTATTTTGATGGCGATTTTGATTAATTTTAGTAAGCTAATAGTGGGTTTAGTGATTGATGCTTCTCAACTGGTGATGCTGACTTTTGTGGCTACTTGGAAAGATATTGCAGCCGGTAATATAGTGACTGCTTTGGGTTTGGATACTATCATGAACATGGATCCTGCTCAGATTAAAAAAGATACCGGTGTAAATCTTTTTGTAAATATCATCTTGGGCTATTTGTTTGCTGGTGTCTTTATGATTTTGACTTGCATCGTGGTTTTTGGTTTTATTATCACTTTATTGGCGAGAATAGTGGCTTTGTGGGTTTTGATAGTTTTGTCTCCTTTGGCTTTTTTAGCCAACGCTTTTCCAGGAACGCAATCATATTTTGGTCAATGGATGAGTTCTTTTACTAAAGAGTTGATAGTTGGTCCTGTCTTAGCTTTTTTTCTCTGGTTGTCTTTTACTATTGTTGGCGGTGGTGCTGGTGGTGATAGTGTAGAAACAGTGATTAATGACATACCAGACTCTCAGCAAACACCTGACGAAAAAAGAACATCGGGTGGTTTTACAGAGGCGACTGAAACTGATAATTTTTTTAAATTTATTGTCGGTATTGCTATGTTGCTTGGTGCTCTCAAAGTGACACAGAGTATTGGTGGTACAGCCTCTGGTATAGGTATGAAGATGGCAAATACAGCCAAGGCTGGTGCGATTGGCGCAGCTGCTTGGGGAGCTGCAAAGGTTTGGCGTGGTACAACTGGTGAGGGTGGTTTGAGGGCGGGTGTGCAAAATGTTGGTATGGGTGTTGCTCAAGTTGGTTTGACAGGAGTAGCTGCTACCGGCCTTTTTAGGGGCGCAGCTTTGACAGGCAAGAATATGATGACTAGTGCTAAAGTTGGTCGTTTACAAAGGAAAGAGGCTAAGGTAGCTAAATGGTCAGAAAATGCGTCAAGTGAAGCAAAAAGAGAGGCTTATTCCAATAGTATGGGCAGAAGTAATAAGCGCAATTTAGATAAAATGAAGTTAGAGAGTGGTGAGTTTAAGGATGATGATCGCAAAGAAACGCAAGCTAGATACAACCGTGCTAAGCAGGTCAATGACACGGCAACTATGACCAAGTTAGAAAATACTTTTGGCTTCTTAAATACTGAAAATGGTATTCAAGCAAGCCTCAAAGCAGGTAAGGGTCAGGAAACTTACTCTAAAATGGATATTTCACATCTTTCTCAAAAGGATGACAATGGTGTAGTGACTGTAGCTAAGAAAGAATCTGATGATTACAGGCGAGGTCAGATGTTGGCTCGTGGTTTCTTGGAGCTAACTGATAAAGAGCAAGCAGAAGTCAAAAAAACTATGGATGCCGATTCTTGGGCAGCCATAGCAGCTTATGTGGCAACATTGGAGCTCAAAGATTTGAAAGCAGTTGATGAAAAAAATAAGACTAAGGCTTATACGGTTAAGAGGACAGAGACGGGTGAAAATAAATTTGAAGATTTGCGTGTCGATAATGCTAATAGTGCTGTTTGGCGACATTCAAATTTTTTATCAAAGTATGCTAGCGGTCTAAAAGTTACTGACACCACTCGTGCAAATGCTAAGATAGAAAGTCAGCGTCAGGCTGAGGAGGATGTCAGAGTGAGAGATGACGCAAGAGCTAAAAAGGCTAAACCAATAGAACAGATGAGTAAAGAGGAGCGCGAAGCAGAAGCCAAGAAGCCAGAGATCACAGATGTTAGGGAAGATGATGGCCATATTAAATTTGACTCTACTTCAGCTGATCAAAATTTAGCTAGAATGATGGATGGTGCTGATTTAGCTAAGATTAAAACTGATTCCGGCGTCTTTAAAGCAATAGCTAAGCATTTGACGATGGCACAAATCAAGGCTATGGCTGATCAAGCTGGCACGGGACATTTGAGAGCGGTGGTAGAAGAAAAAGCTAAAGCAGCTAAAGATAAGATGGGTAAAGCAGTCTCAGAGCAAAATGTAGATAAACGCCAAGATAAAATAGCAGATGTTTTAGCGGAAATACAACGATTAATGACAAATCAATTAACTAGGGGTCATGTGCCAAATGTTGAGTTGGATGTGATATTTAATCAAGCTAAGGCTGCTGGATACGATCCTGAAATTTACGGTGTTGGAAGAAAGAAAAAAGAATCAACTGGAGGTGCTCCTGATAATTCACCAAAAATTTTAGATCAATTTGGTAATCCCATTCGTAAGTAGTTTATAAATGTCTTTTCAAGAATTACAAAATTTAAGTTCAGCTGTCAAAGATATTATTTTTTCTGATAATTTGACAGACCAGAATTTACGAATTGCTGATAAATTTGCTTTAAACCAAAGTCAGCTGGATTTTATTTTGGATTTAGAAGAAAAAATTTGGCTGAAAATTATCAGTCCTTTAGATTTACCTAAAGAGTTAGAGCAAATGGAGCGATCGGAGTATTATGATTTGCGTGCCTTATCTTTGGAGCTGGCTCTCAATATTTTGTGGCCATTGCAACAATATTTAGGTGAAGTAGATCGTTTGATTTTGCGTTTGGGTGCTAAAGTGCCTCGTTTGCAAGTTTTACAGACAGAGCCGTTGGTGAATAAAAGTTTACCTAATAGTGTTAAAGGAGCAATAAAATTTTTATTAGAACAGTATCCAGATTTGCAAGACAAACGCTTGAGTGCTAATAAAATTATTTTAGAACAAAATCGTCGTGTTCAGCCTACTTTAGCTAATTGGCTGGGTGATTATGTACATTTTTTGGGAGCTGGTTTTCATGATTCTTTGGAGAGATCAAGGTATTTAGCTCAGAGTCCGAATGTCTTGGCTTTGAGTGAAAAAGAAAAAGAAAATTTGAGATATTTTTTGTTATCTTATGATGACAATGTAGCCGTAGAGCTATTTACTGATGATGCTGTTTTACGCTTTGTGATGCTTGATGAGGTGGCGGAAATTGATGCTGAAAAAGAAAAAGCATTGTCTTGGGAAGAAATTTTGCAAAATTTTGCCGACAAAATTGAAGTTTTAAAGGGGCAGATTTTAAGTGATGGTTTAGTTTTGTCAGAGGCGGAAAATAGTTTGTATAAGTTGCGAGATATCTTGTGGCAGGCCTTGGCTTTGCAGGATCAAGCCAAAGTTTTGAGCTGTTTAAAAATTTTATTAAGCAAAAGTGCTTTAGATCTTTTATTAGTTGAAGATCGTCGTTTCAAAGGTCTTTTGCGTCGTTTTGTGGATTTAAAATTTGGCGAAAATATGCGCCTAGATGAACAGGATAAGCTTTTATCGCGTCGTTTGTTTTTGGAAATGATTTTAAGTGCAAAATTACAGTTAGCAAGCGAGCAGGGTGTTTTGGCGGCTTTTTATCTGACTAACCTAAATCAAGCTTCGGGGCAAGTAGTTTATTTGGATAAAAAAAATAATCAGCTCAAATGGCGAGAGCTGATTGTGATGAATAATAAAATAGTTTGGCAGGATAATTTTTAAAAAATATTTGCTAGTTCAGCTTTTTTTGCCAGACAGTGATTTCTCGTAAAACTTTTTGTTCCGGTCTTTGGTAAATAATATTTTTATTTTGAGAAAAATTAGCTGACTTAAAATTTGGCTTGATACTTTCCCAGCCTAAACGTTCGATTTGAGCTTGGGGCAGAGTGGAAAAATGAGTTTTATTTAAGACAAAAATAGGAAAGATAAAAATGACTTTAGCTTGCTTTGAGCTAATTTTTTTAAATTGCTCAAATGCAGTCAAATATAGTTTGGGTAATTCTTGGCAAAGATTTTGGATATATTTGAGGTTATTGGGATTTTGTAAAGTTCGAGCGTCACCCATAAAAGGTTCAGCGACGATAAGGTCTATTTTATCTTTTAGCTCCAGATGATTTACATCTTGCTGAGAAATTTCGTAGTTACTTTTGATATCATAATTTTCTGCCAGCCAGTCCAAATTTTCTCGACTGTCATTGACAGCCTTGAGACTGATATCAGAGCCAAATATTTTTTCAAAGCCCAAGAGAGCTGCTTCTTGGATGATGGTGCCGGAGCCACAAAATGGATCAAGTAAATTTAGCTCTCTGTTTGGACCGTTTAAGTTTAGCATCATTTGCGCTACTTTGGGTGGGAGCATGCCGGAGCGACTATCACGGCCAGGTCTCTCCATGTCACGGAAGGCGTAGTTTTCAAAGTCTTGGACGGCCAGAGTTTTGCCAATAAAAAAAATATTTTTTGCCGAGATAAATATTAGCTCGCGACCCAACAATTTATTTTTGGTCACAATGACAGAGGATAGGTCTAGATTTTGACCAACTACTAGGCGAGCTGATTGCTTGTGTTCTTGTTTTAGTATTTTTTTTGCGCCTAGAGCTATTTTTTGTAAAAACTTTAGATCTTTTTTTTGTCCATGATAAAGACTAAGGCCAAAATTTAGTTTGTTTTCTTGAGGACTCAGAGCTAGCCACTCTAAAAATTGTTCTGGTGTGAGGTCGTACAAATTTTTTATTTCACCGATAAATTCAGCGACTTTGATAGTGCCACCAAGATTTTTGATAAGTTCCTCAGGGCGCATATCGCTGCTTGCGATGATAAAGCCATCTTGAATAAGGCTTTCGGTGTCGTTTTCCAGCTCCAAAAAACTGATTAATTCTTGTTTAGCCAGGTCATTGGCTTGACCTAAAATAAAGATATATTTTTTCATAAGTGTTTTAATGATAATTCTAAAGCCAAATTTTAGCAAATTATTAGTCTTTTTCAAGCCTATTTCTATTAAAGTGTGACTAGAAGTGCTGTCTTGACTTGGGGTGACATTTGTGTTAGAGTAGTGCAAGTTAGAGCTTGATTAATTCTTGCTTTACTAATTAACCAAGTCGCATTTATGCGGCCCTTGATTGTCGAAATTAAGGTGATTAGAAAGAAAATATTATGCATTACGAACTTACTTATATTGTAAGTGCGCAAGTGCCGGAAACAGAACACGGTGCTTTGCAAGCAGAGGTATTAGACCTCTTAAAAAAAGCTAAAACAACTATCAAACTAGAACCCTATTCATTGGGTCGCAGAAGATTGGCTTATCCAATCGAAAAACAAAGACACGGTTTTTACACGGTCTTAGAGTTTGCTTTTGAAGAAGCTGAGGACAAAGCTGGCTTAAAAGATTTTGAAACTATCTTAAGACACAACAAAAACATTTTGCGTCATTTGGTAGTCAAGACAAATGGTAAGCCAAAACTAGAAATCAAAAATACTGAGGCTGAACCAGAAGTTAAAGCTCACAAAACTCATAGTTCCTCAAGAGTGACTAAAAAAGTAGAAAAAGAGATGCCAGCCAAAAGTGAGGAAAAAATCAAAGTTGATTTAAGCGAGTTGGATCAACAATTAGATAAAATTTTAGAAAAAGATCAATAATATGAATTTAAACAAAGCTATGATCATTGGCAATATTGTCCGTGATCCAGAAATGAAATCAACACCCAATGGTCAAAATGTCACTTCTTTTTCCATTGCAACCAATTTAGTTTGGACAGATCAAAGTGGTCAAAAACAAGAAAAAGTAGAGTTCCATAACATTGTTGCTTGGCGTCGTTTAGCAGAAATAGCTGGTCAATATTTAAAAAAGGGTTCTAAGGTCTATGTCGAAGGTCGTTTACAAACTCGTTCTTGGGATGATCCAAGCGGTGTCAAAAAATACCGTACCGAGATCATTGCTGAAAACATGATTATGTTGGATAGCAAGGGTGGTGGAGAGTGGTCAGGTTCACAATCAGCTCCAAAACCCGCGTCATCAAACAATAATTTTTCTTCTCCAAGTCAGTCAAATGACGATGAAGAAATCAGTGTAGAAGATATCCCATTCTAGTTTGTAAGTTTAAGAAGCGATTGTTAGAAATAATTTATAAAATTTATGCATACAAAATTAACTACTAAATACTGTCATTTTTGTGTCAACAATGTAGATGAGTTAGACTACAAAAATTGGCAACAACTACAAAGATTTACTTCTTCTTATGGAAAAATCGTTCCTAAGAGAAGAAGTGGAGTGTGTTCTAAGCACCAAAGAAAATTAGGCCTTGCTATCAAACGTGCTCGTTTTATGGCCATGTTGCCTTTTGTGGCTAAATAAAAAAATCCTATGTTATCAATGAGTGAAATCAAATTGGGTAAGGTTTTGGAGATCAACAACGAGCCGTATCAAGTTGTCTTTACCCAACACATCAAAGTTGCTAGAGGTGGAGCAGTGCTAAAAACTAAATTGAAAAATTTGTTGACTGGCTCTACTTTAGAAAAGACTTTTGCTGGCTCAGACTCTGTACCGGAAGCTGATATGCAGAGAAAACAAGCAAACTTTTTGTATTCTCAAGACAGCGATTATTTTTTCATGGACAATGAAAATTTTGAACAGTTTCAATTTAGTGCCGAATATTTGGGGGACATAGTGCATTATCTCAAAGAAGGTCAAACCCTGGATGTTTTGATTTTCAATAACAAACCATCTTCCATTGCTTTGCCTGCCAAGATTGAATTGCTCGTGACTTCTGCCCCAGATGGTGTCAAAGGTAATAGTGCTGGTTCAACCACCAAAACTGTTATTTTAGAAACTGGTTTGGAGATTCGTACACCGATGTTTATCAAGCAGGGTGATACTATCAGAGTAAATACCGAGACTGGCGAATACGCCGAAAGAGCTTAAGTTTTTATCAAAACAAGTCATAAACAAAATTGAGAGTTTGACTTGTTTTTTGATTGCCAAAAAGTTTGTTGCCAAAGTTGAAATATGTTATAATATAAACATCATAAATATTTTTTTATTCTCGATTTTATTTTAAAATAATGTCAGTAACAACTTTGACACCTGAGCAAGAAAATGAGCTAAATCTGATGGATAATCTTTTGGTTAAAGATGAAAATGGTCAGTTTAGCCAGCCCAATATTCAAAAAAACACACTTACTGGTACTACTTTAGTGCCAGCTTTGAGTCGAGTTGCTCAAGCGGCTTTGATGCCTGAAAGTGATCATTTTTTGATGCTTTTGCCTGAAAATGCCAAGCCAAATGAAAAATCGCATTTAGTTTTCCATCCTGAAGATGCCAAAGAGGCTGAAGAATTAGCCAAAACTCTCCCAAAAGATGAAAGTAAAAAGTATAGCTTGGAAAAAATAGTAGAGAAATTAGTAGAAAAACACCAGCTAAAGCTGAGTCCAGAAAATAAAAAAAAGTTTAGTACGATTATTTTTGATTTTTTTCGTAATCGTAAAAACGCTATCATTGTCCGGGAGACTTTGTCGGAAAATGTGATGTCAGCAGAGACTGTTTTGTCAGAAGAAACTGTCAATAGCTTGGTCTCGGTGATAAAGGCGATAAAGTACAATATTGAACAAGAAGGGGGCTTAGTGCTTGAGTCTATGCCGGTAAATAAAGCTAAGCAAATTTCGCAAGAGCCAGTGGTTTTGACGGAAAAAGATTTAGCCAAAGATCTTGGTGAGGCTGTCAAAAATTTAGCCAAAGAATTACCAAGTGGGCCAGTGGAAGAATTAGAAAAAGAGCTAAACGCTGAGATTTCTGAAGATGCTGGTTTGGATGAAAAAGAAGTTCAAGGAGAAATTCAAAATATTTTGTCTGATTTACCCAAAGCTAAAAAAATTGATAATTCAGCGTCAGCCGAAAAGATAGCAGAAAAACCAGCAGAAGTGATTGTAAAGCCTTTGAATAATCAGATGGCAGACAAGCAGGTGGCTGAAACTAAGTCTGAGCCTATTATTGAAGAACAAAGGCCAGCTCTTGTGGTGCCGGTTTTAGCTGCAATAGAGCCTGTAGCAGCGCAAGAAGTGCCTTTACCTAAAGTTTCTCGACCAAAGATGGTCAATGAAAAACAAGTGGTTGATGTCAAGCAGAGGGCACAAGAAATACCAAGGCCACAGTCAGTAGATTTTAATCCGCCGCCAAAACAGCCAGTTAATTTAACCGGCCCCATAGAAGAATTACAAAGTTTTAGTTTGGATAATTTTCGTCGTCTAGCTAACTCACCGTCTGAACAAAGTGCCAAATTGTTGAGCAAGATAAATATTTTGGAAAAAGACTCAGTCACCAAAAAAGCCCAAGGTATCGAGGCTTGGCGCAATAGTCCTATTTATAGACAGTATTTGTCTATCGGCACAGATAGCTTGAGTCAAGGCAAAGATGTAGCTGCTATCATTGCGCAGTACCAACAAAATAATCAAGAAACTTTGACCATGGAAGAATTTTCCGCTATCTCAGACTTAAATAAAAATTTAAGATTTTAGTCTATGAATGAGCGTTTTATCGTACCACAATTTATTGACGCGGAAGATAAAATTTTTGGCCCAGTGACGGTCAGACAGTTTATTATAGTTATTATTGGTTTTTTGTTTATTTTTATCGCTTACAAATTATCTGACTTTGCCTTGTTTGCTTTAGAGGCTTTTGTGATTACGGCGGTGACATTACTATTTGCTTTTGTGAAATTCAATGGCGCACCTTTTCATGTTTTTTTTGGTAATTTTTTAAATACTTTTACTAAAGCCAAAATTCGTGTCTGGATGAAGGAGTATATAGCCGTCTCAGAGTTTAAATCAAAAAACGAAGAAAAAAAAGAAGAATATATTAAGCCAAAACCTTTAGTTAATAGCGGTAAATTATCAGAATTGTCTTTGATCATTGACACTGGTGGTGTCTATAAAGGTGAAGCTAATCGTAATAAATTTATCCAAACAAATTGAAAGTATGAAAAATAAAACGGCCGCTACTAAAAAAGTAGCTAATTCTACGCAAAAATATTTGAGCATCGCTTCTGTCCAAGACGATGTGGTGATTTTGAATGACGGTAGTGTTCGCGCTGTTTTGTTGGTTTCCTCGGTGAATTTTGATCTCAAGTCAGAAGAAGAGCAGAGGGCGATGATTTCTGGCTATGTGAGTTTTCTCAATACTTTAGATTATCCTTTGCAAGTAGTGATTCAGTCTCGGCCTTTAAATATTGATGATTATTTGGATCAACTAAAAAAACAAGAAAAAGAGCAGGTCAATGAGTTATTGCGCATGCAGATTGCTGACTATCGACAATTTATCACCGAACTGCTTACTTTAGAAAAAATAATGAGCAAAAAGTTTTTTGTCATTGTGCCTTATAGTGAAAGTGGTAACACCAAGAAAAATTTTGCTGCGCGTCTAGCTTCAGTGTTTGCTACCGCTAAAGTGATTAAATTGAGTCGTAAGCATTTTGCTGAAGCAGCGACTGAGCTTGATAAAAAAACCAATTTTATCATGTCAGGTTTGGCTTCTTTGGGTTTAAATTCACAAAGGCTCAGCACCCAAGCTTTGATTGAACTCTATTATAATAGTTATAACCCAGATTTATTTCAAAAACAGCCCTTAGAGGATATAAATAAATTAAGAGTAGAAACTGATGTTTGAAGCAAATAAAATAAAACAAAATCAAGCACCCACGCCCACAGCTCCAGTCAAAAGCAACCCAAAGTTAGATGCTGAAAATAAGGCTCTACTAGAAGCAGAAAAAGTTTTTCGCGAAGGCGTGGTGTCAGTGAGAGACATCATTGCTCCGGCTTCTATGCAAGTGGAGACAAATTTGTTGCGCCTAAATAATCTGTATGTGCGTACTTTGTTTGTGATGACTTATCCCAGGTATGTGACGGTTGGTTGGTTTGCTCCCATTATAAATGAAAGTTTGGTCTTGGATATTTCGATGTTTTTTTATCCCTTGGATATTGCTTTAGTTTTGAAACAACTACGCAACAAAGTAGGTACTATGGAAGCTCAGATTATGTCTGATCATGAAAAAGGTGCTCCTCGCGATCCTATTACCGAAACAGCTTTGCAGGACATTGAGGCCTTGAGAGATTCTTTGTCGCAAGGTACAGAAAAATTTTTCCAGTTCGGTTTATATATTACGATTTATGCCAATAAGCTAGAAGAGCTTGATTTGGCGACTGATAGAGTAGAAAATTTATTGGGTGCTCAGTTGATTTATTCTCGTAGGGCTTTATTTCAGACTGAACAAGGTTTTAACTCTACTTTGCCATTGGGTAACGATGAGTTGACTATCACTACAAACATGAACAGCTCACCGATTGCTTCTTCTTTTCCTTTTGTGTCATCTGAGCTTACTTCTGATAAGGGTATTTTGTTTGGTATCAACAGACATAATAATAGTTTGATTTTGTTTGATAGATTTAGTTTACAAAATGCTAACGCCGTTGTTTTTGCGACTTCTGGTGCTGGTAAAAGTTATGCTATCAAGCTAGAAGTTTTGCGCTCTTTGATGCTGGGCACGGATGTTTTGATCATTGATCCAGAAAATGAGTATGAGCATTTAGCAGAAGCCGTTGGCGGTGCCTATATCAATGTCTCTTTAAACTCAGAAAATAAACTCAATCCTTTTGATTTGCCACGCGGTATTGGCGGTGACAATAAGCCCGAAGATATTTTGCGCTCAGCTGTCATCACGCTCAAGGGTTTAATTCGTTTGATGATTGGCGATTTGACTCACGCGGAAGATTCTTTGCTCGATAGAGCCTTGCTTGAAACTTATGCCAAAAAAGATATTACCGCGAGTTCAGATTTAGCCAATATTCAGCCGCCAGTGATGTCTGATTTAGAAGATATTTTACTTGGCATGGAAGGTGGAGAGGATATGGCTTTGCGTATCAAAAAATATACCGAAGGTACATTTTCAGGTTTATTTAATAGTTTTACAAATATTAAGCTCAATAATCAGTTAGTAGTTTTTAGTATTCGTGATCTAGAGGATGAGCTTAGACCGATCGGTATGTATGTTATTATCAACTATATTTGGAATATCATCAGAAGTGAAATGAAAAAAAGGATTTTGGTGGTTGATGAAGCTTGGTTGATGATGCGTTATGAGGACAGTGCTAAATTTATGTATGCTTTGGTTAAGCGTTGTCGAAAATATTATTTAGGTGTCACAACCATTACTCAGGATGTGAATGATTTTTTGACCTCACCTTATGGAGCTGCCATTGTGACTAATTCTTCTTTGCAGTTATTACTCAAACAATCTCCAGCCTCCATTGCTTTGGTACAGAAAACTTTTATGCTAACTGAAGGAGAAAAATATTTATTACTTGAGTCTGGTGTAGGTGAAGGTATCTTTTTTGCTGGCTCCAAGCACGCTGCTATCAAAGTACAAGCTTCTTATGCTGAGCATCAGATTATCACTTCAGATCCAAAACAATTGTTAGAAATAGAGGACGCTAAAAAGGAGTTTGAAGAAGCGATGTTAGAAGAAGAAAAAATATAACTATATGGAAAATAAAAAAAAGAAAATACTGTTTGTTGTTCTAGGATTATTACTTATAATTTTAGTTGTTTGGTTGATATTTTTTTTGAAAAAAGATGAGACCTTGCCGCCAGATATATACAGCATTGAAAGTCAACCAATATTTCCAGTAGAAAGTATAGTTTTGAGCCCAGAAGCACCAAGCCAAGAAGCAAGTACTGAGTTTACAGTGGCAAATTTAGCCAAAACTTATGTCGCTCGTTTTGGCTCTTGGTCCACTGACAATCAAGGACAAAATTTACAACAATTATTATCTTTGTCCACTCAGAAAATGCAAAATTATATCAATAACATAGAGATCAATTATGATCGTGATGATTTTTATGGCGTGACTAGCAAAAGCATTTCTTATACGCTCAATGATTTAGATGAAGAAAATGGCGTGGCAGAAATTTTAGTGCGCACCCAAAGAGTGGAAACAAATACCGCTTTACAGGAAAAGATTTATGCGCAAGATGTTTTGGTTAATTTGGTTTTAAGTGATGATGTTTGGCTAGTTGATCAAGTAAGCTGGCAATAATATGGCGGAAGCTTTAGCAGGAGAATTAGAAAATGCCAGAGCTCTGGCGCAAGACAAAAAACAAGCTGGAAGCAATGGTCTGCAAGCTCAAGCTACGGACCAAGTCAAAAAATTGGTGGTGAAAAATACCAAGCGTTTAGTTTTACGTATTATCAATGTTGCTTTTGCGGCCACAGTAGCGGGTATTATCGTCACCTTTGCTAGCATGTCTTTTCAGTTTATCGCTGGTAATTTGTATGGCAACAAAGCGATTGCTTTGGAAGGAGCGGAGAAATTTTTTTACCCTTTCTTGTTCCTGGCTGTATTGATAGCTATTGTTTTATTGGCGATTTTGTTATCTATTAAGGCAGATCCAGTGGGCTTTATCTGGGAACAGATAAAAAATTTATATACATTTAACTAGTCAATTATTTATCGCGGAGTTATGAATTGGAAAAAAATCTTATTATTTATCGCATTCTTTACTTTTGTACTAGTGATGATTTTTGCTTTGTATTGGGTTTTTTTCCGTACAGACAAAATAGATCCCACTGATCCAAATGATTTCTCCGGGGGAGTGATCCCTGGCACTGATCAGGGTGGTCCAAATATAGTGCCAGAAGATCCCGAGCAAAATTCTGGTCTGCCTTGGCAAAATTTTTTTGATGAAAATAAAGTTTCTACGAAAGCTAATGGTGGTTTGACAGCGGTGACTAAACTAAGCACCGCAGAAGTAAATGGTCTCAAAAGCACTGAAAATGGTTTGAAGTATTATGATAAAAGCACTAATCAATTTTTTCGTATAAATGCCCAAGGTAAACCAGAGCTTTTGACAGACAAAAAATTTTATCAAGTAGAAAATATCATTTGGTCAGACAGAGATGAAAAAGCAATTTTGGAATATCCAGACGGCATGAATGTTTTGTACAATTTTCGTACAGGCAAGAGCGTGACTTTGCCTGTGGAGTTGTCTAATTTTGATTTTGATGCTTCTGGGCAACAGATTACTGCTAGCTGGTTAGGCGCAAATGCAGAAGATAATTGGCTAGTGATTGCTAACGACGATGGTTCCGGTATGAGATTGGTAGAGGGTTTGGCTGATAAGGTAAAAGATGTTCAAATTGGCTACTCGCCAGACAATCAGGTCGTTGCGATGTACCGTAAACAATATGATTTACAGAGACAAGAAGTTTTTCCTATCACACCTCAAGGGCAGTCTTTGCGCTCTTTTACAGTGCAGGGTAGTGGCTTCGAGAGTCAATGGTCACCAGATGGCGCAAGTTTGTTATATAGTGTTTACAACCAAGAAACAGACTACTTGCCTAATCTTTGGGTTACAGGCGGTAAGTCAAATAATTTAGGTGACCTTAAAGTTTCTCTTAATTTATCAACTTGGCCAGATAAATGTACTTTTGGTGGAGAAAATGCGCTTTATTGTGCGGTGCCACAAGGCTTGCCACGGGGAGCTGGCTTGTATCCAGATATAGCAGACAGTTACAATGATAATTTTTATTATATTGATTTAAATACTGGTACCAAAACATTACTAGCAAGCCCAGTAGGGGAAGATGGTAGCTACACAGCTTATAATCTATTTTTATCAGGAGATGGTTCGGTGCTGTATTTTACTGATCAAAGCTCTGGCAGCCTGCAGAGCATTTTATTAAAATAGTATGCAACAAAAAAAACTCTACTTAGCCATATTTTTTTTAGCCTTTGTTTTTTTAGTTTCACCTAGTATTTCTTTGGCTGAGGGAGTTTGTTTTAGACCAGAATTTCCCATTCCTGGTTTTCCACTGGATCCTTCAGGAGATTGCAAGGGTGGTATGATTTTGAGTTCTCAAGGAGATGCTATTATACTTTATGTTAATGCTTTATATAAATATGGAGCAGGTCTAGCAGGTTTGATGGCGATGTTTATGATTGTCTTTGCTGCCTGGCAATGGATCATGGCCTCTGGTAATGCTGGTAAAATAGATAATGCCAAAGATACTATCCGCGGTGCTCTATTAGGTTTAACTCTGCTATTTGCTGGTAATTTACTCCTAGGTAATATTACTAATAGGTTGGTTAGTTTCAATGGTTTGAGTATTAATAATATTACTACTCAGCAGTTAAAAAGTATGAGCTTTGATATTTGTCCAAACACAATTTATATTCCATGTGGTAGCGTGTCAACATCTACTGGCGCTCGATGTGTGGGTAGTAAATGTCAGGCAAACTCTGAGTGTAGGACAGTGGTTGATGGTCTGCCTACAAGAGATTTTTGTAATCCAGATTCACTTTTGTCTTGTACTTGTGTGCCGGATGATTATGAATATCCAGTGGCGCATACTTGTAGTTCATTTTCTGGTACAGGAAATAGAAATGCTTGTTTAAATGATAGTACAGCAACAGATGGTCCTTGTCGATGGGATACTGATCTTGGTTTTACTTGTAAAAATATTTTAAGTGGTTCTTGTGGTAGTAACGACGAATGCATTACTTATTCCAGTGAAGATCCCAATACTTCTGCATATTGTTGTTGTAATGATTCTTTGCTAGTTGATTCTTGCGCATTGCGTAGTAATTGTAGTTCTTGTAATTAAATTACGGATAAAATGTTGTATTTAATAACATGAAAAAAATATTTTATTATCTATTTTTCTTGGTGCTGTTTTTGTACCCAGATTCAAGCTTAGCGGCTTCTTGTAATGGCCTGAGGGTGGAAGCTGGTGATGAGCGGGATAGGTGTTATCAAGCTAGTCCGAAATTACTTGAGTTGATTTCTTGTTTAGCAGGTAGAAACTCAAATCTTATTATTACCTCTATCGGTGATGATCCTGATTATTTTTCGCATTGTGTCACTAATTGGACTGATGATGTGTGCAGTCATCATAGCTCATCTGATCACTATGGTGGTACTTTAGTAGATAATGGTAGAGCTTGCGCAGGTGGTTCCTACGCTTTAGATTTACGAGCAGCAAACGCTACTCAAGCGGCGCCGATTATCAGTCAAGTGAATGCTTGTGGAGCTCAAGCTGTTTTTGAATCTAGCCCGGGAGCGCCACATGTGCATGCTAGTATCAATGATTGTGGCGGTTCTAGTGGAGTAGCAACTGTGATCAAAAAAAAGCCAATTTGTTTTCAGCCGGAATTTCCTATTCCTGGCTTTCCTTTGAATGACGAAAAATATACAGATTGCCCAAATGGTTTGATATTAAGCTCCAAAGGAGATGCTATTATAGTTTATGTTAATGCTCTATATAAATATGGAGCAGGCCTGGCGGGTTTAATGGCGATGTTTATGATAGTTTTTGCTGCTTGGCAATGGATAATGGCCTCTGGTAATGCTGGTAAAATAGACAATGCCAAAGAAACCATCCGCGGAGCATTACTTGGTCTTACTTTGTTATTTGCTGGTAATTTACTCTTAAGTAATATCACTACAAGGTTAGTTCAATTTGATGGTTTGAATATTAAAAATATAGACACAATTCAATCTAATGAGAAGGTATATGTTGCCGGTTATCCAACAGGGCAGTGTTTAGAGGAGGCTAGTGCTCAGAGTTGTGGTGTAACATTTGAATCACCATCAAGTCCGGGACTTATGTGTCCTATGGGCCTAGCTTGTACTAATGGTTATCTGTGTTTTGTTCAAGATGTTACTAACCTTGGAGACTGGTATCCTTGTAGTGAAGAAAATTTTGCAAAATATGGACCAGGATGCCAATGTCAGAATATAGCTAATTTTGATATGACCGACTATCCTTTTAGGTTAGCTAACTAAGTTATTTTTTTAATAAAAAATAGATTATTAAATTTAAAATTTTATTCCAAGTGCATTTCTATTTTTAGATCATTGAGTAATTTTTGCAATTGTTGATTAGAGAGATACTTTTCTTCATAGACGATTTTTTTGGCCCAGCTCTGGGCCTTTTTTATTAGCTCAGTGTCGCTGAGTTTAGCAATCTTTAGTTGCATCAAACCAGTTTGTTTGGTGCCAAATATTTCACCGCTACCCCTGAGTTGCAAATCAAGCTCAGCTAGTTCAAAGCCATTATTATTTTGTGCTAAAGCTTTGAGGCGGGCAGTATTGAGCTTGTCGTCATTGGTGGTAAAAAGTAAACACCAGCTTGGCAGGGAGTTTCTGCCTACCCGACCACGAAATTGATGTAGTTGTGATAAGCCAAAACGCTCAGCGCTTTCAATCAAAATCACGCTGGCATTAGGTACATCCACGCCCACTTCAATCACCGAGGTGGACACTAGAATAGGAAATTCATTATTTTGAAAGCGCTGCATCAGCTTTTCTTTTTCTTGGCTTTTGAGTTTGCCGTGCAGTAAACCAATTTCTAAATCAGGAAAAATATTTTCGTTGAGTTTTTTGTATTCACTTTGAACGGACTTGTAGCCCAAGTCATCATTTTCATCTATCAGGGGACAGACCACAAAAACTTGTTGGCCACTAGCTATTTTTTCTTGTAAAAATTTATAAGCGCCAGCTCGTTTTTTTTCTGGCACCAAAAGTGTTTTGGCAGCGAGTCGGCCGATTGGTTTTTCTTTGATGATAGAAATATCTAGATCACCATATAGAGTCAAAGCTAAAGTACGGGGAATAGGGGTGGCTGTCAGACTGAGTAGATGGGGTACTTGTTTTTGATTTTTTTGTTTCAAAGCTTGTCTTTGTTTGACACCAAAACGATGTTGTTCATCAATGACCACTAGAGCAAGTTTTTTAAATTTTATTTTATCTTGAATAAGAGAGTGAGTGCCGATAATCATTTGCACACTTCCTTTTTGGATGCTTTCTAGCACGGCTGTTTTAGTGAGTTTATCAGCACCTAAATAGTGAGAGTCCTTACTCAAAAAAGCTATTTTGTCTAAATAGCTGTCAGGTAATAATTTTTGAATATTTTGAAAATGTTGCCAAGCCAAAATTTCGGTTGGTGCCATCAAGGCAACTTGGAGTTTTTCTTTTTGGTGCATGGCGTTCACAGCTGCAAGTATAGCCACAATGGTTTTGCCAGAGCCAACGTCACCTTCAACCAAGCGATTCATCGGTTGGTCTAATTCTAGGTCTTGCAAAATTTCTTTGAGAACAGTGTTTTGGTCCTTACTTAGTTTAAAAGGTAAATTTTTGATAATAGTTTGTAAAGTTTTTTCTTGGATATTCATCGGCCAAGAACTCTGTTGAGTATAGTCTTTTTTTGCAAGTTGATATTTGCATTGCAGATAAAATAGTTCTTGAAATTTTAAGCGGTCGCTCGCTATCTCTAAATCGGCTGCTTCCTCAGGAAAATGAATATTTTGCAAAGCTTCATAAAGCCAGGGATATTTTTCAGTATTCAAAATATCAGCTGGCAGGGGATCGTCAGCTGTTGGAGCAAGTTTCAAAGCTAGGCTAATCAAAAAACGCAATTGCTTTTGAGTGATAGTGCCACTGCTGTGATAGATAGGCACCAAACGAGCGCTATGTAGATTGATAGCCTTGACTTTGTCATAGCTGGGGCTAGAAAATTGCCACAAAGCATTTTGCCAAGTTGGCTTACCACTCAAAAATATTTCGTCACCAACTTTTAGAATTTGTGAGATAAATTTTTGTCCAAACCAAACAGCTTTGATTTGTCCTTCCCCGTCGCTGGCTAGTATTTCAGTGATAGTGATTTTTCTTTTCCAAGAGCGAATGGTTTTTAGTTGCAAAATTTTTACTCGGATAGTTGCAAGTACTCCTGCTTCTAGTGACTGAACATCTTTGATCTCGCTCAAATCGTCATATCTAAAAGGAAAGTGCCATAATAAATCATTGACACTTTTTATTCCTATTTTTGCCAAATCTTTTTTCTTTTCTTTGGCTATTTTATGTAGATTGACTATGCTAGTTTCCAGATCAGACATAAAAAAATTAGCACAATAAAATAAAGCTTGCGATGTTTATAGTTTTAATAAATGACTGATACTTTCCGAGTTAGGAATTTCTTCTTTTTCCAAATCTTCGCTTAAATATTGTAAGAGTATTTTGCGTACTGCTACTGGATTTTCTTTCTCTAAAGGTATATTGATCAAAGGCATGATAAAGTTACTTGGTTCAAAATATAGATTTTTGGCGTAAGGTGGTTGATAGATGATGTAGAATTTTTTTAGTTTTTTATAAGGGATAAATTTATTTTCTATCACCAAGCCATCTTCAGCGATAGCAAAAATAAAAGTTTTCGGTTCGTTTCTCTCGCTAAAAATATAGAGGACGCTAAATAAAACAATGATTAAGGCAAAGAGGGGATTTTTACTGAAGTAAGAATAAATTAAAAGTAAAATAATAATGGCAAAAAAATAAATGTACCACATTTTTACTTTGTCTTGTTTGTGGAATTCTGGTATTTCCCAAGAAGCCAAAATTTTTCCAATATTTGGCGCTTCTTCAGTGTCGTCTATAGTCTCTAAATCAAGCTCTTCTTCGCTTATTTTTTGTGAATTATTTTCTTCTGCCATATGATTAATTTCGTTTATATTATAGCATAATTTTAATTAGTTCACCATTTTGGCTAATATTTTTATATGAATTATTGAGCTATCAAAAAACAGCCTATTAAGCTGTGATTTTATGTGGTGTCCCCGGCAGGAGTCGTCCGGCATTCGCCGGACGCCCAGCGCATGTAGGGCGAACCGTGTTAATTTTCTATGTGGTGTCCCCGGCAGGAGTCGAACCTGCGACCTTTTGGACCGCAACCAAACGCTCTATCCACTGAGCTACGAGGACATATTAAATGGCGGAGAGTGAAGGATTCGAACCCTCGGTCCCTTTCAGGACAACAGTTTTCAAGACTGCCGCATTAGACCACTCTGCCAACTCTCCAAAACTATAAATGGCGGAGAGGGAGGGATTCGAACCCTCGATCCAGTTTCCCGGATAACACCTTAGCAGGGTGCCCCTTTCAACCACTCAGGCACCTCTCCATGTAAATATATGAATAACAGGCTATATCATAGTATATTTTTAGTATTTTGGCAATATTTAGCTATTTTTCAATTTTTGGCTAAAACCAAAGCAATAATATGCTGATAACCGGCTGATTTGAGGATTTTAGCGGCTTCATTCAAAGTAGCGCCGGTGGTGGCAATATCGTCTATCAATAAGACGGTTGCTTGAGCGTCAGCCTGGATTTTTGTATTAATTTTGAAAATATCCTGTACATTGACCAGACGAGCGGCCTTGTCTAGTTGAGCTTGAGTTTTGTTAAACTTAACTCTTGTTAAAAGTGTTAAATATGGTAGCCTGGTTTTTTCGCTAAGTTTTTTTGCTAATATTTCTGTTTGATCAAAGCCTCTTTGTTTTTTCTTTTTGAGATGCAGAGGGATATTAGTGATGACGGTGTTGGCTGGTAAATTTATTCTTTGTACTTGTTGCCATAAGATGCTAGCTAATATTTCACTTAAGGATTGAATATAACTGTATTTAAAAGTTTTGATCAATTTTTTTGTGAGCGTTTCTTGGAAATCTAGACAAACATAACATTTGTCAAAAACAAAATCTTTGTTGTCAGTCCAAGCTTCATAATCTAAGGGGAGCAGCTGAATATTTTGTTGACAATTTTGACAGCAAAAAGATCCTTCTTGGTGGCATGATAAACAAAATTTTGGCCAAATAAAATCCAAAATATTTTCCCAGATTTTCATATTATCGCTTTTTCTTCAACAAAACTATTTGATAATTATTTTATTTTTATTGAGAGTGGCTTTGAGCTTGGTTTTATTTTTTTGTAAAATACTCAGGGCAATTTGGTTGGTCAGTTCGGTGTCTATGAGTTTTTTTAAGCCACGAGCGCCAGCTTGTAGAGCAGAGTGTTGCTCGAGTAAATATTTGATAATTTTTGGATCCAGACTAAAAATGATATTTTGATTTTCCAATTTTTGCTGAAGTTGTTTGATGTTTTGTTTGATGATTTTGGCAGCAGCTGTTTTGTTGATCGGTTCAAAAACAACGATATTGTCCAAACGATTCAAAAACTCTGGTGGAAAATAGTCAGTCAAAGAGCTTGATATTTTCTGACTGATTTTTTCAAAGTCATTTTGTAAATTTGCATCTTCTATTTCAAAACCCATTTCCATTTGTTGATTAAATTCTTCTAGGCCGATGTTTGAGGTCATGACAATGACACAGTTACGAAAATTTACCACTCGACCACTAGCGTCAGTCAACTCACCTTCTTCTAAGATTGGTAAGAGTAAATTGAAAACATCGCTGTGAGCTTTTTCTATTTCATCAAAAAGAATCAGAGTGTGAGGTTTATTTTTGACCACATCACTCAGTTTATTACTTTCTTTGTAGCCGATGTAGCCAGCAGGTGCGCCGATGAGCTTAGAAATATTAAAGCTCTCGGCAAATTCTGACATATCAATGCGCAAAATATTTTGGCGATTACCAAAAATAGTTTCAGCCAGTAATTTGGCAGTTTCAGTTTTGCCGACGCCACTTGGCCCCAAAAACATAAAAGAAGCTAAGGGTTTGTTGGCATCATTCAAGCCAACCTTGGCTTTGCGAATAGTGGAAGCGATAGTCTGCAAGGCTTTTTCTTGACCAAAAATATTTTGTTTCAAGTGACTTTCTAAACGGATCAGTTTATTTTTTTCACTCAAATTCACAGTTGCCAGAGGAATGCCAGTGATTTTAGCTACGACTTCTTTGATATCGTCAATGTCTATTTCACCTTGATATTTACTTTGACTTTGTTCGTAGAGCGCTTGATTTTTGGCTAAGTTTTTGCGGATTTCAGCTTCTTTGTTTTTGTGTTCCATGGCTTCTAGATAATTTTCCGCCAAAATAGAAGCGCGTTTTTTTTGTTGATTAACTTTGATTTCTTGCTCCAGTTCTTTTATTTTTTGGGCAAAATTATTTTTACTCATTTGCACTTTGAATTTGGCTGCCGCTTCATCGATCAGGTCAATGGCTTTGTCAGGTAGTTTTTTGTCGGCCAAAAACTTTTGGCTCAAATCGATAGCCGCTTGTAAAGCCGAGTCATGAATTTTGACATGATGAAATTTTTCGTAGTTTTCTTTTAGCCCTGTCAAGATAGCGAGAGTTTCTGTTTCACTTGGTTCGTTGATGTGGATAGCTTGAAATCTTCTTTCCAAAGCTTTATCGCTTTCAATATATTTTTTGTATTCCTCAAAAGTAGTAGCACCAATACAACGAATTTGTCCACGCGCAAGTGCTGGTTTCAGGATATTGGCCGCGTCTAGTGAGCCACCACTGGAGCCTGCGCCCATGATGTTGTGTAGCTCATCAATGAAGATAATAATATTTTTATCTTTTTTGGCTTCATCAATGATTTGTTTTAGGCGAGCTTCAAATTCGCCCCTGTACATCGTACCCGCGATGACGCTTGATAGATCAAGGCTCAAGATTTTTTTGTTTAACAAAACATCAGGCACAAGTCCCAAGGTTATTTTTTTTGCCAGCCCTTCTATGATGGCCGTTTTGCCGACGCCAGCATCACCCAAGAGTACGGGATTATTTTTGGTGCGACGAGATAAAATTTGTATTAGTCTATCTATTTCTTTTTGTCGACCAATGACCGGGTCAATTCCACTTTGAACTTCTTGGTTTGTCAGGTCCAAAGCAAAACTGTCTAAAGGATTATTGGCACTTTCGTTGTCCAAAATATCTTCTAGCTCATGTTCATGTTGATTGTCATTTTTAGCTAAGTCACCAAATTTTGAAGTGCCTTTTAAAACAAAATGTAAATGTTGTTGGATTTTTTCTTTACTGGTACTAGCTTTATGCCAAATTTGTAAAATATGTTTATTTTCACTTTCAGATAGCCCCCACAGCAAATGCTCAGTGCCGATGTATTTGTGTTGGTGTTTAAAGGCAATGATGATAGCTTTTTCTATAATTTTTTGTGATTCTTCAGATGGTTGAGGTAAATCTTCTAAATCTTGAATATTTATTTGGACTTTGCTGATTTCTTCTTCGGCTGTCAAAATGGTGTTGATATTTTTTTTGGTCAAAATTTCTGCACCCAAAGCACCTCTAGTATTTAACAGAGATAACAAAATATCTAGCGGTTCAATTTCTGCTTGATTTTTTCGCAAAGCCAAATCTTGAGCATGGATCAAAACCTGCTTAAAGTGATAGGTAAATTTATTTAAGGTATCTTCTAGTTCGTTGTCCATAGTTTTTTACATAGTTCTTAGAGCCTGGATTCTTTCTTCAACCGGAGGGTGAGTAGAAAATAGTTTGCTGACATTTTTTGCCTTAAAAGGATTGGCAAAATATAAGTGAGCTGTGGCTTTGTTAGCGTGACTTAATTGGTGAATGCTATTTTGAGCCGAGATTTTTTCCAAGGCTCTAGCTAGTCCTTCAGGATAACGAGTAAGTAAGGCACCGGAAGCGTCAGCCAAAAATTCTCTTTTGCGAGAAACAGCCATTTGAATCAGCTGGGCAAAAAGCGGGGAGAGGATGGCCAAGATGAGGCCGATAACCATAATGACAGCATTTGCCTTGTTGTCGCTATCTTTGTTGCCTCGCCACAAAAAGCTATGCAAGAGCCAGTCAGACAACAAAGTGATGATGCCGATACAAACTATTACTACCATCATGACACGAATATCATAGTTTTTGACATGAGCAAGCTCATGGGCAATCACCCCTTCTAGCTCTTCATTTTCCAGGCCTTGGATAATACCAGTAGTGAGGGCAATAGAGGCGTGCTCTGGATCACGGCCAGTGGCAAAGGCGTTCATATTGGCATCGTTGATGATATAGACTTTTGGCATTGGCAAACCAGCAGTGATGCTCAAGTTTTCTACCATGCGCCAGACATAAGGATTATCTTCGCGCTTGATTTCTTTGGCTCCGGCAGAGGAAAGAGCTAGTTTATCGCCAGCATAAAAGCTAAATAAGCTCATCAAAGAGGCGATGACAATAGCTAAAACCACCATGCTTGAGCCAGTATTTGAATATTGGCTCCAGACCCAAGCAAGTAGGGCAATAACAGCCACAAAAATTAGCATTAAAAGAAAGCTTTTTTGTTTATTTTTTGTAATTTGATTATACATAGTTTTAATTTTTTTAGCTTAATTTCATTATAATATAACAATAAATAGCTACTTTTGTCAATTCTAAATAAATAAAAAACGCCAAAGCATTAAGATAAAACAAGGGCGTTATTTATTTTATTTTTTAAAATTTTACTTGGACATTTTCTCTTTCTTTTTCATTTTCTACTTCAAAAAATTCAAAAGCTTTGAAACCCAAAGTATTAGCAATCATATTGTTGGGGAAGACTTGAATTTTGGTATTAAAGTCTCTGACATTGCCATTGTAAAAGCGACGAGAGGCTTGGATTTTATTTTCGGTGTCAGAAATCTCATCTTGTAATTGCAAAAAGTTTTGGGAAGCTTTGAGGTCTGGATAGCTTTCTGCTACTGCAAATAAACTTTTTAAAGTTTCTGACAGCATGTTTTCTGCCTTGCCTTTGGCTTCGGTGCCACTAGCATTCATGGCCATGTTTCTAGCTTCGGTTACTTTAGTCAAAACGCCTTCTTCATGTTGCATATAGCCCTTGACTGTTTCCATCAAATTTGGAATCAAATCATAGCGTCTTTTGAGCTGGACATCGATGTCTGACCAGGCTTCGGAAACGCGATTTTTTAAGCGTACTAAAGCGTTGAAAATAAATATTACCCACAATACTACGACTCCTAGTGCTAGCAAAAGAATGTATGTTCCATTCATATGTTTTGTGTTAATTATCTAGTTTGATAATAAGGCTGATTTTGTCAGCTGTAAATTGATCTTGATCTTTGATATTAGTTTCAGCAAAAGCTTGAATCTTTTGATTCATAACCAAATCTTTACCGGCAATAATTTCTGGCTCAGGAATCTCAGTTCTTTCGGTGGCCTCTTCGCCAGGCACTGGTGGTAATTGAGGGAATTTAGGGATAAACAATTTTTCAAAAATAGTTTGTCCATCTAATAAAATAGTCTTGTTGCCATAGTTGGTAGCCAAAACCAATTTGTCAGCCGCAATCTCTATGATCTCGCCACTGTAGCTATTGATGACTTGTGGCTCAGGTACGGGTGGTAGGGGAGGAATTTTTAAGCCAGCTTGATTTTCTTCAAGTTGTGGTGTTTTGTTTGGAGTATTTTGAATTTGGCTAATTTTCTTTTGCCAAACATATCCCAAAAGACCAGTGACTCCGGACAGGACGATAACAATGGCTATAACAGAAAAAATAATTTTTTTATACATATTTTTATTGCTTATTTATAATGTTTATCTTTATTTTTACACGTTTATTATAGACAATCTAAAAAAATAAAGCAATATAATTTTCATTTATGTCAATTTGTGTTATAATTATTTTAATTAGTAATCTGTGATAAGTAGCATAAAATAAAAAATATGAAACATTTTTTTAATAAATTTTCTTTAGGATTTTTGACGCTTAGCGTCTCTGTTTTAGCCTTAGTCTTTATTCAGCAACAAGTTATAGCTGCTTGGGAGGCGCCATCTGTCAGTCCTGGTGATCAAACGGGTGTAAATACACCACTGATTGCCAATGAGTCTGGCGATGTAGATTTGGAAACAAATGATATTATCAATGTTGGTAATTTAGAAACAGATACTTTGACTGCTAATACCTTTAATACAAATAGTTTGGATGTTAGTAATTTAACTATTCCTCTTGGTGCCGTTCAAGGCACAGTAGATATTATAGCGGAGAATAGCTCAATGCAATTGACTGCTACAAACTCTGCGATGGGATCAGCAACTAAAGCAGCTTATTTTATGACCGGTTCATCGGCCACAGGCGGGGCCTCTTATGGTCTGTATGCCTCTACCAATGCTTTATCGGCGGCTAATTCAAATTATGCAGTCGCTGGCGTCTCTAATAACGCTGGTGGTACAGCCGTCTATGGTCTAGCTAATTCTGGTTGGGCAGGATATTTTTCTGGTCCAGTCGGAGTGGCTGGCTCTTTAGCAGTGGGTAACAATAGTACGGCTAATGGTCTTTATAGTTTTGCGTCCGGACATTCAGCTGCTGCTGACGGTGACTATGCTGTAGCTTTGGGTACTCTCACTGTTTCTGGGGCTGATTCAGTGGGTATTAATCTAGATGATACAGCTGGAGTATTTAATTTGAGTCAAGCTAACTCCATGGCTATTATGGGTGGTAATGTTGGTATCAACACCTTAACGCCCAGCTCTAAGTTACATCTAGTTGGTTCTTATTATCAAGATGGCATGATGCAAGTCAGGCCAACGACAGCTTTGGCGGCTAGTGAAAATATTATTTATGCTAATTTACCAAGTGGTAGTAATGCTTCCTCCAATGTTATTTTATTACAAAACAACGGCTCAAATAGATTTAGAGTGACAGCTGGTGGTGTTGGTAGTTTTGCTAGCGGTGTATCTGCTACTTATGCTAATTTTTCCGGTGCTTTGACGGTCACAGGAGCTACCACTTTAAATGGCGGAGCAACTGCTGCTGGTAGTTTGAGCATGAAGACTGGTGGCTATATGTCTTTTTCTGGTAGTGCTGGTAGCTACTTTGATTTCAATGACGACAGTGGCACGGCAGAGCCAAGCTGTGCAGCGGGCACCGCTGGTGTAGTTTATAATTTTAAAGTACATAATGTCTTGTGCTATTGCGATGGTAGCTCTTGGTTTTCGATGGTCAATGGCAAAGCAGATTCCTTGTGCGCTGACAAATAATTTTTTCTCAATATTTTTTCTAAACAGGCAGTCAGAATTGGCTGCTTGTTTTGTTTTGTGGTATAATATAGAAAAGTAAAAATCAAAATATGTATAAAAATAAAAAAGTGTTTTCTTTTTTAAGTAGCGCATTATTTCTTTTATTGGTAGGTGCTTTATTTTCTCAAACTAATGTTTTTGCACAAAGTTATCAAGGTCCAAATGATCCTCCTCCTGGCGGTAATGTTGGTCTAAATTTTTTGGAAAATCCCTTGCAAGAAGATTTAGATTTGAGCACACATAATATTTTGGATGCCAATGAAATTCACGCTTCACGCTTGATAATGTCAGGTAATTCTCTAGATATCACTAGTGGCGAAGCTGCGGCCGGCGAAGAAAAATGGGCTTTTGGAGCAACCGCAAATAGTAGTAATGATGTCAATTCTTATACTTATGGTTTGCGTGCTACTACCATTTTTAATAGTGGTATTAGACCAAGCTATGCTGTTTATGGTATTTCAGAGAATAATGGTGGTCGCGCGGTTTATGCTAAAGCAAATCGTGGCTATGCCATTTATGGAGAGGCGATAAATAATCCAGGAGTTTATGGTGTAAGTACGGGTTTTAATAGTGCTGGTGTTTTTGGCAGTGGCGCCAATGGCGTGGTTGGCCAAAGTACTAGTGCTATTGGGTCCGGTGTTTTTGGTAGAAACGCCAATGGTTACGCTGGTGGGTCCGGTGTTTTTGGTCTAGGCGCCAATGGCGTGGTTGGTCAAAGTAGCTTGCCTGGCGGAGCTGGTATTTATGGTAGTGTTGGTTCTGGTGACTATGCAGGCTACTTTGATGGACCAGTCTTGCTAGATAATGGGGCTTATTTATATGTTCATACGACTGGTAACTTGACGCCGATAGTTGCGGTGGCAGGTTATAATGATAACAACGCTGGTATTCAGGCTTATGGTAAAATTGGCCTTTATGCTAATGGTGGTGTGGTTGGTGTTTATGGTTATGGTGAGCAAGGAGTCTTAGCAAAAGGTGCTAGGACTTTGTCTACTGTTCCGCCACCAGGTGAAGAGCTAGATGATGATGTGACAGATAATGGTATAATCACTAAATTTTTTGGTGTAGATAAAACTCAGGCAGCAGTTGGTAATTATACTCCTTATACCATTGGTTTAGTGGCAGCTGGCGGCTCTAATGGCGGCGCTAGTTTGACTCATGCGGGTTTGGGTTTGTGCGCTTTGAGTGGTGCCAAAGATAAAGCTTTGGGAGATAATCCAAATTATTATACTTATTGTCAAGATGCTTCAAATAAAAATAATTATGCCGGTTTTTTTGGTGGTGATATTTATATCAAAGATGGCTCGGTGCAAGTTCGTGGTCAGCTCTCAGCTGCCAATGAAAATATGCTTTATATCAATGCTAGTGCCGTAGTAGCTGGCTCACATTTGATCAAGGCTCAAACTTTGGGAGTTGATAAATTTAGAGTTGATAAAGATGGCAATGCTTATTTTGCTGGATCTCTAGCCAGTCAGGATGCTGATTTGGGTGGTAATTTGTTGTTAAATGGTGCTTCCAGCTACATTGATTTTAGAGGCGGAACATCTGGTCCATCTTGTAAAAGTGGAGAAGAGGGTAGGGTTTATTATTTTACAAACTATAGTTCTCTGTGTTTATGCCAGGGTGCAGGTGGTTGGGTTAATCTGGTTCCTGGCTTAGAGAATGGTAAATGTACCAATGGTGTTTGGGAACCTAGTTAAAAATGTGCTATAATAAAAGTATAATTAATTAAGATAATATATGTTTAATAATAAACAAATTTATTGGCTTGGTAGTCTAGCTCTAGTATTGGCTTTTGTTTTTGTTCAACAACAAGTTTTTGCTCAATGGGCAGGTCCGACAACAAATCCAGATGGTAGTGCTAATCTAAATGTTGTTACAAATCCTCTGGATGAAAATTTGGATTTGCACGGCTTTAATTTAACTAATGGTGGTACTGCAAATTTTAGTGATGGCTCCATCGATTCTTTACAAGTGACTACCCTAAATGGCCTGGATCCAGCAACCTTCGTTGGTGGCGGAGGTGGTGGATTGACAAATCCAATGACAGAAAGTTTAGATTTAGGCGACTTTGATATAATAAATGTTGATGATATAGATGTAAGGACTATTAATGGCGTAACTCCAGTTTTTGGCGGAGGCGTGACAAATCCTTTGTCTGCTAATTTATCCGGAAGAGATCAATATGGTATTACAAATTTAAAAGGCTGTGATCCAGCTAGAAGTAGGGGTTGTGGAGCTATAGAGGCTATAGCTGGTAAGAGCACTTTTAATGATTCTTATGCTTATGGTGTTTTTGGACAGACTCTTGCCACTTCTGGTATTTACCCTAGCTATGGCGTTTATGGCTTAGCTCTTAATAGTGGTGGCGCTGGTGTGATGGGATACAGTACGCTTGCTAATGCGATCGGTGTGTACGGTGCAGCAAAGGATGTTAATGGCATCGCCGGTCTATTTAGTAATCAAGCTCTTGGTGGTAAAGCTTTAGTGACTAATGGTTTAACGGAATTAAATGGTGCTACAACTATAAATGCTGGGGTCACAATAGAGGGTTATACAACTATACATGATGATTTAATCGCGGATGGCAGTATCACAGCTGGAGATGGTATTATTGGTCAAGCTAGCCCAGTGGGTGTTTATGGAGTCTCTAGTATTTACGGAGGAATGTTTAGAGGAACTACGGCGATTGGTTGGAATCCACCTGATGATGGCGGGGTACCAGATTTCCCAGTAATCGGTAAATTATTTGGTATTACGCAAACATTAGCCAGTGTTAATGGCCCAGCGGCCTTAGGTTTAGTTGCTGCTGGTGGTTATGAGCGTAATGGTGGTAATTTTGACGGCGCAGGTGTTGGTATTTGTGCTGTGTCAGGTGAAAAGACTTATGATGCAGAGGGGGATTTTTATCTTTATTGTCAAGATACTGGTGGATTCAATAATTACGCAGGCTTTTTTGCTGGTGATGTTTATGTTAAAGAAGGGTCTTTACAAATTAGAGATGCTTTAGCTGCTCCTGGTGAAAATTTGATTTATGCCAATGCTACCTCAGCATTAGCTGGTTCACATTTGCTCAAATTACAGACAGCTGGAGTTGATAAATTTTTGGTAGATAAAGATGGTAAAGTGACCGTAGATACTAATACTTTTTTTGTCGATGCTGGCAATGACAGGGTTGGTATTGGAACCATTACGCCAAGTACTAAATTGACAGTTGCCTTACCATTTGGCCCTGTGCTCGGCGATGGCGTAAAGGTTACTCGAGGCACTGGTAGACTTTTGATGGGTCAAGGTACCGGTGATGCTTCTAATTTTGTTCCAATCGTAAGTGGTAAGTCAGTTGGTGACGCTCCTTTTATGATTCGTGGTATTCAGTCTGATGCCCAAAGTGCTGCTGAGGCTTTTAGATTTTCAGCGGCCAGAGCTGACGAAAATGGCGTTATTGAGGACAGTGATTTAGCAATGACCTTTTACAACTGGACTAGTCATTTGATGTCTATTAAGGGTGATGGCACGGTGGGTATTGGAGTCCTTAATCCAAATTCATCTTATAAATTAGATGTTGCTGGCTCTATAAACAGCACTGGTGGTTATCGTGCAAATGGCGCAGCAGGCTTGAATTCTACTATAAACGTTCGTAATGCCGCTGGTTCTGGCTCTTGCACCCTTACTATTAGAGGGGGTTTAGTTACTGCTACAACCTGTCCATAGTTTTTGAAATAAATTTTTATTTAAAATGTCTTTGCTTCTAGCAGAGACATTTTTTGTTTAGCAAAATTTATGTTATAATAAAAGTAATTTATTATGAAAAAGTATTTAAATTTTCATCTTTACTTACGCATTTTTTTGTTTAGTATTTTTAGCTTTGCTTTTGTCTTGATTTTTTATCAGCAAATTGCTAGAGCAGAGCTAGCTGATGGTTCTTATCCCTTTGCTGGCTGGGCTTGGGCGCCGACGATTGGTTGGTTGTCTTTAAATTGTCTGAATGATTTTGATGGCATAAATGGTATAGTAGATAATGCTTTGCCTGATGATACTTGTCGAACTAATGGTGGACATGGCTCAGTTGATTATGGTTTAATTTTAGAAGTAGATAATACTACAAAAGAAAGGGTTGTGACTGGATGTGCTTGGGCAGGTAATATTGGCTGGTGGATTTGTTTTTCTAATCCAGGAGATCCAGGCGACACCGAAGCACCTGAATTAGGTGTCCATCTAAATGGCCCTATCAGTGATTATTATTATAATAGTTTACCAGGAGATTTAAGTCCAGTATTCAATACCAAGGTAGAAAATAGTTTGAGTCATAGTGGCGACTCTGCTTATCACGCAAGTATTTTGCCCTTAGAAGATGAAGTTGAGTGGACTTGGGAGCTAGGCTTTCCGATAAGCGGTAGCGGTAGTGAGGGCAGTATGGCTAGTTGTTTTAATTGTCAGGCTAGTAGTGAAAAAAGATGTAGTATCTCGGACGCTACTTGTGTTGATGATACTGGGTGTGGGACAGGTGATGGTACATGTGAAGATTATGCAAATAATACTTGTGAAAATTGTTTGGAGTATAGCTATGATTTCAATGGTGATTTAGAATCTACTGTAGCAGGCTATCAGTGCACTGAATGTGACTTAAATAGTCCAGAAGCCAGATGTCCAGATAATGCTTATAATGATAACCAAAACACTTGTCAAACTTGTGATGCTTATTATGCTACTCCAGGTTTGATAGTGGACTATGCTTCTACGACCAATGATGGTTATGGCTATATGTGCGGTTGGGCTTGGAACTCAACTGGTGAACCTGATTTTAATGGTATTGGTTGGCTGCAATTTTCACCACGCATTACGGCCGGGAACAACCCCTATTTTCAAGTAGAGGCTGGCAATATTTATTCACGAGCTAATATCAGCAATACTAAGCCTTTGCCACCAAATAAGTACAATGCTTATATCATTGAAGCTGGTGGTACGATTACTAATTTTTATGCTTCAAGTACTAGACCAAATGTGCAGACTGGAGCTGGCTTGCCGGTTTTTCAAAATCGTTCTTTGATTGAGTTTCCCTATTTGAGTAACACAGGCTATTATCAAAATGTTTTGGGTAAAATTGATTACAATGGTTTAACGACTCAGCTAGGTGAGACTGGGCTAAATAAGTATGGTTCTAATCTTTTTATTGATGCTTTACCGCAATTTTGGGCTGATGTTGGTATTGATCAGGCACTAGGCAATTCAGTTTATTATAATGATAGTGATTTGGTTGGCCCAGCAGCCGCTAGAACTATTATTGGTGGCAGTGGAGCTAGTGGAGCTGGTATTGTTATTGTCAATGGTAATTTGAATATTACCCATAATATTAGCTATGCTAGTAATGAGGTGGATAAACTCAGTGAAATTGCCTCTTTAGTTTGGATCGTCAAAGGTGATGTGACGATTGATGCGAGTGTGACAGAGCTTGCAGGGACATTTATAGTTTTGGGTGACGGTGTGGAGGATTGTGCTAGTCCTAATTCAAGTTGTGGGCAGTTTATTACTAACGGCCCTGATAGTGCTACGCTAAATATTTATGGCAATGTTTTAGCTAGATATTTTGATCTAAATAGAACTTATAGTACCTTAGGTGCGCCAGCTGAGAAATTTGTCAATGACGGTAGATTGCAAGTAAATCCACCAAAAGGTATGCAAAATTTTGTAAAAAGTTTGCCAAAGTTTAACTATAATCCTTATTGAGTTTAACTGTGATTTTTTTTCATTAAGCTTAGCTAATTAGCTAAGCTTTTTTTGTGCTTAAAGTATTTGTTGCTCTGGATAAAATATGTTATAATAAGAAAAGAATTATTGAAAGAAAAAAACAGTTTTAGATATGCAATTATTTTCAAGTGTGAATAGTTATTTGGGAGTTGATATTGGTACAGCCAGTGTTAAAATTGTTGAACTAGAAAATTATAAAGGCCAAGCCAAACTCAAGACTTATGGCTACGCCGATATCAATACCAATATTTTAAAAGCCTCCACTGAAAAAAACAATCAGTTGATTGCTGATTATATCAAATTTATTGTCAAAAAATCACGCATGGAATCTCGCCGGGCAATTGCTGCTTTACCCACTTTTTCTGTTTTTACCTCTATTATTTCTTTGCCGCCAATGCCAAAAAAAGATTTAGCTTCAGCTATCAAATGGGAAGCAAAAAAATTCATCCCTTTGCCTATTGAAGAAATGATTTTGGACTGGAAAATTTTGAACAAAAAAGACTTTGGTTCAGAAGCTGTGGCGCAAAGTAGTAATAAATTAGGCAATCTCTTTAATAAAGCAGCAAAAAATGAGGAATCTGCAGAGACAAAAGACGATTCTGAAGCCGAAGAAGCGCCAGTAAAGAAAAATACCAATTTAGACGAGGTGGTAGACAGAGGAGTCAGTGGAGCCAAAAGTTATCGTATTTTATTGACAGCAGCGCCAAAAAACTTGGTCTCTCGCTACTTGGATATTTTCAAAAGAACCAATTTAGATTTAGTCAGTTTGGAAACAGAGGCTTTTGCCTTATCTAGATCGATGATGGGCAATGACATGTCTAGTGTAATGATTGTGGATATTGGTTCAAATAATACTGATATTTGTGTGATAGAGGATGGTGTGCCGATTTTGAACCGTGGCATTGATAGTGGTGGTCAAGTGATTACGCAAGCGATCATGAATAGCATGAATGTCAATGTTGACAGAGCAGAGCAGTTCAAAAGAGATTTTGGTTTGATGACAGGTGCGAATCGTTCAGTGCCAAATACTATCCAAAATGCTTTGAGTCCGATTATCAATGAAATCAAATATGTTTTTGATGTTTATCAAAGACAAGGTGATACCAAAATTGAAAAAATAGTTTTGGCTGGCGGTAGTGCATTTTTACCAAGCTTACCTCAGTATTTATCAGAATTGCTCAATTTATCCGTCATTATTGGTGATCCTTGGGATAGAATCATTTATCCTTTGGACCTAAAGCCAGTTTTGCAAGAAATTGGACCAAGAATGGCAGCTAGCATTGGGCTGGCGATGCGTGATATTTAAAATAAATTAAATGGCAGCAGATAATATAAATTTAATGCCCGAAGATTTGAGGCAAAAAGAAGTTAAGGCACAGTCTAGTGCTCAAGAGCCTGAGCTTAGGGTTCCTCAAAATAAAGAAGAAGAAATAGACTTGGCTAACTTGAGTGGCGGGCATGCTTCTTGGATGGCAAAATTTGCTGATAGACTGCATAAACAAGATGTAGAAAAAAATAGCACTGTAGAGCCTGTTGCTCAAACAGTGCCTCCTCAGGAAGCTGCTGCTCTTGTTGTGCCTGAAATAGTAGTGCCAGAAAAAGTAGAAGAGAGAAAAGAAAATGTTTCTCTGCCAAAGGCACCGATGGCGAATGGTTTTGAACTTCAAGACGCAAGTTCTGACAAAATAGACGGTCAATTTCATCAGCCAGAAAAAACCATGCACGCCCGTTTTATAGATACTGCTGAGGGAGTTGATTTGGTGCCAAGCTCTAGTAAGCTTAAAACTTGGAAACAAATCACTAGTTTTTCTTTGTTTGCTTTGTTGGGGGCAGTTGGTGTAGTGGTTGTGTTTTATTTTGGATTTTTGACTATGAGTGCTCGTTTGTCTAGTAGTGAAAATACCACTGCCAAAAATATCACAGAAATTGAAAACAAACTTTTGGGTTTTGAGGCTATTAGTCAGGAGATTAATTCAGTCGGTAAGGAAGTGCAAATTATTTACGATGCCTTAGCTAAACATGTCTATTGGACACAATTTTTTGCTTTGTTAGAAAAATATACTTTAGCTAATGTTTCTTACGGTTCTTTTGCTGCTGGAGGAAATAGCGCCTTGACTTTGGACGCTACGGCGCCTGACTATTATACAGTTGCGAGACAGCTCAAAGTTCTACAAGATGAGCAAGCCAAAGAGTTTGTGTCTGGTGTTAATATATCTTCTGCAACTTTGAGTGACACAGGTGTTAATTTTACGATTGAGCTCACACTGAATCCGGAGCTATTTTATTATGAAGAAGTAAAAGAATAATATATGGCTAATAAAACAGATGCGCAATTTGAACAGCCAAGTCAACTTTTATTACTGGCCAACAAATATTTAGGGGCAATTTTAGGAGTCTTGATCTTAGTTGTTTTTGTGCTTGGCTATTTATTGGTTTTGAGTCCTGGCATCAAAAAATTTACAGAAGCTAAAGCTTCGGTTACTGAAGTGAGTGCAGCTGAAAAAGATGTCAATGCTCTTATTGCTCAAGTCAGTGATTTGGAAACTAAGTTTCAAAAAGCTAAAACAGAGCGAACTAATGCTTTGCTACGATTACAAAAAATTGTGCCAGAAAATCCAGAAATCGCGGAATTATTCGTGCTCGCTGAAAGATTAGCTTTAAATAGAGGTTTTATCTTACAAAATGTTGATTTTAGCACTGAAGGCGATGATCAGGCTACTAAAAAAGCAGTAGCAGGAGAAGAAGGGGAAGCGGTGATTCCGAGCTCTGCTTTAGAAACGGTCTCTATCAATATGACGGTCAGTCAAATACCTCCAGAAGAAGCCACTGGGGATGATGAAGAAGTAGCGTCCGCAATCATACCTAATCCTTATGACTTGTTTAAGCAATATTTAGATGACCTAGAAAGAAATGTGCGTTTGATGGATGTGGAGTCTTTGAGTTTTTCTGGCTCAGGCGAGAGCTTGATGATGACTTTTACAATGAAAACTTATTTTGTGAATAAATAAATTATATGGCAGAACAAAATCGTAGATCAATGATTCTTATCATGATTGCCCTAGCACTTGCTTTGATAGTAGGTGCCTGGTTTATTTTTTCTTTCTTGACTAAAGAAGATGCGCAAAATACTGAAAATACTGCGCAGAGTGATGCGGTGAAAGTCTTGAAGATAAAAAATTTAGCTACAGAAAATTTGAGTTTCTTCCCGCTTAATTCTGGTGAAAAAGATGTTTTGCAAAAATTGGAAAGTAACGCGCAATACCAAAAATTAAATTTAGATCTAGATACTTCTATTGATATCCGCAATAACCCTGGTAATCCTTATCCTTTTGCCGCTGAATAAAGAATAAATATGACAAAAAAAGAATTGTTAAAATTATTATCTTTTTTACAGACCAAGCGTCTAGTAAATGATACTCAATATCAAGAATTTTTGAATGCAAAATTTGATTCTTTTGCCGATGTTGAAAAACAAGTCAGAAGAAAAATTTTGATTTCCGATGAAGACTGGACTCAGGGCAAGGGCATCTTTTTTGATATGGAGTATATCAATTTAGCTGGCAAAGTGATCAATGCTGAAATTTTGAATATTTTACCTCAAGATTTGGCAGAAAATTATCGCATGGTTGTTTTCAATAAAGAAAGCAAGCAGATAGATGCGGGCTTAGTTGATCCTAGTAATCTCAAAGCCATGGAGGCTTTGAATTTTTTAGCTCGTAAAAATCAATACACAATCAAATTTTATATTATTTCCGAAGACTCTTATCGAGCAGCTTTGAAGCAATACGAAACTTTGGGTGAAGAGGTGGGCGCGGCTTTGGATACAGCTGAGGCTATTTTTGCCCCCAAGGACGAAAGTTTAGATGATGAAGACGGCAAAGGTTTTACAGAGGTTATCAAGTCAGCGCCGGTTTCCAAGATAGTTTCGGTGGTTTTGCGACATGCGATAGAAGGCAGGGCTTCTGATATTCATATTGAGCCGGTGGGCAATCAAAGTAAAATTCGCTATCGTATTGACGGTGTTTTGCATACAACGATTGTTTTACCGATTTATGTACATTCAGCTTTGGTTTCGCGTATCAAAGTTATGTCAAACTTGAAAATTGATGAAACTCGTATTCCTCAAGATGGTCGTATTCGTATCAATATTCATAACAAAGATGTGGATTTTCGTATCTCTACTATTCCTTTGATGGGTCACGAAAAAGTCGTGATGCGTATTTTGGAAACTCCAGAAAAAGCCCCGACCTTTGAACAACTTGGTTTTTTGGGCTATAGTGGCGAGCATGCTATGACAAATATCAAAAAACCAAACGGCATGTTTTTGGTGACCGGTCCGACAGGTTCTGGTAAGTCAACAACATTGTTTTCGGCTTTGAGTGTCTTAAATCAAGACACAGTCAACATCGCCACCCTGGAAGATCCGGTTGAGTACTATGTGCCGGGAGTTAACCAATCACAGGTAAGACCAGAAGTTGGCTTTACTTTTGCCAGTGGTTTGAGAGCTTTACTCAGGCAGGATCCAAATATCATCATGGTGGGTGAGATCCGTGATAATGAAACAGCGGAATTAGCTATTCATGCTGGTTTGACAGGTCACTTTGTGCTTTCTACTTTGCATACCAATGATGCTTTGGGCGCTATTCCGCGTATGTTTGATATGCATATTGAGCCTTTTTTGTTAGCTAGCACTCTCAATGTGGTGATTGCACAGCGTTTGGTGCGTAAGCTTTGTGAAAAATGTAAAATAGAGGAAAAATTACCGGATAATATATTAGCCCAGATGAAAAAAGGCTTAGATGATATACCAGATGCTTCATTTTTTGGTGGTGCCAAAAAAGGTAAGTATTCTTTTTTTCGTGGTCAAGGCTGTGCTCAGTGTGGTAATACTGGCTACAAAGGCCGTTTGGCCATCGTAGAAACTATCGATGTGACGCGTGATATGAAAGATATTATTGCTAAGGGTTTTGATAGAACAGCCGTAGAAAAAGAGCTGATCAAGCAAAACTTTTTGACCATGGATCAAGACGGTATGATCAAAACTTTATTAGGCTTAACTTCGGTAGAAGAAATCTTACGCGTCAGTAAGATGTAAATCAAAAATTATGCAAAAAACTAGAGTACTTATAGTAGAGGATGATGATTTTTTATCACAAATGTACGCTGCCAAATTTGAGCTAGAGGATTTTGATGTTTTGACAGCGATGACGGGGACAGCGGGTTTGAAAGCTGCGCAAAAAGAATTACCAGATTTTATTTTGTTAGACTTAAATTTGCCAGAAATGGACGGTTTTGAAGTTTTACAACACCTCAAAGAGGATGAGAGTACCAAAAAAATTCCCGTCTTAGTTTTGACAAATTTTTCTCAAAAAGAACATATCGATAAATGCTTAGCTTTGGGAGCTAAAGATTATTTGATCAAGGCCCATTTTGTGCCTAGTGAAGTGATAGCTAAAGTCAAAACTATTTTGAATAAATAAAATATTTTCATGTCCACCACAGAAACTTTATTGATCAATAAAATTTTGAATTTGTCCGCTGAAAGACGAGCGACTGATGTGCATTTGACCGTGGGAAATTACCCTGTTTTGCGTATTGATGGCAAGCTGATTACTTTGACAGATGAGCAGGTTTTGACCCCAGATTTTTTATTGGCAATGGCAGATAGTTTTTTGACAGAGGCTGACAAAAAATTTTTAGAAAGCGCTAGAGAAGTTATCACTGTTTACTCTTGGGCAAATCGTGCTCGTTTTCGTGCGCGCGTTTTTTATCAAAAAGGCTATTTAGCCCTTTCTTTGCGTATCATTCCTCAGCTCATTCGTTCACCCAAAGATTTAGGTGTGCCGGCTATTTTGACCCAATTGATCGCCAAAGAAAGAGGCTTGTTGATCATCACTGGACCTTTTGGCTCCGGACGCACCACTACAGTTGCTTCGCTGCTAGAAACCCTCAATCGCAACAAAGGCTTGCATATCCAGACCTTAGAGAAACCGATAGAGTACTTGCTGTCCAATAACCAATGTATCATTGAACAAAGAGAGATAGGTAGAGATACGAATAGTTTTGTTAAAGGCCTATTAGAGACCATTGATGAAGATGTAGATGTGGTGGTTATCAGTATTTTGAATGAGCTTGGCTTAGAAGAGGCTATTTTGCAAGCCACTGAAAGTGGTAAGTTAGTGATAGCGGTGATGGATGCTGATTCGGTGATTTCTGCCTTAGAAAGATTTATCAGTGATCTTTCACCTGAAAAAAAACTTTGGGGCCAAGATGTCTTGTCTCAAGTTTTATTGGGTGTGGTAGCGCAAAGATTGTTGCCTCGTATTGGTGGCGGTTTAAGTTTGGCTTGTGAGATTTTGACTATGACTTCGGCAGTGCAAGCTATTGTAAAAGACAATAGACTTTATCAGCTTAATAGCATTATGCAAACTTCCAAAGAAGAGGGGATGGTCAATTTAGATAAGTCATTACTTGAGCTTGTCAGAGTAGGTGAGGTGAGTGCCAACGACGCTGTTTTGCAGGCACTTGATACAGATAGCTTTAGGCGCAATTTTAAGTAGTCTTTATAATTTTTTAGCTTTATGCCAACTTTTAAATATCGAGTCAGATCACAGACAGGGGCAGTTGCTACTGGTAATGTAGAGGCTTTGTCAGAGACTGCTGCTATCGAGCTCTTGGAAGACAAGGGTTTGGTGGTTTTGTCTTTGGCAGAAGGTGGCAAGATAGGCTCCAAGGGCTTTAATATCAATATTGGTAGTGTCAAAAGTAAGGATGTAGTTATTTTTTCTCGTCAGCTTTCCGTGATGGTTTCAGCGACCGTGCCTATCGTGCAGGCTCTTAAGATTTTGGCTCAACAGACAGTGAATCCACTTTTTATTGGTGATATCATGGAAATGGCCAATGATGTTGACGGTGGTATGAAGCTGTCATCAGCCATGGCCAAGCACCCCAAGGCTTTTAGTCGTTTTTATGTGGCAATGGTCAAATCAGGTGAAACTTCTGGTAAGCTAGATGAAGTTTTGCAATATTTAGCTGACCAGATGGAAAAAGACTATGACTTGGTTTCACGCATCAAGGGTGCGATGATTTATCCGGTTTTTATTATTTCCGGTATGATTTTGGTAGGTTTTTTGATGATGATTTTTGTGGTGCCAAATATGACGCAGATGCTGATTGATTCCGGGGCAGAATTGCCATTTTTGACCAGGGTTTTGATAGGAGTTTCTAGCTTTATGCAATCTTTTTGGTGGCTGATTGTGGGTGCAGGGGTGGGTGTAGTAGTTTTGTTTAAAGCTTGGACTAGAACTTCCGGCGGAAGACTGGCTTGGGACACAGCCAAAGTTAAGGTGCCTATTTTTGGACCTTTGTTTCAAAAGATTTATATCGTTCGTTTTGCCCGAGGTTTTTCGACTTTGATCAGGGGTGGTGTGCCTGTCTCAGCCGCTTTGCGTATCACCGCCGAAGTGGTGGATAATGAGGCTTATCGTGCTTTGATTTTGGGCACCATCAAAGAAGTGGAGGATGGTAACTCAGTGGTTACTTTGTTTATCAAGTCTGACCTGATGCCTAAGATGCTTTCACAGATGATGAGTATTGGTGAACAGACTGGTAAGCTTGATGCAATCTTAGAAAAGTTAGCTGAGTTTTATACTAGAGAAATAGATAGCTTGGTCAATGGTTTGACAGCCCTGATTGAGCCGATGATTTTGATGGTCATGGGTGTTGGTGTCGGTGGTATGGTGGCAGCTATCATGTTGCCGATGTTTAAAGTGGCGCAGAGCATTAGTTAATTTTTTGTTGTGAGAAAACAAAAAAAATGCTATAATGATTTTATAATTAATTATTAATATCCCAGACATTAATATTTTCAAAAGTCTTAGAGCTTTGAGATCTCAAGCTTTAATAAAGTTAATGTTTGAACAAAAGATAGGGGGTGTAAAAATGAAAAATAAAAAAGGTTTTACTTTAGTAGAATTGTTAGTCGTTATTGCCATCATTGGTATTTTGTCCTCTGTAGCAGTAGTGAATTTAAACTCCGCTCGTTCCAAAGCAAAAATCGCCGCAGTTAAAGGATCTTTGTCTGGTTTAGCAGCGGCAGGTGAGTTATTCGCAGATGATAACAGTGATTATGATGCTTTTTGTTTAGATGCTGCTTTGAATAACGCTACTTCTTCAGCAGGTGTTGCTGGTGGCTTAACTGCTGCTAATTTTACTTGTAATGAGGCTGTAGATAATTCTACTTGGGCATTATCAGTTGATTTGGATGCAATAGAAAGTGGTGCAGGTGATTATTGCATCTCTAACACTGGCTCTAAAAGTTCTGGCCCTGCAGTAGCGGGTCTTTGTCCATAATTTTTTCTCGAGTATTTTAAAAAACTACACTCTTTGGGTGTAGTTTTTTATTTTTTATGCTATAATAAAGTTATAAAAAATAAAAAATGAAATTAAATTTTAAACAATCCGCCAAAAGTGGATCCGCCTTTGCCGGAGGTTTTACCTTAGTTGAGCTTTTGGTGGTGATTGCGATCATTGGTATTTTATCATCGGTGGCAGTGGTAAATTTAAGCTCGGCTAGAGATAAGGCTAAAGAAGCGGCAGTTTTAGCTCATCTGAATAATTTACAGCCTTTAATCATTTTGTGTTTAAGTGATGATATAGAACTGAGGTGCGCAGATGAGGAATTAAGTCCAGCTGATGATTTGTGTAATAGTAGTCCAGTACGATACCCTACTCTTTATGGTGGATCTTATACGTCTGTATGTTTAGGTTCGTCTGTTATTTGGCCAGATTTAAGTGAATATGGCTGGAAGTATGATACTTCTAGTGGTCTGGTTGTGAACTTTGCCTCAGATGCTAATGCTGGCACATGGACTACTGTTGCAGATAAAGATGATGATACTCGTAGAATTATTTGTAATGAGACTGG
>JAGORJ010000042.1 GCA_018062885.1 Patescibacteria group bacterium | reverse complement strand
GTCAGATTTTTTCCACCGCCGCTGATAGTCAGCCAAGTGTAGAAATTCATGTTTTGCAAGGTGAAAGAGAGATGGCCGTTGATAACAAAACTTTAGGTCGTTTTACTTTGTCAGGTATTGCTCCAGCACCTCGTGGTATTCCTCAGATTGAAGTGACTTTTGATATTGATGCTAATGGTATCTTGAATGTCAAAGCCGCTGATAAAGCCACTGGTAAAGAACAGGCTATTACTATTCAGTCATCTTCTGGTTTGTCAAAAGATGAAATTGCTAAGATGCAAAAAGACGCAGAGCTGCATGCTGAAGAAGATAAAAAGAAAAAAGAAGAAGCAGAAGTGCGTAATACGGCAGACAACATGGTTTTCCAAACGGAAAAATTCATCAAAGATAGCGACGACAAAATCAAAGCCGAAGACAAAACAGCTATGACAGAAAAAGTAGAAGCTTTGAAAAAAATAAAAGACGGCACAGATCTAGAAGCTATTAAATCAGCTAGCAAAGAGCTGGAAGATTTAGTCCAAAAGATTGGTGCTGCTATGTATCAAGCTGCCGCAGCTAACGCTGCTCCAGCCGAAGGACAGGCAGAGCCGGCTGCTGATGCTAATAAAGCTGAGGAAGCTAATTTTGAAGAAGTAAAACAAGAGGCTTCAGCAGACTCAGGCGAAACTAAATAAATTTAATTTAGCCGCCCCAGGTTTAGCCTGGGGCGGCTTAAAATACAAATGTCAAAAGACTACTACAAAATATTAGGTGTCCATAAATCAGCTTCAGCTGATGAGATCAAAAAAGCTTTTCGCAAATTAGCTCATGAGCATCATCCAGACAAAGCCAGTGGTAATACTGATAAGTTCAAGGAAATCAATGAGGCTTATCAAGTTTTAGGCGATGCTAGTAAACGTTCGCAATACGATCAGTTTGGTAGTGCTTACCAAAATCATGCAGGTTCAGGCGCTCAAGGCAATCCTTTTGGTCAAGGTTTCGATTTTTCTGGCTTTTCTCAAAATGGTCAAGGTATGGATTTTGATTTGGGTGATATTTTTGGTAGTTTTTTTGGCGGTCAAACAAATGGTCGCAGTTCTCGCAATCAAAGAGGTTCAGACTTGGAGATTAATTTAGAAATTTCTTTGAAAGAAGCGGTTTTTGGTGTGAATAAAAACATTGCTTTAAATAAAAAAGTAAAATGTGAAAGCTGTCACGGCAATGGTGCAAAAAATGGTGAAGCCTTTACAAATTGTAATACTTGTCATGGCTCGGGGCATGTGACAGCTACTATTTTGGGGCAATTTCGTACCCAAACTATTTGTCCAGAATGTCGTGGTCAAGGAAAAATGATCAAAGAAAAATGTTCTCAGTGTAGTGGTCAAGGTATTTTACATAAACAAGAAGATATCAAAGTTGAAATTCCTGGTGGTATTGATACTGGTCAGTCTATTCGTTTGAGTGGCCAAGGAGACGCAGGCGCTAGTGGTGCTCATGCTGGTGATTTGTATATCAATATTATTGTGAAAAATGAAAATGGTTTTGCCAGACAAGATTTTGATTTGCTGACTACCAATCAAATTTCTTTTGCCGTTGCAGCTTTAGGTGGTGAAGTTAATGTCAAAACTATTGATGGTCAGGTGAAGCTCAAAATTCCCAGTGGCACGCCAAGTGGCAAGCAGTTTATTTTGCGCGGCAAAGGCGTGACTAAGCTCAAAAGTCGTGGTCGAGGAGATCAGATTGTCAAAATAGAGATTGCAGTTCCAAATAAGCTAAATAGCAAGCAAAAAGCCTTGATAGAGGAATTGGACAAGGAATTGGGCGGCAAAAAGTCCTGGTGGGCTTAAAATCATACAATAGTTGACTAATTGGGCACTTTAGTTTATAATCTAGTCTGTTTATTGTGTGGCTTTTATATCATGCCGAGATAGCTCAGTTGGTAGAGCTACAGTTTTGTAAACTGTGGGTCGCAGGTTCGAGTCCTGTTCTCGGCTCCACTTTATTTAAGTAAAATTAAGAATAATCAGATGTCACAAGATTTTTTAGCTAAATTAGAATGTACTGTTTGTCATAATATTAATTATCATTCTCATCGCAATAAAAAAACATTGAAAGAGAGATTGGAAATGAAAAAGCATTGTAGCAAATGCAAAAAGCATACAGCACACAAAGAGACAAAATAATCCCTCCTACCTTTATTACTGGCGAGGCTTATTTTTCTAAGGGGGCGTCGTATAGTGGTAGTACAAGGGTCTCCATCCCGCCCCTCGCGAGGAGCGGGATCCAAAACCATATATAACTTTTTGAAGAAAAGTGATTATGTATTATGTGTATATTTTAAAATTATACAGTGACAAATTTTATATAGGCTATACTCAAGATCTGAAAAGAAGGTTGAGTGAACATAAAGATGGTAAAAGTTATTTTGTTGGTAGAGAAAAAAGTTTTAAACTAGTATATTTTGAAGCTTTTAATGATATTGATTTAGCTAAGCAAAGAGAGCGGAGTTTAAAAAATTATGGTTCCGCCTATAAGGAATTATTAAAAAGAATAGCTATTTAATTTTATGGGGGCGTCGTATAGTGGTAGTACAAGGGTCTCCAAAACCTTTTGCCTGGGTTCGATTCCTAGCGCCCCTGCCATCCTTCAATAAACTTATGGATGGCAGGCCACAAATACACCTTTGTAGGTGTTTTTTATTTTCAGATAATTGTAGACATTTTTTGATATTTTTATTATAATTATTGTGTATAATTATTTACATATTCTCACCCAATGATGTCATTGAAATGATCCAAAAAGGATTTACACTGATAGAGCTAATGATAGTTATCGCTTTAATAGCTTTTATTGGCTCTGTTATTTTTGTGGCAGTAGACCCAGCCAAGAGAATTGGCGAGGCTAAAGATGCGGTCCGTTTGTCAAATACTTTGACTATAGGAAAAGCTTTGAGTTTAGCAATTATGGATCATGATAGTGTACCCGTGGCTATGGAGTCATTGACAGGAAATACTCCATATATGTTGGTTACAGAGGGTGGCTCAACTTCTGGTACTTGTAATTGTAATGTTTTAGATGAAGCTATATCTAGAGTAGACATGGCCACTGAATTTCAAGACTATATTGGCAGTTATGTTCCGGTTGATGATGATGCTACGGATGATGATACGGGCTATTATATTGTTAAAACAAATAATAAGTTTCAGGTTTCTAGTTGTAATGCATATGGTGATGAGTTTGATATTCCTGAGGCTGCCTGCAATGGTTTTAGTAGGCCTTTTTGTCCGGATATGACTAGCTCCAATGGCGTTGAAGATGGTCTTGTTAATTTTGAAGATCTGACTTACTTTGCTATGGGCATGTATTCTTGCGCTGCTGACCCAGAGTCTTGGTTTGAAAGTTTTTGGAAGGCAGATTTTAATAACGATTGTTGTATTGATTCATTAGATCAGGCTTGTTTTGAGGGATATTATGGTACTTCTGTGGATTGCGCAACTTTTACAGGCACTTGTCCTTAAAAAAATAATTTTATATTACCAATTAAAATATCCTAGAAAAGGATATTTTTTTATTGATATATAAAAATTATCTGGTAGGTGTTTTTTTGTTT
>JAGORJ010000016.1 GCA_018062885.1 Patescibacteria group bacterium | reverse complement strand
ATTTTATTTTTATATCTTCTTCTTTAAAAAATTTACTCTTTACTAAAAAAATTTTTAAAACAAAACTACTTTGGTGACAAGGCACAAAACCATTTATCTGCCAAATATCTGTTAAACTTTTAAACCAATAATGTGGCTTAAATAAAGTATTCCAGCGCTCTGAATGATATTTAGTACCTAAATAATTATAAGTTAAAGTCAAAAATTCTTGACCTGAATGAGCTTGATTTTTTAATTCAGCTATTTTTGCTTGCATACTTTCGGGGATAGTCTCTGGAACAGCTATTTCTTTATAATAAAAATGTGGAATAAAAAAAGCCGAAAAGCCAAAAACTACTAGAAAATAGAGCAAAATAATAAGTAAAGTCCAAATAAATATCATATGGCTAAATCATAACTAAAAATGCTTTTTAAAGCAACAAAAAAACGACACTCAAATTTATAAACTTTTTTGTATCAGAGAACAACAGGGTTCTGGCGATGACTTACTCTGGCAGTCCTAAATGGACTACTACCATCAGCCTCTAAGAGCTTAACTGCTGAGTTCGAGATGGGATCAGGTGTACCTCTTAAAGTAGAATCACCAGAACTCTATCGTCCTCTGAGAAATTTATAATCTCAAGTGTCGTTTTAAGCTAGGATAAGTTTATTGATTGGTGTAAACAACATGATTACGCCTAACAATAAAATTAAACCAATGAAAAGTAAAACGATTTTTATCATTTAAACAATAGTTTAAGAACAATACGCCAATGGCGTAATAAAATTTGTATTAAAAATTTTCAAAATTTTTAGTGGTTACTTCGATTTATTAGTACTACTTTGCTTAATGCATTACTGCACTTACACATATAGCCTATCAACCTGGTAGTCTCCCAGGAATCTATAATGAATTCTAATCTTAGGGACAGCTTCGTGCTTATATGCTTTCAGCACTTATCTTAACCGAACGTAGCTACCCAGCGATGCTTTTGGTAAAACAACTGGTACACTAGAGGTTCGTTCCTTTCGGTCCTCTCGTACTAGAAAGGAGACCCTTCAAAATTCAACGCCCATAGCAGATAGGAGACCGAACTGTCTCACGACGTTCTGAACCCAGCTCGCGTACCGCTTTAATAGGCGAACAGCCTAACCCTTGGGAGCTTCTCCACCCCCAGGATGCGATGAGCCGACATCGAGGTGCCAAACCCTGCCGTCGCTGTGGGCGCTTGGGCAGGATCAGCCTGTTATCCCCAGAGTAACTTTTATCCGTTGAGCTTCCGCCGTCCTATATCGTACGGTCGGATCACTAACTTCTGCTTTCGCAACTGCTCGAGTTGTAGCTCTTGCAGTAAAGCTGGCTTATGCGTTTGCACGACGACTCCTGTTTCCATCAGGAGCTAGCCAACCTTTGTAAACGCCTCCGTTACATTTTGGGAGGCAACCGCCCCAGTTAAACTACCCGTCAGATACTGTCCTTGTCCCAGATTCATGGGACTAAGTTAGATTTAAAATCATATCAGGGTGGTATCTCAAGGATGACTCCACCGTAACTTACGTTACAGCTTCAAAGTCTCCCACCTATCCTGAACAAATATGATCCTAAATCAATACCAAATTGTAGTAAAGCTTCATGGGGTCTCTTCGTCTAGCTATGGGTAACGAGCATCTTTACTCGTCTTGCAATTTCGCCGAGTCCTTCGTTGAGACAGTTTTCAAGTCGTTATGCCATTCGTGCAGGACGGAACTCACCCGTCAAGGAATTTCGCTACCTTAGGACCGTTATAGTTACGGCCGGCGTTCATCCGCGCTTCAGTTCAGGGCGTGAACCCCTCCCCTTAACGTTCGGACACTGGCCAGGCATCAGCCCCTATACATCAGCTTACGCTTTAGCAGGGACCTAAGTTTTTGGTAAACAGTCGCTTGAAATCTTTCGCTGCGGCCCTGCAAAGCAGGGCGGGCCTTATTCCGAAGTTACGGCCGCTGTTTTGCCGAGTTCCTAAACGAAGGTTCTCTCGTACACCTGAGGATACTCTCCTCACCCACCTGTGTTGGTTTGCAGTACAGATACTACTAACTTAGCTCTAGAGGCTTTTCTGGACAAAGCTTCGCTTTTCATTGACTTTGGCCGTAGCCGCAATCTTCTGATCGCTTTCGTGCTTAATGTCTTCCGGATTTACCTAAAAAACACACTACTAACGACCAACGCTCATAACCAAATAGCGCGAAAAAATTTCACTCTGCGTCCCCTCATCGAAAATTAGCAGTAGGGCAGGAATATTAACCTGCTCTTCCATCGACTACGCCTTTCGGCCTCGCCTTAGGATTGCCTAACCCTGGGTCGATTCACGTTGCCCAGGAAACCTTGGGTTTGCGGTGTCGGGGATTCTCACCCCGATTTTTGCTACTCATGCCAACATTCTCACTTCTATACACTCCACGGCTCCTCACGGTACCGCTTCAACGCAGTATAGAACGCTCCTCTACCAATTTCGTCAATAAAGACGAAAGTTCTCATCTTCGGTACTAAGTTTAGCCCCGTTAAATTATCGGCGCGAAGTAACTTGACTAGTGAGCTATTACGCTATCTTTAAAGGATGGCTGCTTCTAAGCCAACCTCCTAGTTGTATAAGTCACTTTACCACCTTTTACACTTAACTTAGATTTTGGGACCTTAGATTGAGATCTGGGCTGTTTCCCTTTTGACCAATGAAGCTTAGCCCCCATGGTCTGACTCCCAAAGTATACGTAATGGCATTCGGAGTTTGATTGAAGTGGGTATGGACGCAATGCCACCCCACTCCATCCAGTGCTCTACCACCAAAACTTAAACTTTGAGGCTAGTCCTAAAACTATTTCGAGGAGAACCAGCTATTGCCGAGTTCGATTGGAATTTCTCCTCTTACCACAACTCATCCCCTAGTGTTGCACGGCTAGTGGGTTCGGGCCTCCACGACTTGTTACGGTCGCTTCACCCTGGTCATGGTAAGCTCACCCGGTTTCGGGTCTAGTATATGCAGCCTACAAAATTTATACCCTGCCCAATAAATTGGACAAAGTATAAAGTTTGTTACGGACTATTAATCCTCGCTTTCACTTTACCTACCTCCCAAAGGAGTTAAATAAGCTACATATAGCTAACTCGTTGGCTCATTCTTCAATAGGCACACCGTCACCCATCTCGAGTAAACTCGATATAGGGCTCCGATTCCTTGTAAGTATACGGTTTCAGAAACTATTTCATCCCCCTCTCGGGGTGCTTTTCACCTTTCCCTCACGGTACTTGTTCACTATCGATCACCAAAAGTATTTAGCCTTAGCACATAGTGATGCTAGCTTCCCACAAGATTTCTCCGGTCTCGTGGTACTCAAGAAAACTATCAACAGCTGATTATTATTTTTCGTATACCGGACTTTCACCGTCTTTGGTCAGATTTTCCAAACTGTTCTACTAAATAATATTCATTAACTGCTCGGAACCTGTAAGCTTCCAAACGATAGCCTCTTACAACACCCGTAGATAGCATTAGGCTTACAACCATTGCACTATCTCTCACTCTTGAACCGAAGTCCAAAAGATCAAAATAATTTATCTATTCTAAGGTTTAGGCTCTTCCCGTTTCGCTCGCCACTACTCAGGGAATCGAGATACTAATTAAAACTAATGACAACCGAAATTCTCAATAGTTTTAATTAGCATATTAATTCTTTCTCTTCCTCTGGGTACTAAGATGTTTCAATTCCCCAGGTTACCTCCTACTAAGCTATGTATTCACTTAGTGGTTTCCGTACTTCATACGGAAGGGTTTCCCCATTCGGAAATCTCCGGCTCATAGGTTGCTTATCACCTCCCCGAAGCTTATCGCAGATTGCTACGTCCTTCATCGTCTTTTGGTGTCAAGGCATCCACCGTATACCCTTATTAGTAACCACCAAAAATTCTGAAAACTTTTGATGCACTAAAATTTCTTATGAGTAATACAAATTTATACTTAAAATTGAAATCTATAAACTATCGAGTTTATAGATGATTAAGATGCTCTTAAACATTTATTGTTTAAAAAATATTTACTTGTCAAAGTCCTAAATGCCTTTTAAATTAATTGGCACTAAGCAGCCTTTTAATGGATCGCGCAAAGCCTACCCATAAAAAACTGCTTGCTAACAACTAATCTAATTTTCAAAGAGACAAAAAACCGCTTTTTAGGCGGCTCAAAAAGTAGAGAATATCACTTTCTGAACCTTATAATTTTAGCTTAATTAATTGTCTTAACATGTGATCTTTTTCCTCCTTAATAAAGGTAGCCGTATTATATACTAAATTCTCGAGCTTGTCAAACCCTTTTTGCCTCAATAAAAATAGGCAAAAATGACATAAAAAATAGGGCCACCGGTATTAGCGATGGCCCACCCAGTCTGTTGTCAAAATGAGGGACGCTCAGGCTTCGGTATCCCGAAACCATTGTGTCTTCCTCAACAAAACCATGAAATCAACATTTGCCCTGCGCAAAATCACAATCGCCGCCTGCTTCACCAAATCGGTCGGAGGCGGAAACTTGTTCAGAGCGCAATGAATTGCCGAGGCAATTTGATTACGCCCGATGTCATCACTCAAATTTGGCATCGCTGCCAAGATAGCGCGGACATCTTCCAGCAGAGCCCTTGCGATCTCTCGCCTGATCCCGAGCTTAGCTCCTGATACATTCAAACCGGCCACCAAGGTTGTGATATTACCACCATTCAAGGCAGCGTCTACCGCCCTAGTGACATCGCTCAGATCCAAGCTCACTGACAATACCAAGCTCACTGACCATACCTGACCTTGCTTCACTAGCACGCCGCGCATAATATCAATCAGGCGCTGGACTTCCTCCTTAGCTTTTTTGCCAACGACCTCTTTGATGATCTGTGGGGTGCCATCCCAAAACTCTTGGGTATCCTGATCATGTCCAGAATACGTAAGCTCTGGCACAGCCGGAACAGAAGTTTTGAGACCAGACGCAACTTTAGGTAAGTCGATACCTACCATGTTACAAAAAGTTCGCATCTTCTGAGCAGTGAGATTATCTACCTTATCACTGCTAACTCCGCCCTCTAACATCGTAATTCGTAACTGAGAGATCAAGCGAGTGACCAGATCCTTACCCGAATCACATTGAGACCTGATGCTAAGCGCTATGTCGCGCACAAGCTTCTTGTTTGACCTAAGCCAGGCAGTCACAGTCAGATCAAGATCTTCCATGGTGTCATGTCTCCATTTTTTCAACACACTTTTCAAGGTTCTTTTCTTTTACTAAAAGACAAAAAATTTATCTACTAGTAAAAGAGTCCGACGCTTGCAAGCAAGCGTCGGCACAAAAATAAGAACTAATACAGTGTGGGACCTAGGCCTTGGACATCCCAACGAGAACCACGAAGCCGATATCCCGGATCCAAATGGGATAATCATGGGTGTAAGGAAAGGGGTCGATAATCAAACCCTCCCCCTGGTGACGATCCTCTACCCGCAATGCTCGGCCCGTAGCATTCTTGTTAGGAATGGGCGCATGCATGGTGACAAGCTTTTTCAAGCCCATCGCCCTAGTCATCTCAGCTGAGAAGTGTCTGCGGACCAAGTAGTCGACCTCGAGGCTTGGCTCAATAAAATCGAGGCCAGCAGCAAAGTCAAGAATTTGTTGCGCGTGACGCTGCTTCTCCTCAAACAACAAGCCTTTGATGATGGCGATGTAATAGGTAACGCCATCGGTCGGCTTGAATTCGTCCGAACGAAGGAATTGCTCCTCACTGGTACTGAGAGGCAAGTTGTTTGCCTTCGCAAAGTCACACCATTCTGGACCAGTGGTATTGTCAGAGGTGACAATGCGGTAGATGACTCCATCACACTTTTCCAAGTGCTCTTGAGCCGATCCCTCACTGCCAAACTTCCTGACCATTGCCTCATACCAAGCCTGAGGCATGTTGCTCGTAAACATGATTAGCCCTTCTCTCGCCTGATAGGCAAGTAGTTCTGAGTTCTTGAGTTCAATGAACTTTTTGATCAGTTGACCAAAAAATAACTATAGAAAAAATACTACTTTAAAATACGCTTTTTCTACATTTATCTGTTGAACAAAATCTTTTCAAGGTTCTTTTCTTTTACTAAAAGACAAAAAATTTATCTACTAGTAAAAGAGGCTGACGCTTGCCTTATGAGGGAGCGTCAGCAGAAAAACAGGGTGGCTCTGCTTAGATCTTGCAGAGAACATAGTCCTTTCTGAGTTGAGCCAGATAGATTGGCAAGGCCGCAATCAGACCCAGATGGACCGCAATCACGATAATCGCCCATGTTCCATGGTTCTGAGTTGCCCCAGTTGTTCCATGAAGCAGTTGGCTGATGAAGTTCAGCAAACTGTAAATGACAAAAGGCAAGCTCACCAAAAAGAAATGCTTCACTTCTGACTCCTGTTATCTGAATGTAAATGTACTCGAGAACTGTTGAACTAGCCACGACGACGCGGAAGGAAGGTTTTTCTCAACTCTTCAGGGTCGTAGCCATCTGGAAAATCATCAAATTCCAGAGTGTCCTGATCACGCAGTTCTTCTGAACGAGAATACGTGAAATTTACAGGCCTCATAGGAACATCTACACCCTCCAAATCGTAAAGCGAAGTTCGTATATCATAACGCCTTGCTAATAATTCTCTTAGCTTCGGCATGATTAACTCCTTCTTTGTTAAACACTCTCTTTCCTTAAAACAATTTGATTAACTGTTCTAAGGAAAAAGGGACTTATGATTAAAGTCCTTTTTTCTTTTATTTATTACAAAATTTCCATTTTTAAATATTTAACACCAAATTGAATAGCATCTTTTTTCTCGGCCATCCAAATATCTGCCTTATAAGTATAACGAGCGTTCATCCTATCCTCTACCACGAAAATCTTATCACCAAACTCTTCTGGAAAACGCACCATAGTACCTTTGGGTAAAAAGTTAGCCGCGATAATACCATCACGCACTGTAGTACCAAAGGCGGTAGTATAGGGTGAACTATCAGTTTGACCAACCTCACTATTATAAGCAGACACTGGTACATGGACAATTCCTTGAGCTTGACGCTCTTGGCTGCTTGGTAAACTTGGTTCACTATAATATTGTTTTAAAACTAAATCAGCTTTTGGCCCAACTTTTGAGCCTAAATCAGTCTGATTAGCAAAATTTGTCTGTGAAAATACGGCTCTAGGAAAGTCAAAAACCAAAATAGTAGCACATAAAACAGCAAAAATGATGGTCTTTTCCCAGTTTTTTAATACTTTATTCAATTCGCCCCTTTTTTCTTGTATATTCATAAAATTGGCTTATTGCTTAAATTAATGTATAATAGTAGCATATAATCAATAAATTGTCAAGTATGGCTAGTCAGACAAAAGAATTTATACTCAAAAATACTTTTAGAGAAAAAGTCTACAAAGTGGTCTCCCAAATACCAAAAGGAGAGCTATTAAGCTACAAAGAAGTCGCTATCAAGGCCGGTTCACCGCTGGCCTTTCGCGCTGTGGGCAATATCATGCACAAGAACCCTGATCCAAAGAAGGTTCCCTGCCATCGCGTAGTGGCCAGCGGCTATAAACTCGGAGGCTATGCTTGGGGAACTGATGCTAAAATCAAAAAACTAGCAGCTGAGGGCTGGAAGCTTGAAAAAAAGATTTTAAAGAAAATTTAGACCTTGCCTTTTTAAAAAGCAATCTGTTATAATAAGATAACAATAAATTTTAAACATTAAGGGAAAGATAAAAATATGGAAGAATACAATCAAGGTCCACATAATAAAAAATTCATTGACAGCCTCGCCCCAAAATCTGCTTTTAAAGTCGGTTTAGCTAGCGGCCTCGGCGTGATGTTTGCTTTAGGATTTTTTGTTATGATTGGTATATTTATCAACCAAGCTATCAAAACTGACGCTAATACCCAGCCAATAAATAATGCTGGCAACAACCAAGTCGCTAATCCAAGCGAAGAAGTAGCCAATAATATCGCTGGCGTTGAAGTAGACAAAGATGATTGGCTAAGAGGAGACAAAAAAGCTGAGATTACTATTGTGGAATTCTCTGACATTGACTGTCCTTATTGCCAAAAGTTTCATGATACCATGAATCAGGTGATAAAAAACTACGGTAAAGACGTAAATTGGGTCTTTAGACAATTTCCTTTAGCCCAACTTCACCCAGAAGCTACTAAAAAAGCTGAGTACGCTGAATGTGTCGGCGCTGAAGCTGGCAATGATAAGTTCTGGGCCTTCCTGGACTATATGTTTGCCAACAAAACTCCTTTAGCTAGTATCGATACCGCTCTAAACTCTATCGGCGTCAACGCCGGCAAAGTTAACGCTTGTGTCACTGAAGGAAAATTTGCACAAAAAGTCCAAGATCAAATAGCTCAAGCAGTTGATGCTGGTGGTCGTGGTACCCCATACTCTGTCATTGTAGCTGGTGAGCAAAGATTACCAATCAATGGTGCTTTACCATATGACACCGTCGCCCAACAATTAGACGCTTTGTTAAAATAAAATATTTTTACATAAACCCGTCCAGGCGTTTGCCTGGACGGGTTTTATTTTAGCGCAATTTTTGCTATTATAAAGTCAAACTCATTATTTAAACAAATAAAAATTTACTTATGGATAAAAAAACAAATAGCCTTTTAATTTGGACTATTACTGGCCTTGTCTTGATAGCTTTGACTGCCCTGATGGTCTTTGTGGCTCAAAAAGAGCCCTCTAACAACGCTGTCATCAATGACCCTAGTGCATTGAGAGCCAATGAAAATACCAAAGGCTCTGAGACAGCTACTAATGTATTGATTGAGTACAGTGATTTCCAATGTCCTGCTTGCGCTTCTTATCAGTCTATCCTCAAAACTATTGCTGAGGAACTATCTGACAAAGTAAAAATAGTTTATCGCCATTTCCCACTAGAAAGCATTCACCCCAATGCCAAAATTGCCGCCCAAGCTTCAGAAGCAGCTGCTATACAAAATAAATTTTGGGAAATGCATGACAAATTATTTGACTTGCAATCAGAATGGTCAAACGAAAAAAATCCTAGTGAAAAATTTGAACAATACGCCACTGAGCTTGGACTGGATCTAGAAAAATTTAAAAATGATTTACAAAGTGACTCTGTCAAAAACAAAGTCAACGAAGATGCTTTGCTGGCGCAAACATTGAGACTAAATAGCACACCAACTTTTTTCCTCAATGGCAAGATTATAAAAATTAGTAGCTATAACCAAATTAAAAATGCCCTTGAACAAAACTAACAAAATACTTTTAGGTTTATTTATTGCTACGGCGACTTTGGGTTTTTTAGACTCGGTTTATTTGACCACCAAATATTTCGTCGGTACCATCAATTGCTCTGCTCTATCTGGTTGCCAAGAAGTATTAAACAGCGCCTACTCAAATATCTGGGGCATACCGACGGCCAGTTTTGGTGTAGCTTATTATCTATCTATCATCATTGCAAGTCTCATCTATTGGCAAATACAACAAAAATATAGTTTCAAATATTTGACGCTAATACCAAGTTTAGGTTTTCTCTTTACGCTGTGGCTCATCTATTTACAAATCTGGGTGATTGGCTTTATTTGTATCTATTGCATGTTCTCTGCCTTATCTTCCACTATTTTATTTGTCCTTAGTTTATATTTTTATCATCTAAATAAGAAAACGACTAAACCGGAAACTTTATGAATACTACTTTTGATCTCATCATCATTGGCGCTGGACCAGCCGGAGTGGCTGCGGGAGTTTATGCTGCTCGTAAAGAACTAAAAACTCTTTTGGTCACCAAAGACTTTGAAAGTCAGTCAATCGTTTCTCCTCAAATAGAAAATTGGATTGGCACCATTGCTATCTCAGGCACTGAACTAGCACAAAATTTACAAAAACATCTAGAAGCTTATCAGGGAGAAAATTTACAAATTCTTCAGCAACAAATAGTGACCGCTCTCAAAAAAAATAATGATCTCTTTGAAATTACGACTGACAAAAATGAAATTTATTTAGCCAAAACAATTTTGATTGCCACGGGCTCACAAAGAAGAAAACTAAAGGCCATTGGTGCCGAGCGTTTGGAACACAAGGGCTTAACTTATTGTGCAACTTGCGATGGACCTTTGTATAGAAACAAAGATGTAGTTGTCATTGGCGGTGGCAACGCTGGCTTTGAATCAGCTGCCCAGCTGGCAGCTTACGCCAATAGCGTGACTATCTTACATCGTGGTCCAGATTTTAAAGCCGATGAAATTACTGTCAAAAAATTACTCGCTAATCCAAAAATAAAAGCTTTGACTAATGTAGAGACTTTGGAAATCCAAGGAAAAAATGTAGTTGAAGGCATAATTTATCAAGATAAAAATACTTCCGAAACAACTACGCTCAAAATCCAGGGTGTCTTTGTAGAGATCGGTGCCATGCCAAACACTGCTTTTGCTAAAGAGCTTGTCCCGAGCAATGAAATCGGCGCCATCATCACCGATCCGCGTAACCAACAAAGTCAAATACCAGGAGTTTGGTCAGCTGGAGATTGTACTGATGGACTTTATCATCAAAACAACATTGCTGCTGGAGACGCTGTCAAAGCTTTAGAAGATATCTATAACTTTTTACACACCAAATAAATGCTAAGCTTATTAGTATCTAGTTTCATCGCCGGCTTACTGACTTTTTTGGCTCCCTGCACTCTACCAATGGTGCCTAGCTACTTAGGCTTTATCGGTGGCGTGTCTTTGAGCCCAAACAATCTAGCTCAAAAAGACATCAAAAAAAAGATCCTGATCAATAGCCTATTTTATATCTTAGGCTTTAGTTTGGTCTTTATTATTTTGGGTAGCCTCTTTGCCTTGGGTGGTGGCGCCTTGATTTCCTACCGACTTTTGCTTGCTCGCATTGGCGGTGCTTTCATCATCCTTTTTGGTTTATTTATGCTTGATATCTGGCATTGGCCATTTTTAAACTTTTTACAAAAAACCAAACGCTTAAACATTCTAAATAAATTACAGCCGGGCAAAGCAATTAGCGCTTTTATCTTTGGCGCCACTTTTGCCTTTGGCTGGACGCCATGCATCGGTCCTATTTTGGGCACAATCTTATTACTAGCCTCTTCCACCGCTACTTTGAGCTCTGGGATTATTTTATTAAGTGTCTTTTCTCTGGGACTTGGCATACCATTTTTCTTGATTGCTTTATTTGTCAGCTCAGCCACAAAGCACTTAGCAAAAATAAATAAAATATTACCAAAAATTTCTTTGCTTGGTGGAATATTTTTGATCATCATCGGCGTATTGATGTTGACTGATAGTTTCGGCTTATTTGTAAGTGGCTTTTATAAAATTTTTAATTTTATCAACTACGATTCTTTGTTAAATTATTTATAGTTTAAAAAAATAAAAACAGTCTGTGAGAAACAGACTGTTTTTTTATTAGTCAAAAAATGCTAAACTATACTTAGTATGGAAAAATATTCATTAGCTGATTTGCAAATAATTGCCAATGACATTCGTCAAGATATTATTCGCATGTTAAAAACATCAGGCTCCGGTCACGCTGGTGGATCTTTGGGTATGGCCGATATTTTTACTGCTTTGTATTTTAATATCTTAGACCATGATCCAAAAAATACAGACTCTAATAAAAAAGATAAACTTATTTTATCCGCTGGTCATATCTGCCCCGTGCTGTATGCTAGTCTTGCTCGTGCTGGCTATTTTCCTTTAGCTAAACTAAAGACCCTCAGAAAACTAAACAGCTCCCTGCAAGGACATCCCCACAACTTAAGTTTAGCTGGCGTAGAAGTTAGCGCCGGGCCTTTGGGCCAAGGTATTTCCCAAGCAGTCGGCTTTGCATTGGCGGCTCAAATGGACAAAAATAAAGCGCAAATTTTTTGCGTCACCTCTGACGGAGAACATAATGAAGGTCAAACTTGGGAAGCTATCATGACAGCTGCTAAATATCGTTTGGGCAATTTGATCAACATCATTGACTACAACGGCATCCAAATTGACGGCAAGACCAATGATATCATGCCTCTGGGAAATCTCAAAAAGAAATACAAAAGTTTTGGCTGGCAAGTCTTGGAAGTCAATGGCCACAAAATGTCAGAAATTATCAAGACTTTAAAAAAAGCTGCGTCTTACCAAAAATCCCCAGTCGCCGTCATTGCTCGCACTGTTTTAGGCAAAGGTGTTTCTTTTATGGAAAACCAATATACTTGGCATGGCAAAGCACCAAATGCTCAAGAGGCTACTAAAGCTTTGGAGGAATTACAAACTTATGCTTAATCAAAAAAACCGATCAACTAGAGATGCTTATGGCGACGCCTTATTAGCTTTGGCAAAAACCAACAAAAACATCGTAGTAGTCTCAGCTGATTTAGCTGAAAGTACTCGCGTACAAGCCTTTGGCAAAAAATATCCAGGCCGTTTTATAGAAGTTGGAGTGGCTGAGCAAAACATGCTGGGAGTAGCCGCAGGCCTTGCCTTGGCAGGCAAAACAGTTTTCGCCTCGTCCTTTGCTGTGTTTTCACCAGGTAGAAATTGGGATCAGTTGCGCGTCAGTGTTTGTTACTCTAAAAGCAATGTCAAAATAGTTTCCACTCATGCTGGACTTTCAGTAGGCGAAGATGGCGCTTCACATCAAGCCTTAGAAGACATTGCTATCACTCGTGTCTTACCAAATCTCATGGTGATCTCTCCCCTTGATTATGAAGAAACAAAAAAAGCCGTGATTGCAATTTCTAAAATAAAAAATCCTGTCTACCTGCGCTTACATCGACAAACTTCTGCAGAAATCACAAATAGCAAAAGTCCATTCCAAATTGGCAAAGCCAATATTTTACAAACCGGCACTGACATTACTTTAGTTGGCTGTGGACCGATTTTAAATGAAGCAATAATCGCTTCCCAAAATTTAAAAAAGAAAAAAATTAGTGTGGAAATTATTAACTGCCATACTATCAAACCGCTGGACAAAAATACTATCCTCAAATCTTTGCAAAAAACCAAAAGATTAATTACTCTAGAAGAGCATCAAATTGCCGGCGGCCTAGGCTCAGCTATCTTAGAGCAAGTGGTTGGTAGCTATCCAGTGCCCCTGAAGTTAATCGGGGTACAAGATACTTTTGGAGAATCCGGCAAGCCCGCAGAGCTCTGGCACAAATATAAAATAGACAGCGTATATATAGAACAAGAAATTATGAAATTAGTAAAAAATAAATAATATGTTTGAAGTAATTGAAAATTTCCCTAAGCAGTTTGCTTGGCAAGCCAAAATAAATAATGCCAAAAATTATAAACCAAAAAATAAATTTATTGTTTTGGGTATGGGCGGTTCACATCTGGCCGCTGATATTTTAAACTATCATTTAGAGGCCGAAATCATTGTGCACCATACTTATGGCTTACCAAGACTATCAGACAAAACTCTCAAAGAATATACTATTATCGCCAGCTCTTTCTCTGGTAATACCGAAGAAGTGATTGATGGCTTACAAAAAGCTTTAGCCAAAAAATTAAGCGTTGCCGTTTTAGCTGTTGGTGGTAAGCTGATTGAGCTTGCCAAATCACAGGGCCTTGCCTACGTGCAAATGCCAGATCTTGGCGTTCAACCACGCATGGGTTTAGGCTTGCAAGCCAAGGCCTTACTTGCCCTGATGAAACAAAGTAAAGTGAGTAAAGATTTGACTAAACTTTCTGAAATAAAAACTAAAGACTTCAAAAAACAAGGAGAAAAATTAGCCAAAGTTTTAAAAAACAAAATTCCTGTTATTTATGCTTGCCATTATTATGAAACTTTAGCTTACAACTGGAAAATAAAATTTAACGAGGACACAAAAATTCCTGCCTTTTACAATACTTTCCCAGAACTCAACCACAACGAAATGAACGGTTTTGATCTTGTCTCTAGTACCAAACATTTATCCGACAAATTTCACTTTATTTTCCTGAAAGACAAAAATGATCATCCACAAATTAACAAAAGAATGA